>NZ_JADLQN010000001.1:950255-1267007 GCF_015477835.1 Nocardia higoensis | reverse complement strand
TCAGTTTCGTCGGGAGACCTCGACAGAGTCAAGGTGCTTGCCGAATCCGGCTGGGATGGCGAAGCAGGTGAAGCGTTTACGATCAAAGTGCGCAATACCTCCAACAAGTCCCACGATCTCGTCACTGAAGTACAGCGCTACGCCACGGAGATCGATAGCTTGGCCAACATGGTGGAGCAAGCGCAGGTCGACATGGCAAACATCAGAACGGAGGCGACGGCTGCGGGTCTATCCGTCGCGGATGATTCCATTGCCGAGCCCGCAGGTGCTTCCGAAGACCTGATATCGGCATACAACACTGCCGCGCTTGCGGCGGAACAGGTCCGCTCGCGAGAAACTTTCTGGGCGTCGACCTGGAAGAATATGCAAAACGATGTCAAAGATAAATGGTTCATAGTTATCGGCGATATGATCAACGGTGCGGCAGGAGCGCTGGCCATTAAGCATTCGTCAATGCTGCTTCAGGGGGCCGCTGCAGCGTCCAGCGAGGCCCTGAAGGCCTTGATCGAAGCCAAGAATGCTCCAGTAGGAACTCCTCGCGAAGTAGTGTATCGCGATATGGACTGGTCGCGTCAGCAAACGCTCAAGGCCGGTGAACTGCTCGACGAAGCTGACAATGCCAAGAGTAGAGGCGCACGAATCGGATTCAAGGTCGGAGGAGCGCTTGCGGCAGCAGGCATTGCTTACGATATTTACAATGGGAAGCCTACCGAGCAGGCTGTTGTCTCCGGACTGGCCGGTTTCGGCGCTTCCGTCGCAGCAGGTGCGGGTGTCGGCGCGGCGATCGGCACTGTTGTTCCCGGCCCTGGAAATCTGGTTGGCGCCGCTGCTGGAACCGTGGTCGGTGCCGCGGTCGGGATCTTCACGTCAGGTGCGGTGGACTCACTGTATGAGGATGGTTTGAGCGTGGGGGGTGCTGTCAACAGCGGGTGGGATGCGGTGGAATCGACCGGCGAGACGATCGGTGGCGGAATTTCGAAGGCGTGGAATGCGATCTTCTGAGGCCATGGACTACCCGAAAGAATGGCGTGAATATTCTGGCGTCGCCCGTAAGCGCGCGTGGTCTCTCGTTGTACTGCTCATTCTGGCCATCCTATGTATAGCCGCCGCAACCGCGATGTGGCGAAGCGATGATGGCGCGCTTCGCGCCCTCGCCAAATATATGGCAGTGTTCGGCCTGGCGATGGTGGCGATCGTTGCGATGGGGGCTTCTCCAACGCTCACCACGCGCCGCCCGACGGGAATCGTAGTCACTGAGATTCGAGGCCGTGCTGCGACTGTCGTTCCAGGGTCGGCATCGAGTTTTGTTTCCTATCAAATGATCTGGACATGCTTCGGACTCATGTTCCTGGGAGGTGCGGTCGAGATCGCCGGTGTCGCTTGGCGGACACACTGGCCGCTCACGGCGGTGTTCGCAGTCCTCGGTGTGTTCTGCCTTTCGGGGCCGATCCTGGCGGTCTTCGGGCGATTGCGACGCGGGCGGATCGTGCTGACAGCCGAGCAGATCGTTTACGAAGGGTGGAGCTCGCGTGTGCAGATCCCATGGAGCGATGTGCTGCGGGTCGGCCCAGCGTACGAACAGATACCTTTGATTTCGATCACGGGCGTGACGGGTGCGCGTTGGAGCGAGGATTCCACGCCGCCGACGCTGCCGTTCGGTATCGACCCCCGGCCGCTCTGGTCACTGGACAAGGCGTCACACAATGGCGTCATCCGGCTGGAACTCCGGAAGTTCGCGGTTGACCCTCACCGGCTTTACCGCTTCCTCGTCTACTACGCCGATCACCCCGACACCCGTGGGGAACTTGGGGGCGCAGGGTCGCAGGCGCGGTGGGAAAGCGTCCTCTGAACAAGTGTCACGCTGTTGCCTGGAGACAGATAACCGGGTGCGCGCGCCGAACCAGGCGATCCTCCATCAACCACTTGTAGATGCCGACCGCACCAAGACCGGCGCGCCTTCGTGCAGATACGTGGTCGCGTTCCCACCCCATTCAGGCCCACTGCGGAGCGCACAGTCGAGTGCAGGGCCGGTCGTGAAGTGCTGCTCCAGGGTGGCCCGCTGAATATTCTATTCGAGTTCTGGACTCGTGGGCGTCGGCGCGGGGTGGTAGGTATGCCGCTGAGGGTCCGCATCTACAGGCGTCAACGCTATGACCGCTTCGGTCCAATAGATGGTGAGACCGGGTGCTGCTCGACGGGTCTTCGAGTAGGGCGCGCAGTGGTGGTACGCGTTGTTGATAGCGAGGATCGTCGAGGGCATCAAGTATTGTGCCGTCACTGTCGTCCACGGATTCGCCGTCGAAGTCGGTGTACAACAGGTCTCTGATCGAAATCTTGGGCAGGGCACGCTCCTATGTCTTCAGCCGCTTCGTCACATCACAGTCAACGCGATTCGATATCGGGCGGCAAGGGGAGGGCACCTCCAACCCCAGTCTCTACCGCGCCTCCATACGCGCCAGGTATCCCACCACGCTGCTGATCTCTCGACGTACAGTCTCCAGGTGGGCGAGACCAGCGCGAAGTTCGCGGTCTTGAAGCACGTGGATGGCTCTGACCATTTCCCTTGTCAGCCGATACGATCAGCCCGCACCGACCCCGACTACGGAGATATGGCGCAGTCTGCGGTGAATACAATGGCACAGAGCGAGCAACTCGGACTTGCCAAGCCGTTCTTTGTGCAAGGGGAGAGTTCGGTACATGCATGGTCGGGCTCGAGGTAGGTAGAGGCATGACTGACAAGAGCAGCGGGTCGGAAAACGCGCTGATGCCCTCGATCGTGGGTGTCGTCACTGGTGGCATACTGGCGGTGATCGTCTATTTCCCTGCGGTTGCGTGGCTGCAGAACGTTTTTGATGTTCCCGAACTCACACCGGTTCCCAAAAAATATCGAGGCGAATCGGAACCAATATCGATGTGGTACTGGGCAACGTGGATGATTCCGATACTTGTCGTGATTCCCATCGGATTGGCATTGTCTTTCTGGCGTCAACTCCGGGTCTTCGCGCTGGTGTCCACGGTAGTTTTCGTTCTGGGTTCGGCCGCAGTTGCTGCTATGGTGATCTCATTCGAAACCAACGGATTTGCACCGGACTGACCGGATGGTGCCCGGATCAACAGTTTCCTCCAGTAATTAGGCGGCTCGATCGTCGGAATTGAGAGAGGTTGGAGGCGGTGGGCAGTCGGATTCGACAGCTCGGCTTCGATGACTTCGTGGCGTCGGAAAACCTGTCCAGCGGCGTCCGGTGGTTGCAAGGCGGCTGGTCCGGGAACACTGCGGAGCCCTTTGCGACGAGTGCGACTGCCATCGGGCAGGCCGATGACTGGGATTCCCCTCCACCAGAACGATTCCGCAATCAACATGTCAGGGCAAATTTGTCTCGTCGCCCTCGCGCATAAACCAGGGCAGCTTCGTATCCTCGGCTCTGGCGTTGGACCCATCGAGTTGACCCGCGAAAGCCTCGTACGCAGCATCGATCAACTCGCTCGGCGGATTCGGGGACCTACCAGTAAGCCTCCCAAGAGCCCTGAAGGTTCGGTTGTCTACGCCAGCGTGGACGCTGACCCCTTCGCCTGCCATGGCGCTCGCCAGAGCGGCCTCGAACCTGGCTTGCTGTGTTGCCCGATCCGGTTTCGACCGCGGCTCGATCACTCTGCCATCCTCGATTCCATGAGTAGTTTGTACAGCACTTTTGCGGGTTCGGAGGCGTTGGGCCCATTCAATATTACATCCATCACCATTACATCCATCACCGCCTCGGCGACAGCCTCCCTTCACGCCAACTTTGCTCGGTATCCCTCCTCGAAACTGTATCCACTGAGTTGCCTTATCCAGTGACGCCATTCCGATTTTCATTTCTGCAGAATTGTCGGCTTTGGATACATTCCGAAGGAAATAGTCCTGCAATACCACGAGTGCCGAGTCGGACGCTCGCCAGTTGCCCCAGCTGTCGATCACATGGGCGAGACTGAAGTTCAGGACCCGGTTTTCGCTGCGGTCCGCGCCTCCTGTCGCTATGTCCGGCCGATCCGTCATATGACTATCATCGCAATTCGATATCAGGCGGCAAGGGTGGCACCCTTAATCCCGCTTCCTTCCTCGCAGCCATGTGCTCCAGGTATCCCACCACGCTGGGGCGTGTTCCTTCGAACCAGTTCGATACCCGAAACCATCTCCCGTTGACTCCCGTATCCTCCTCCGCTTCCCAGGCTGGCGGGTCATCCTGACCGAGATCGGATCAATCGATGAACTGATATACATAGCCTTGGTGGGCTGTCAGCACCAACATCCCTTCAGGATCACGGATCTCATGCGCCCGCCGGCAACTCTTTCGCGCCCTGCTCAGCAGCGAAAAGATTGATCTCCTCGTCAGTGGCTCCCGACATGGAATCACGGCGCCAGTCCGGCACGAGTCCGTTCGATCATCGTGTCCGCCTCCAGGGCATGCCGTAGGATTCGCGTATTCGCTGGTTGCTTCGCCCGGCATCATGGTCATCGCAAGCATTCCGAGTTCCATTGGCTCGGAGGCTGATCGATGCGATCGGAATCTCGGCGCCAGGGATGGTTCCCCATCCGCTCGTGCACCTCATATGAATCGCGCATATCTCGATAACGCTTGGCGAATTCACCCTCGGCGCCCCCGAATCCGCGCCCATATGGTCGCTCCGGCGCTCGGCACCGGGTGACGCTGTCCTCACCCTCACACGGCGCGGCGGCTTCCCCGGAGAGGAGGGAAGCCGGTGGCGAAAGCCCCGGTGCCGAGTGCCTTCCACTTCAACGACCCCACAGGAGGCGCTGTGCTGGGATGTTCGCCCGAGCTACCGGTAGCCGCTCCGCACCACACGAGTTCGACATCATCAGCGAGTCGCGAACAGTGTCGCCGTGGTGGGTGCGCATCGTCCGCATTCCGTTCGATCCGGAGTATCACGTTGCCTACAGCGCATTCCGCTAATTCTGTTCGGCACCTCGTGGGCCGTGGCTCACCGCACGACGCCGACAACGATTTCCGCGTCCCGATCTACACCGAGCAGTTCGCCGCCGACCCGCACGCCGCCTACGCCCACATGCGCGAGCAGTTCGGTTCACTGGCGCCGATCTGGCTCGCGCCGGGCGTACCGGCGACTCTGGTGATCGGCTACTGGACCGCCCTGAGAATCCTGCACGACCCCGAGCATTTCCCGGCCGATCCACGGGTCTGGCAGCGCGGCATCCCGCCGGAATGCCCGGTGCGGCCGATGATGCAGTGGCGTCCGAATGCACTCCGCAGCAGTGGGTTCGAGCACGCGCGTTATCGATCGGCCACTGTGGACGCCCTCGCCAGGGTGGAACTGCACAGGACCCGCCAGGTGGTCGAGCGGATCGCTGTGGTGTTGATCGGCGGGTTTTGTAGCAGTGGCCGGGCCGACTTGATCCGAGATTTCGCCTCGCCGTTGGTGTTCGAGGTGATCAGCGAACTCCTCGGCTGCGATCCCGATATCAGCGGCCGGGCCGCGACAGGGATGGCGATGATCTTCGACACCACCGACGTCGCCGCAGGCAACGAGCTGATGGTGGCGGCGCTGGCCGAACTCGTCCGTCGCAAACGCGCCAGGCCGGGGGAGGACATCACCTCTCGGCTGCTGGCCCATCCCACCGCCCTCACCGACGAAGAGGCAGTCCACCAGCTGGTCACCCTTTACGGTGCCGCGAGCGAGCCACTGACGAACCTGATCGTCAACACCGTGTCGTGGATGATGACCCACCCCGACTTCGGCGGCGAGGTCGTCGGCGGTGCGATGTCGACCCGCGACGGGCTCACGCATGTGCTGTTCCGCGACCCGCCGATCGCGAATTTCTGCATGTCCTATCCGCGTCAGCCGCAGCTGGTGGACGGGGTGTGGGTGCCCGCGCATCGGCCGGTGGTGATCAGCCTGGCCGCGTGCAACAACGACCCCGCCGTCGTGGGCGGCAATATCCGCGGCAACGAGTCCCACCTCGGACTCGGGGCCGGACCGCACCGCTGCCCCGCGCGGGCGCTGGCCGAACTGATCGCCGGGGAGGCGATCGACCAGCTTCTCGACGTGCTGCCCGAGATGACGCCGGCCGTGCCGCACGAGCGGTTGCGGTGGCGGCCGGGGCCGTTCCACCGGGCCCTCGAAGAGCTGCCCGTCCTCTTCACTCCCGTCCCGCCACCGACTGTTTCCCGCTGAATACGAAGGCGATCACCGATGACCGATCCGCACCCCGTCGCTGCTCCTACTCCCGTCGTGCTCGACCCCACCGGGCTCGACATTCCCGGTGCGGCCATCGCCCTCCGCGAAAGAGGACCACTGGTCCCCGTGACATTGCCCGGCGGGATTCGCGCCTGGGCGATCACCGATCCGCAGGTGCTCAGAGATCTGTTTGTCGACCGGCGGGTATCCAAGGACGCCCACCAGCACTGGCCGGCCTTCATCGCCGGGAAGGTGCCGCCCGATTGGCCGCTGATCTCCTGGGTGTCGGTGCGCAACATGCTCACCGCCTACGGCAAAGACCATCAGCGCCTGCGCAAGCTCGTCGGCCCCGCGTTCACCGCCCGCCGCGTCGACGCGCTGCGACCGCAGATCCGGCGGATCGTCACCGACCTGCTCGACGGTCTCGCCGCCCGTCCGGACGGGGCGGTGATCGATCTCCGCGAGGAGTACGCGGCCCAGGTTCCGCTGCGGGTGATCGCCACCCTGATGGGTGTCCCCACCGACCTGCGAGCCGGGCTGCGCGCGTGCGTGCACGAGATCTTCTCCACCTCCCCGCAACGCGATCCGCACGACACCTTCGCCGACATGGTGGCCATCCTGACCACACTCGTGGCCCGCCGCCGCGCCGAACCGCGCGAGGACATGACCAGCCTGCTCATCAGCCACCGCGACGACCACGCGGACCGGCTCACCGAAGAGGAACTGATCCACACCCTGCTGCTGGTGATCAGCGCCGGATACGAGACCACCGTCAACCTCATCGACCAGGCCGCCGTCGCGATACTGACCCGTCCCGAACTGCTGGGCCGACTGCGCGTCGGCGCTCTCACCTGGTCGAACATCATCGAAGAGACATTGCGCCACGCGCCACCGGTCGCCAACCTGCCGCTTCGCTACGCGGTCGTCGATATCGACATCGCGGGCAGGCGGATCGAGGCAGGAGACGCCTTGCTCGCCTGCATCGCCGCGGCCAACCGCGACCCGCACCTGCACGGCGGCGACCCCGACGAGTTCGACCCGGCCCGCAAGCACAAAGAGCACCTGTCCTTCGGCTACGGCCCGCACTTCTGCCTCGGGGCTCCCTTGGCCCGGCTGGAAGCGGCCGTGGCGCTGCCCGCCCTGTTCGGGCGCTTCCCCCACCTGACCCTCGCCGCCGCGCCGCACGAGCTGAAACCGTTGCCCAGCTTCATCTCCCACGGCCACCTACACCTGCCCGTCCACCTGGACGGACCGGCCGATGCCGGCGCGCCGGAGTCCGTGCCGTGACGGCACGGAGCACCGGAACGGACGGGTCGACACGGCGGCGCGACAGCAGTGGAGGTCGCCGTGGCCGCTGACCCCGCAGGGCCTGGCCGGGCCGGGCCGAACGGTGTGATCATCCCGATGGAGCAGGCCGCATCCGCCGCCAGGCGCACGCCGACAAGCTCCGCCACGACAACCCACACTGGCCCGTCCGCTCACCGGCCGACGCGGCGAACGCACTGGAGATGCACGGCGACTGTCCGTGGCACTGCTCCACTCGCGTCGCCGCCCAGATCGTCAGCGACGACGACTACCGATACTTCCGCGACCGCATGTCCGGCCGCGCGGAAAGGCAATCATGGACACCGCACTCGGATTGCTGAATCTCGACCTCAGCGAATCCCCGCTCGCCGATCGGGCGACCCTGCACGAACTCGCCGCCCGCCACGGTTACCACCTCACCACCGTGCTTACCATCGACGAAAACACCTATATGCCGACCACCCTGATCGCGCACACCGCGCACACCACTCGCGCGGCCACGATCCTCGCACCCGGCTTGGCGCACTTCGGTTGCGCGGTCCGAGCATTGACGCTGTCCTGCGCACTCGTGGTGCCCGATGCCGTCATCCCGCGAATCCCCGGATGGACACCGAATCCGTGATTCGCACGGCCACCTTCTCGGCCCGGCGGACTCTCGACGACGCGCATCTCCGCCGTGTGTCGGCTACCCCAGCCACGTCGGACGAACGGGCCATACTGTCTCGAGTCGTCGAGCGAGGAGGGGCCGTGGAGAGCAACGAACAGTTGGGTCTCGATTTCGAAGTCGAGCGGACCGCATGGGGCACGTGGGTCGATCCGGACCGGCGGGCGGCGCAGGTCCGGAAATTCTTGGACTACGCCGGGCTGGGGGGCATTCCCGCCGGGCCGTGGCCGGAAGGGTCCTCGGAGGTAAAGCGACTCGACGCGGCCCTCGCCGAATGGCTTCCGGATATGGATGCCGCGATGAAACCCGAGAACCATGACCTGGTCGATGCCTTCGTGTGCTTCATGGGTGAGTGCTTTATTCGGTTCGCGGGCGCCCGTTGGGTCGATTGGCACTCCTGGGACGACGAAAACTCCTTCTACGACCACGTGAATCCCGCCGTCGAGTGCGATACCTCGGACGAGGACGAACTCGGCATGTGGGTGCTCGTGAAAGACATGCAGAAATATGATCCCGAAGTGGATGACGGCATGTTCTCGTACTTCGCGTCAGCGCTTCGCGAGTATTCGGGCTACCACGACGACAAACGCCGCGAGGAAGCTTCGTCGACTGAATAACGTGTAGTCACGACAACTTTCGCAGTGCCGTTTCACAATTTGGGGGTGGGCGTAGCCGTGGACGGATACGACAGGGATCGCGACGCAGTCGACAACAATACGCAGGGGCGGGTGTTCGAGAACGGCGCGAACAGCTCGAACTCCCTGGGGTCCGCGAGAAGGCCCGGGAACAGGTTCTGAAACGTGAGGACCCTGGACGTGAGCGCGCGTTCACGAAGGCGCTCGAGGTAGGTAAGGATCTGGCGGTCCAGCGGGAGCGGCACCGCGAACAGGTGCGCGAACAGGTCCGGGAAATCGCTGAGCGCGCCGAAGCCGGGACGCCACCAGCCGATGCCGAAACTCTTCAGAAGAAGCACGAGCGGCTGACCAAGAGACTGGAGAACATCAGAGAGGCCGAGCGCAGGCAGGCGCGTGGCCTGCTGCAATCCCTCGGTTCGCGCCTGAGTGCGGACCAGTTGCGGACCGTGGAACAGATCAAAGAGGAAGAACGGGAGCGTGGCCGCGAAGACGTGGTGAGCGGCCTCGAGACGATTGGGAAAGAAGTCGAGCGGGCGCACTGGCACGAGATCGCGGGCGAGCACAACGAGCGGGTGCGGAAGCTGGGCGTCGAGCATGTGCGGGCTGTGCGGGCGCGGCTCCAGGGCCGTGCAGGACTCGAGCGGGACTGTGCGCTGGAACAGGCGGGCCGACAGGTGGAGCGCCTGATGATCACGCCGGAGCGCACGGCCGGCTTGGATCTGGAGAAGTTCCGAGCGGTTCGTGACGGCCGCGAGGCGGGATACCGCAGCGCCGGGAAGACGCACGCCTAGGAACGGCCCGACAAGCCCGCACTCGCGGTGGCCACGATGCGCCGGAGAGACGCCTGGCCGAGATGGTGCGCGATGTCGACCAGGGGCGGTCGGTGGAGCAAGTACTGACCCGGGAAGTGTTGGCGCGAAGCCACGCGGCTCCGGTCGAGGACGCAGTGCGGTCGCGGATGGTCGCCTCGGCACAGATGAGCCCGGATCGACACCGGGACCGGGAGTGCGAACGTGGCATCGACAGGGAGCGCGAGCGCGGGCGATAGCAACTCCTCGGCCGTCGACGCCTACAGTGCGCCGCTCCGGCCGTGCGCCGCACCGCAGCGAGTGCGGCGTGTGAGCGTCATGAAGCGCACGGTTCCAGCGGCTACACCCGCGCCGCGCGCCTTCCCAGGAACTCCCGCGCTTCCGGCACCGCGGCGTGTTGGCGGAGGTCGTCGCTGATGGCGTCGAGGGTGGCGCGCAGGCGTGTGGAGGTGACGCTGTTGATCTGGTCGAAGTGGTCGATCAGCATTTGGCATCCTTCAGCGATTTCGCCGCCGAGGATGTGGTTCTCCGCCAGTTTGATTCGCCAGCCGGCGTTTTCGCGCGGCCAGGCGTTGGTGCCGGTGACGGCGGCCTGGAAGTGTTCTGTTGCCTTCCGGTGGTTGCCGATGCGCATGTATGCCCAGCCGGTGTCGCCGGCAAGTGCGGCTTCGGGAAGATAGACCCATTCCGGATCGTTGCCATGGCTCGATTCGTAGGCCCGGTGTGCTCGCTTGATGGCGTCTTCCGTCGAGCCACTGTTGCCCGTCGTGCTGTGGGCGGTCGCTTCATATATCGCGGCGAGAGCGCGAAGCCGAGGTCCGCCCTGATGGCGGACGGCTGTGGAGGCGGCCTCGGCGAGGTTGACGCTCTCGCGTGGCCGTGCGTCTTCGGGAAGCTCGGTGGGGGAGAAGCTGCCGCCGTAACTGAGCAGGCTGGCGTTGATCAGGGCGTGGGCCGCGGTGATGTCGTCCCCGGCCGCGGTGGCGGTCTGTGCCGCTTCGGCGTAGTAGCGGCGTGCCTGGCTGGTTCGTCCGGCGTCGAAGTGGACCCATCCGGCGGCGGTCATCATTTCGGCGGTGGCGCTGGTGAGGGCTTGGCTCACGGTGTCGGTGTAGGTGCCTTTATCGAGCAGTTGGCGGGCGTAGCGGACACCGTTCACCGCCACCCTGCACAGCCGATCGCCACCGACGAGCAGGTCGAGTTCGTGAATCTGGTTGGTGCCCGCCACGATGTCGGCGACTTCGCTCGCCCCGACCCGGATGCTGCCGGATGAAGTCGCGGCAGCGTTCTCGGTGAATGCTCCGCTCGCAGCGGCTGTTCCCGCGCCGAATGCGCTTGCTCTCAGGAAGTTGCGGCGATCCATGTCTGCCTCCTCGTCCGAGTCCACCACCAGTATGGCAAGGGGAACCCGCAGCGCGCGGGCTACTCGGCGCAGCATTCGCACGTCGTGGACGCAGGGGGCGTTGTTCTCGAGTTGGGAGACGACCGGTTGGGTGTAGCCCATGAGGGTGGCGAGTTCGCGTTGGGTCATGCCGTAGGACTTGCGTATTCGGCGGATGGCTTCACCCGTGGACATGGTCGTCACTGATCCCCCCCGGTTCTGTTGTCGTGGAAGCGCATTGGCGTCGATCGGACTCCATCCTGGGTGGGAACCGCACCTGCCCGGCGCGATATACGGATCGCCTATATCCCGATAAGGGTTGGTGGATTCACGTTCGAGGCAGTCGGATCGGCGCTCGTATGGTTGCTGCGGCGCTCGGCACCGGAAGCGTCGTCACGGCCCCTTCACACGGCGCACCGGCTTCCCCACAGGGGTGGGCAGCCCGTGGTGAAAGCCCCGGTGCCCGCCACCACAACGACCAGCACGTTCGAGGCCGTCGGCCAGGCCGCATGGGAGAGGACCTATGGACATCTGCTGAACTTCGCGGTCTACCGATCACACGCCGCCCGCCGGAGGGCGGGTGTCGAGTGTCAGCCGGTCTGCTCGGTCTGATCGTTCATCTGTTGGCTGTTGCTCTGGTCGACGTTCTGGAGCTGACCGATTGCGGCGAGGTAGGCGTCGCGCATCGTGGTGACGATCTCGATGTGCAGCTTGATGCGAGAAATCGCGTTGTCGTTGGGATCGTGGGTGGCCCCGCCGACCGCTTTTTGCTGGAATTTCTGCTGTAGTTGCTGAGCGGAGGGGAGCCCGCCGTAGCCGGAAAGGAACTCCAGGTTTTCCGCCTTCTTCAGCATTCCGTCGAGCGAGGTGAGCAGAGTTTCGCAGCGTGCAGCCAGTGCGGACCCGATGTCCTCGTCCAGTGTGAACTCCCCGTTGATCCCCTGCTGCTTGAACGTCTGCCATGTCTTCAGTTGCTCTTGCGAGTCCGCCATGAGCGCGCCCCTCCCAATGCTTTCGGCTACTTCGGCAAGTGTCGTTCGAGGTCTGTGGCGTGCTTGATCGCCAGTTCGCAACGATCGGCTGTTATCGGACGGGAAGCACGCCAGCCGAGCGAGATCGTGAACGAACCCTGCTCGGCGGGAAAGGTTACATAGCACGTGCGTTTGTCGGCGGAGTCTGACTTCACGCGAGTGATCAGGGCGGGTCTGGCCCCGATTGTGGTGTCGCCGAGAATGATGACGGTGGTGCTGTTGCGGGTCTCTTCCAGAGTCTTGCTGCTGGACATGAGGTCCACCATGTAGGGCAGGTCCATGGCGTCCCATCCGCAAATGCGCCAGGAGGAGACCTCGGTGGGGTTGACGCTGTTCTGCTCGGTGGCCGGGTCGAGTCCGGTTTCGATCAGCCATTCGTCGGGCACGTCGGTACAAGGGTTGAGTAGGTTGTCCATCGCCTGCGTGGTCGGCGTGGCGGTGCCTGCCTCGGTACTGCTACACCCGGCGGTCGTCGCGAGGACGGCGGTTGCGGCGATGACGGCGCGGACAGTGCGCATGTTCCCTCCCCTGAGCATCGACAATCGTTCAGTCACGATATCCGGGCATGCCCGGCAACCCACCGTACAGGGCATCCAGGGTACCCATCGGCGGGAAGGGGACGCGACGACCCGAGTCGACGCCCGCTCATCCCGGATGGATCGCTGTTCACAGAAGCTTTTTCGGCGCTGGGGGAGGGTGTCCGGTTCGAGGTCGTGTTCACCCGTTCGAAGACCGAGCACACGGCATCGGGGGTGGTTGCGGCATCCAGGCGGATCATCGGGATGAGGAAGGACCGCACGTTGTGGACGATCGCTTCGAACTTCGGCCACAGTGTCGGGTTGTCCGGGCCGGACTGTGATGGTGGCGATCAGCTCGCGGAGCCGCTGGTCGTCCCACTGCCAGTCCCGTTGGAGTCCGGTAGCCGCATTGCCCGGGGTGCCCGCTCAGCCGATGCGTCCACCCGCCGGACACCTGGTCGCTTCAGGCGATGGAGAAATGCACTTTCTCCTCCATCACTCGGCGTGCTGAGACCGGGTCCGCGAGGCGCGCGGCCACGGTGGCGATGGCTTCCTGGTCGGGGAGGACGTCGGAGAACTTCAGTCCGCGTGCGGCTCGCTCGTCGATCTGTGGCAGTTCGAGTGTCGGCAGAAGTGCTCGCCGGGCGGCCGACGCCGTCCGCCACATGTCGGCGGTCAGATCAGATCGCATCCGGATGCTGAAGTCGTCGGGCCGCTGGTCGGGGTAGGCGATGTCCGGAAGTGATGCTGCCAGTGTGGCATTGGCGCGGTAGCCGGCCCAGGTCCACCAGTGCACCCGTTCGCCGTCGCGGTGCACGACTGTCGCATCCGCGCGCGCGGTCGCGGTGCCTTCGGTGGCACGAATATCGGACAGCTGGGTCAGGGCGCGACGGGTGAGCGCGACAGGCGGATTCTCGCCGAGATGCACATCGCGGATCGCGCGGACGAGGTGGAACGACAAGCCGCGCAAGCCGATGCTCGACCACTTCGCGACGCCGCCGTGCTCCGCCGGCTCGACGAATGCGCGCCGCCGCTGCCAATCGATGAAGGTGACCTGCCAGCTTCGTCCGGCGAGCAGCAGTCGTCGCGGCCCGGGTGTGTCATCGGTGAGCACCGAAGGGTCGGTATGGCCGATTTCCTGGCGTCCGGCGAGCACAGTGAATTGGGGCGGAGCGGTGAAAGCGGCTGTCAGATCGAGAAAATGTCTGCGACCGAACCGTTTCTCGGCGGCCGGACCGATGTGGAGCAGTCCGCCGTCGTCGTCGAGGTACCCCTGATCGAGCAGGTGCCGGAGGATGGGCTCCGCCGATTCATCGAAGGGGGACAGCCCATTCCATTCATCGGACCACAGGCGGTCGCCGATGTGATGGTGCTGCAATGTGACAGCGAGCAATTGTTGGGCGACGAGATGGCGCGGTTCAGGTGGTGGGGTGATCGGCTCGACCCAGCCGCGGCCCCACAACAGCAGCAGCCCGGCCGCCTGTACGAGGGCATCGTCGCTGGTGGCCAAGAACAGGCAGTTGCGGGTGCTGTCGGCGCGGCGGCCGGTGCGACCGATGCGCTGCAGGAACGACGCGACAGTAGTGGGAGCGTCGATCTGGATGACCCGATCCAGATCGCCGACGTCGATGCCGAGTTCGAGCGTGGAGGTCGACACGATCACGCAATCGCGGGCTTCGGCGAAAGCTTGTTCCGCACGCGCCCGCTCGTCGGCCGACAGCGACGAATGGGACAGGAACACGGTGACCTCGCGCTCCCGCAGCGCGGCCCCCAATTGCTCGACCTGCCGCCTGGAATCGCAGAACACCAAACGCTTCTCACCTCGATGCAGCGCGGCTATCACCTTCGCGGCGTTCTCGAGCGACCCGACGTAGTCGAGTTCGACCTCACCCTGCGGCGCGCCGCCGGGCTGCGCTGCCGACGCCGAAACGACATCCGGCGCGATTACCTGACCACGCCGAGAACCCGCCCCCGATCCCTGCAGCCACGTAAGCAGGTCGGCGGGATTGCCGACTGTCGCCGACAACCCAATCCGCTGGATCGGCCGTCCGGTGACCCGCTGCAACCTTTCCAGGACGGCGAGCAGATGCCAGCCACGGTCGTCACCGGCGAAGGCGTGCACCTCATCGACCACGACCGCCCGGATGTTGCCGAGCAACTCCCGGTGATCGGTCTTCGTGCCGATCAGCATGGCTTCCAACGATTCCGGAGTGGTCAACAGAATGTCGGGATGCTCACGGCGGATACGGTTGCGCTTGGAGTCGCTGACATCCCCGTGCCAGAGCGCGGCGCGCCTGCCCAGCCACTGGGCGTAGGCGTCGATCCGGGTGACCAGGTTGTTCAGCAGGGCTTTCAGCGGGCACAGATACAGCACCGAAATGCCGGTCCAGTGCTGCTGTGTCATCGCGGTCAGCAGCGGAAAGCAGGCCGCCTCGGTCTTCCCGCCCGCGGTGGGGGCGAGCAGAACAGCGTCCGCGCCGTTGAGCAGCGGGTCGATGGCCTGCTGTTGCAGTGGCCGCAATCCCGGCCAGCCGAGGCTGTTGACGATGTGGTGGACCACCACCGGGTCGAGGCGATCCCACGGATCCTCGGTCACAGTTCCAGGTCTATGTCGTCGGCGCGCACGAGATTGCGTTCGGCGTCGGTCAGCTCGGCGCTGTCGACGGTGAGCTTGTAGTGCACGCGCGGATCGAAGTCCGGGAACTGGTCGATGCGGTCGAGAACATCGCCGACAAGTTTCTTCAGGAACAACCGAGGCGCGACACCGACCTTGCCGCCGAGTGTTCCGCCAACCGCTCGTGCGAGGTCGGTGATATAGGCATCGTCGGCGACCTCGCGGATCCGTTGGGGGTGCTCACTGCCGTCGGCATAGAGATCGCGGATGGTGACACCGAGCGCGACCAGCGATTCCATGGTGAATCCGGGCAGTCGGATCTGCACGGCCCGAGGGTTGTCGAAGCGCGGGTCGGTGGTGAAGTCCGTGGCGAGGCGTTGCGCGAGAGGCGCCAGGCGCTGCACACCCTGCTGACCGTCGTAGAAGGCGGGTGTGCCGGTGATGAGCAGATACAGGCCGGGAAAGCGGCCCGAATACACCTCGTCGATGAGCTGGCGCAACGCGTTGAGCGCCTTGTCCCTGGCATCGGATCGCACCCGTTGCAGGGTCTCCACCTCGTCGAGCACCAGCAGCAGACCTCGGTGGCCGCTGTCACGCAGTGCGGTGAGCAGTCCTTGGAGAAACCCGAACGCCCCGAAGTGATCGAGTTCGCCGCGCACACCTGCGGCCCGTGTGGCCGCGGCAGCCACATTCGGCTGGCCGCCCAGCCATGCCAGGATTGCCGCAGCGGTCGCCTCGTCCCCGCGGACGAGTGCTGTGCGATATCCGCGCAGCGCCGTCGCGAACGAGGGTGCGTGCCGCGATACCTCGATCAAGCGCGCCGTCATGAGCTCATCGACTGCCGCGACCAACGTGTCGTCCTCGGCGCCGGCGGCCAAGGCGTCTTCTTCGAGGGCATAGAACCAGGCATCGACCACCGATCGCAGCGCGCTCGGCGGGAAACTGGCCGTGGTCAGCCGTTCGGTCAGCCGCCGATACACCGTCTCCAGCTTGTGCAGCGGAGTCTCGGTCTCGGAGATCTGTACCTCCGACACCGCGAAGTTGCGCCGCTTCGCACGCTCACCGAGCCACCGCGCGAAGAACGTCTTACCCGACCCGTATTCGCCGCGCACGGCCTTGAACACCGACCCACCGGATTCGACCACATCCAGTTCCGCGTCCAACGCGGCCTCGAATCGGTCGAGGCCGGTGGCGAGCAGGTCGAGCCCGCTCTCGGGAACCGCTCCGCGACGCAGTGCGTCGATGACGGCGCGACGGCGGGCCGCGCTGACCTGGGGTGACCGGGTACTCACCTGGACAGTCTCGCACGGAGCGATAGACAGTCGGTGCGACCACCATCCGCCCTTGACCCGGATCTTGTCGGTGCCTGGAGTCATGACGACGCGTAGGCAGCGGATGAGTTGTTCGCCGTCTGTCCAGGTCAGAGCGGTGAGGGGCGTCGATAGCCGGTCTTCTCGGGTCACAGGGTGAGAACCGTCCGAGCTGGAGGCGCTGCGGGCCGCGCTCGCCTCCGGCGGATCCAGGCAAAGAGGCGTCGACCGAGTTCGGACAGCGCATCGACGCGATGTCAGCTCCGTAGACTACTCTGAAGGTACTCGACTGAAGGTGGTGTCCAGGTGAGCGAGGCGCAGAAGGCCAAGCGACGGATCAAGGTGGTAAGGGCCATCCGCCGCAGCACTGAACTCGAAGGTTCACGCAGCACGAACGCCACCCGTGCCGACCAGCTCGCTTATGCCAGGGGGACGATCACCGCGGCCGAGCTGAGCGCTCGCGTCCGCCGCCGGTACAACGTCCAGTAACCGCGTCAAGGATGCCGCACCCCTGGGACGTCGGCGATCCCGAACGGAATTGGCAGGGCTACTTCGTCCCTGGCACGAGCATCCTGAGTAATCGCGTCGGTGCTGTGACAGCCGAAGAACTGCAGGACGCGGAGAATGATCTCGTCGAGGCACGTGTGATCGAACTTCGCGAGGCTCCCGATCTTCTGAGTGACCGCTCATATGATCTTGCCTACCTGAAAGCGATCCACTACCAGCTCTTCCAAGACGTGTACGTCTGGGCCGGACAGGTGCGGACCGTCGGCATCGAGAAGGGCGACGAGTCCTTCTGTCCGCCCAATAGCATCAGCCAGCCGATGAACCATGTGGCCGCCGAGATTCACCGCCTAGAGCAGCTCGAGGCTGTTCCCGAGGCAGAGCTTGCGCGTACCGTCGCGTACCTCTACGACTATGTGAACTTCGCTCACCCCTTCCGGGAGGGCAATGGTCGCTCGACCCGCGAGTTCTTCGACCTTCTCCTTTCCGAACGTGGTGCCGGGCTCGACTGGGAGAAGACCGACCTGGTCGAGTTGCATGGTGCCTGCCATGCCGCGCGAGCCGAATCCGACCTCGAAGGGCTCATCGCGATGTTCACGAGGATCCTTGACGCCGAGCCCGCATACGACTTCTGATCGCGCGAGTGAGTAGCCGATCGCGGTCCTGCATGGCGGGAGCGGAAGGAAGCGGACCGGTGCTGATCGACTTCACGAGACGTGCGTGCGGTGCAATCTCGGTCACCGCAGGCCGAATTGGGTGCGCAGCAGTCCCACGTGCAGGCGCAGGGTCCGGCCGTCCGCGAGCGTCTCGAGCACCTGGGCGCCGTCCACATTCAGCAATTGCCCGAGGATGGCGGCGAATCCGGCGGCGCGGGTCGGGGGGTCGCCGACCCGCTGGGCGAGGGCGGTGGTCGATTGCGGCCCGTTGAGCAGTGCGCGGATCGCCTTCTCCAATTTGCCGGTCCCCGGCCTGCGCGCCAGTTGTTCGAGCTGGGTCGCGAACACTTCGGAGGCGAGCAGACCGGTGACCAGGTCGTCGGTGGCATCGGTCGGTGCGGATGCGGGGGTCTCGACGGGCAGGGGAAGGTCGAGGGTGATCTGGTCGGTGAATTTCTCGGCAGCCTTGGCGACACGGTTGCGCGCCTTGCGTTCGACGGCGGGAGTGGGTTGCGGGGGCAGTGTGTCGGTGTCGTCGCGCCACCAGTCGGGTCGCTGCTCGCCGAGTTCGCGCCAGCCGGGGGGAGGAGTGGCGACGAACGGCAGGAAGGCCAGCACGGGGATGGTGATCTCGGCCAGGGACGCGCCGCCGTGGTAGCCCGCCTTCTGGGCGGTGTAGCGGGAGTCGTTGTCCCACAGGGCGACGATCGAGGCGCCCGGTTCGGGCCAGACGACGCGCGGGCCGCGCAGGGCGATCTCGGTGTCGGCGCGGCGGTCGAATTCGCCGGTGGGCAGACGGTGGCGGGCGGATTCGGCGGTGCTCGCCTCGACCGGCACGCCGTGTCTGTCGATGACGTGCCCGTGGTCGCTGGTGATGAGCACGACCATGTTCTGGGCGGTGGCGACCGACACCAGTGCGCGCAGGTCGCCGATCTCGCGGGTCTGCCAGTCGGCGTCGTCGAGTTTGGCTTCTTTGGACAGGCGGTCGTCGATGGTGTTGAGCACGACCGCGACGTGGCAGTCGGGGTCGGCCAGAGCCGCGCCGAGGTCGGCTCCGAAGCGTTCGCCGGGCCCGCTGCGCAGGTCGTTCTTGTGGAACACCGCGGCGCGTTTCCCGCCCCAGAACGGGTGTTGCGGGAAGAGGCGCTGTTCGGTCTTCTGATCGCCCTTCATGAGTTTGCCCGCGAACAGTGAGGTGCGGGAGACGGCGGTGAGGCTGGGCAGGGCGGCGGCCATGCTGCGCCGGTAGGGCTCACCCGATCCGGGCAGGGGGTCGTATTCGCCGAAGGAGCCGCGCAGTTCCCCGGCGAGCTGGGTGGCGATGGCGGCGCTCATGCCGTCGACGACCACCAGCAGCACCCGGTGGTCGGCGGCCACCGGGCGGACGACCCGGTGCAGGAAACTCTCGACGGTGAGCATCGTGCCCGGCGAGGTCCCCGATTCGGTCCACACCGCCAGGTTTTTCGCGAACTCACGGTCGAACTCGCGGCGCAGGGCACGAGCGCGGGTGGCGATGGTGTCGAAGGCGACGCGCAGGGCGGGGTCGTCGTCACCGCCCGCGTCGAGGTAGTCGATGGCGCGGTCGGCCCAGGCGGTGTCACGCATCTGACGGTCGAGGGCGGCGGCGACATTGGCGCAGGTGGGATCGGGCTCGGTGAGCAACCAGCGGGTGAGCCGCTGGGCCATGCGCACCCGGCCGACGCGCACGCGGTGGTCGGCGGCGAGTTCGTGGGCGCGCAGGGCGGTGACGGCGGTGTCGATCTCCTCGATCACGCCGCGTCCGAGGGCGATGCCCGCGGCGGTGAAGCGGGCTGCCAGACCCGCGGTGAGCAGGGGACTGCGTTGGGCGGCGATGCCCGCGCCGAACTGGCGCACGAGCAGGTCGGCGCGGGCGAGAACGGTGTCGGCGACTTTGCGGGCGTTGCGCGCGAATTCATCGGTCTCGTCGTGCGGGTCGGCGGCCGAACGCGCCTTCACCAGTTGGTCGCGCAGGTAGTCCTCGCAGATGCGGCCGAAGGTCTCCAGCATGCGGTCGAGGCGTTCGCCGACGGCGGGCGGGTGATCACCGAGCCAGCGTTCGACGCGACCACGCGCCTGATACACCGCGCTGTCGCGACCGGCGTGCGTCCACAGCGCCGCGCACACCAGCCCGTAGGCGACGGCTTCGGAGCCGTGCCCGGTGCGTGCCAGCGTGGTCACCACGGCGCCGGTCGCCCCGGCTTGTTCCTGCTCGCCGAGGAATTCGACGATGCCGTCGCGCTCGGGCGCGCGCAGGTCGAGCAGCAGTTCAGGTCCGCCGGGCCGCTGAGACCAGTCGAGCAGCGCGAGCGGGTCGATCCGGTCCACATCGCCGGCGATGCCCAGCCGCCGGACGGTCAAGGCGGTGAGGGCGGGAACCCGCGACAGGACCCCTCCTGCCAGCGTGGTCGGCCACCCTTGTGCTCCGCCGGCGTCCAGCAGTGCCTCACAGGCCCAGCCCGCGCGCTTGAGCAGCGGATCGAGATCGATGGCGCCGAAGGTTTCCCGCACGATGTCCCACCGGTCCACGGTGTGGATGCGACCCCGGTGGGTGCGCACCAGGATGGCCGGATCGAGGTCGTGTTCCTCGACATCGGTGAGCACCACCAGTACGCGCGGGTCCGGGTCGATCTCGAACGCGTGGGTGAGCACCGTCTCGTGCACCGCGAGCGGTGAGGCGGCGGTCGATACCCGCGCCCGCCGCCCGTCGGCGAGCGTCAGGACGGCCTCGCCCTCCCATTCCGGTTCGCCGCGCAGCAGCAGCGTCTCCGGATCGCCGGGCGTGCCGAGCGCTTCGGCCAGCCGTTTGTGCGCGGCGAGGTACTGGGCGACGGTCGTTCGTGACAGGCGCAGCGCGGTGGCGGCGGTGGCACCGGTCATCGGACCACTTTCCAGGTGACCTCGACGGTGACACCGGGTTCCAGCGCGGCCAGTTCGGCGCGGAGCTTCGCGATCGATTCCCCGGCGGTGGTGGTGTAGATGCCCGAGGTGGCCTTGGGGCCCGGCGTGGTGCCGTCCAGCGGCGGATTGCTGGTGGGGGTCCCGAGGTCGACATCATCGGCCCGGCCACCCGAGGCGGTGGACCGATCCGCCACCCGCTGTGCCGGTGTCACCGTCGACCGGTCGTCATCCTCGTGGGCGTTGCGTTCGGCCTCCGCGCTGGCGCGCCGCTCAGCCTCTTCCCGAGCCCGCCGCTCGGCTTCCTCGCGAAGTCTCCTGCTCGTCAGCGCGGTGATCTTGGCATCGGTGACACGCAACGCCTCGGCGAGATCCCCGGAGCGCTGGTCGGCGCGGGCGGTGCTGCGCAACGAGTCCAGCAGGGTCGCGCCTTCGGGGCCGAGGAGCTTCGCCTGTTCGAGGTTGTGCCACGCGGCGTGGGTGAGCGCGGCAATCACCTTGTCGGCCGACTTGATCGAGGTGGCCAGCCGGTCGGCGCTGACGTCGCCGAGGTCGAATCCGGCGAGTGCTTCGACCGTCTTCTTCGCACCGGCCGACCCGCCACCTCCGGAGGTGAGCACCGACAGCAGTTCCAGCGATCGGCGCGCCAGCGCGAGCCGTTCACCGGGGGCGCTGTCGTCGAGCTGGAGGAACTCGGCGTGCTTCTCCAACTGTTCGACCAGCCGGGCCGCCGTGTCTTGGTACTTCGCGGCAACCGTGCCGATCTGCCGGGCGAACGACTGCACCGGACCACCACGTCGCAGGGTGGGCGGCTTGTCGCCGAAGATCACCTCGAACCGGTTGCGCGCGGCATCCCAGTCCGCTTCGCTGGGCAGCGGCTGGGTGCGCAGGGCGTCACCATGCGCGATCCTGGCGAGGTCCGGTGGGTCGATGGGCACGCCGCCGCGCACCCAGATCCGGTCGTCCATTTCGGCGAACGAGGCGATCACCAGGTTCGCGACGTGGGCTTCCAGTCCACGCGGCTGCGGCAGGTCGATCCAGTCGCCCAGCGAGATCACCGACAGGTCGCCGGTCTCTCCGGCGTTCTGGGCCGATTTGCGGAAGTGGTCGGCCCAGCGCTTCGACAGCTCGAAATAGGCTTCCTTCTGCTGCCCGAGGCCGAGCGGTTCGGCGATGCGGCGCATGAGAGCACGGTCCTTCGCGGGTACCTCCACGCGGTTGTCGCGCGCTTCGGCGGCCCCCTTCACCTGGGCCAGCACGGCTTTCGCGTCGGCGGGTTTGACCGCCGTACCGGTGTTGTCCGGATCGAGATTCGGGTGTTCCGGGTACTGGTGGGCGAGCAGCTTGCCCGCGAGCCCTCGGATGGCGTCGTGCATCGACTGCCCGATGGAGACGGTGAGGCCGTCGATGTCGGGCAGCGGATAGAACAGCTGGTCGAGTTCGTTGGTGACATCGTCGGGCTTGCGTTCGGCCAGGCCGTAGGCCTGTTTGAAGGTCGCCAGCACCCGCTTGCGCAGGGTCTCGCGCTGGGATTCGAGCAACTGTTTCGCGCTGGCCCGATTGTCGGGGTTGAGGTGCTGGGCGTACTGGGTGTCGAACCGGGCCTGGTCGGCGAGTGCCTTGGTGACCACCAGCAGGCGGCGGAAATCCTCCCAGCGCGGTTTGGTCAGGTGCGAGGGCAGCCACGCCACCGTGCGGGGATGATTGCCGCCCTGCTCCTCCTTCAACCGGCGGATGCGGTCGGCGTCCTCGACCGGGCCGAGAATGCCCTCGTCGTAGGGCAGGTCGATGACGATGCGCCAGCGGCCCTCGATGGCCGGTTGCAGATCGTGGTTGGGCAGCGCGTCCTCGTCGCTGACATTGCCGAACACCACCTCGGCGACGCGGTTCGAGCCGCGCCACACGAAACGCAGTTCGTCGGCGTCGAAGCGGCCGTTGGCGCGGTCGAGCCCGAATTCCTCGGCGAGTAGATCGCGGGCCAGCGCGAGCCGATTGGCCGGATTGTCGTTGACCTGCGCGTTGGCGAGCACCGATTCCACATCGACACCCGAGAGTTCCAGCCGCACACCCGGATTGGCGTCGGTGCCGGTGAGTTTGATCTCCGGGAACCGGGCGGCCCACTCGCCGACCATATCCTTGATCACGCCCTCTTCCCGGCCGGGAATCATGGTGGTGATCGAGCCGTGGTTGAGCGCGCCGAGCCGGCGAATGGTCAAGTCGCGCAGCGCCGGAACGCTCGGGGCCAGGGCCGCGAGCAGCACCGTGCAGGCGAGCCGGTTCTGGCCGACGAACTTCTTGCAGTTGCCCGCGAGCTTGGGGTCGGTGATGGTGTCGCGCCTGTGCAGGTAGGTGTCGACGTCGTCTTCGGTGACCTCGCAGGTGCTGAGCAGGTAGGGGCGCAGCCGGGTCTTGTAGAGCTTGTCGGCGGCGTCGAACAGCACCTTCTTGTCGGCGACGAAAGGCCGGTCACCGCCACGGGTGAGCTGGGAATACAGGTCACCCAGCGGCACCAGGTCACCGAGACGCAGGTCGTCGCGGTGGTCGGCGAGCAACTGCCCCATGAGTTTGAGGCCGGTGCGCGAGCGCTGCAATGCCGCCGAGATGTGGACGAGGGTGTCGAGGAAGGCGGGGGAGAACGGGTAGCTCAACCGGAAGGACGCCTCGTCGGCGCCGGTGGTGCTCTCGTCGGAACCGAGCAGGGTGTCCCACACCTTCGGCCCGAGCCGCTTGGTCTTCTCGAACGCGGCATCGATGGCCGCCGCGGCCTCGGCGTCGCGCGGCTTCAGCAGGCGCGCGTGCGCGATCTGCGGCAGATTGCGGTCCTCGAGACTGATCAGGTCGAAGCGGCCCGAGGCGTGGTTGAGCGCATCCTGGATCGCCGATTCCGCCGCGCCCGCGAGTTCCTCGCCGACGAGTTCGCGCAGGTCGCGCTGGCGGGCGATGAACGACACGATCGGAATCGCGCGCCGCGCGTCACCGCCTTCACGGAAGTTGGTGATCTTGCTGGCTTCACGAGCCACCCGCTTCTCGTCGTGGATGAGGCTGGCCAGCCACAGGATCAGCTCGTCGAGGAACAGGATGATGCCGTCGTAGCCGAGCGATTTCGCGTGCGCGGCAATGACACTCAGCCCGGCGTCGAGGGAGATGAATCCGCTCTCGTCCTCGGCGGCGCGGGCGGCGAAGCCGGGCAGCAGGTGGGTGCCCGCGTCGTTGACGAGTTTGGCGCGCAGTTCCGGCGGGGTGCTGGGGTGCACCAGGTTGAGCGCGCCGCCGTCGTGCGATTCCGAGGCGGACAACGCGGTGTCGACCTTCTCGGTGGTCCAGAACGCGGCGGTCTCACCCCATTCGTCGTCCTCGTCACCAGTCTGCCCCTTGTTGAGGATCTCCAGGAACCGCTGCTCACCCATGGATTCGCGCAGCGCCCACAGGTCGGTGAACAGCGCGTCGGTGCGATACACCGGCGGAATCGGCGCCTCGGGATGCTTCGCGCGCACGAAATCGACGTAGCCGCCGAGCACCCGCTGCTCCATCGCCTTGGCGTCGATCATGTGATACGGCACCATCAGGAATTTCTTGCCGTCCGACAGCAGCCACTCGTGCGCGGTGATCAGCGAATCGAACTCGGTGCGCGCCCGTGCCGCCGGGTTCCCGGACAGCAGCGCGTACAACACCGCCATGAAATGCGATTTACCGGCACCGAACGAGCCGTGCAGGAACGCCGGCTTCGAGGTGTTCCCGTCCAGCGCCGACTTGATCAGCGCGAGCGCCTGATCGAAATTCTCCAGCAGCCGGTCGGTGAGCACATAGTCCTGCACCGCTTTCGTCGACCCGGCCTCGGTGACCGCGTCGGCGAGAGTGAGCACATAGTCCGACCCGGCGACATGCTCCTTGATGTCGATGAGGTCGCGCAGGAGTGGGGGCTGATCCATCAGTTGTTCTCCTCCGCCACAGCGGCCTTCTTCTTCGTCGTGCGCGTGGTGGTGCGCCGACCCCGTGCGGCGGGCTGGGGTCGCCACTCACGCAGCGCCTCGTCGGTGAGTCCGTGCTCGTCCTGCCGGTCGCGGCGATCACCGGCGAGGAAGGTCGACGGTGCGATACCGAAATTCGGGTCGACCTCGTTGTGCCACTGATCCAGCCATGGCTGCAACTCCAGCAGCCCCGCCAGGAACGGGGTGATCTCCTCAGTCGAGAGACTGTGTTCGGCCAGATGGATGGCGATCGCCATCGCCTGCTCGCGGTGATCCCACCCGGCCCAGCCGTAGAGGCCGGGGGTGGCGACGTTCGCGGCGCCGTAGGAGATGAACCGTTCCTTGGGCACATCAAGTTTGCCGCGCGCCTGCCAGAACGAGGTGCGCAGGAAGTCGGCGGAGTTGTACTTCGGCGGCACCGGGATGGAGTCGCGGAAGGTGTTCTTCTCGTGGCCGTCGGGTATGGCGTCTTCCTGACGCTGCATGTCCCACACGTGTTCCCAGTCGGCGCGCTTCTTCAAGCCGGAGGGCTTGTAGCGGAGGGCGGCGAGGAAGGGGACGTGTTCGTCTGTGATGAGGTCGGCGACCACTTTCGCCAGGTCGGTGTGGGGGGCGTAGAGGGCGGCCACCGAGACGAAATCGGCGTCGGCGGCGAGGCGGTCGGTGAGGCGGGACAGGGTGAGGATCTGGGGTTGGGAGTTGTCGTCGAACCAGATGTCGCGGGATTCCATCCGGTCGAGGAGCCAGGAGCGGAGGGCCTTCTCCTGCATGGCATCCCAGCCCTCGGTGGCCCAGCGGCGCTTGTACTCGGGGCGCTCGATCATGCCGATGGCGCGATTGGACTCGATAGCTTCGATACGTCGCTGGACGACCTGCTTGTAGGAGTCCGGCCAGTGGCTAGGGATTTCAGTAATAGGTTCGGCGTTATGGCGAGTGAACCAGTCGTCGGGTGCTTCGCCCTCGACAACCCGGCGAGCCAAAACGATCTCGAATGCGCGTTCGCCGAAGACGATTTCTGGGGTTTCGTGTCCACCGCTGAGTTCGTCGCCGGGGAGCAGTCCGTAGATCGAGTAGACCTGCCAGTCAAGCTCCTCCTGAGCAGTGATCATTTGTGCGCGGATGGTCTGCCAGTCCTTCTGGCAGTCGCGGAGCGTCAAAGCAGTTGGAGTATTGCCAGCCCTGAGCGTAGCTGGCGATGCCGCTGTGGCTTGCTGCGATAGTTCATCTATTCTGGTTGCCAACTCGGTGGGGTATCGACTGGGCAGCGGAAACTGCTCAAGTTTGGTGCCCGTGAATTCGTAGAAGTCATCGAAGGGTACCCGTGACTGGCGTGCGCCCTTCGAATCGACAGTGCTGCCCTTGTTGTGGCTCACCATCTTGAGCCAGAAGCAGGCGGTGGAGCTGTTGAGCAGCCCGAGCAGCCGCAGATGCTCCTCCTCGCTCGCCCCCTCCGGCAACTTGATCACCGGCGCGGACTGTTTGAACACCTTCCCGCCCCGGTCCAGCACGAAATGGTTGTGGGTCGCCACGAAGGCAAAGGGAATGGACCATGTGCTTGCCCCAATATCCTTCGGAATCTGATGCCACTCATACCAGGGCCGACCGTCTGTGAAGTACGTGCCGCGAGAGAAAGTCGCTCGGTTTCCGAGTTCGGTGCGGGAGGGCCACAGGTACTTCGCCAGCGCAGGATAGTGATCAAGTGTTTGGAGGCTGCGCTTTGAATCGTACGGGTGAAATGCGTAGTCACCTTCGGCGAAGGTGAAATCGCGAACCTCATCGCCGACCACCAGTCGTCGACGATACGTCTCCTCGCCGTTAATTCGATCGAAAACCCTTCGCTCCGCCGTCATCGCATCGTCGGAGCCCATTACTCCGTAGAATCCGATGCGGGATATGGATGTGCGCAGCGATGTGGTCGCGACTTGTTCAATCTGTTCGATCATTTCGCGACCGCCGTCGAGAAGAACCCATGGCTGCTTGCTGAAGTACCGCTCGCGATCGAGGTCTTCGACTGAGACCCATTGGCTAACGCTCGGGGTGCTGTCGATCTGCCCAACTATGGAACGCCATACAAGCCCTTCTTCGGGGACGGGCGGTGCCTTCGGCTCGCCTTGCACACTCCGGACGGTCCGGATTGTTGATGCGCGGCTCCTGCCCGAGCGTCGTGTGCCGACAAGGATGACTGTGGGCGTGCCGTGACCGGGAATATAGGCACCTGACGTGTCGATCACCTCGGTCAGCTCCACCGAGTGTGCAAAGAATTCCTCGATGAGCTTGCTACCGAACTCCCGCTTCATGAATGAGTTGGCCGTGATCTGTCCGACCCGTCCGAACCCGTGCCCGTCGGCATCTCCGAGCTTTGCGAGCTCGAAGAACCGCTGTGCGAACGGGACCGACAGTGCGTACTTCCCGGAGCACGCCTTGTACAGCCCTCGATAGATCTCGTTGAGGTTCTTGTCCTTGACCGTGATGTACGGCGGATTCCCCACCACGACGTGATACCGCCCCGGCTCCAGAATCCCCGGATACTCGTGCACATCCTCGGTCGCATACGAGTGCTCCGCCAGCGGATCATGCTGATCCCCATCGAAGGTCAACTCCAACTGCCGCGCCTTGATGAGCGAGTCCCCGACCGCCAGCTTGATCGGCCATTCATACCGTGCCGCCTGCGCGAGTGTTCGCACATTGGCGGCGGCCATGGCGGCGACGAGGAGCCGGAAGCGGGCGATGGCGATGGCGAACGGGTTGATGTCGACCCCATGTACGGAGTCGAGTGCGGCGCGGACCCGTTCGTGCCGGTCCTTGGTGGGGTGGTCGTCGGCCCACCGCCGCGTCAGCCGTCGGAACGCACCGAGGACGAAGTGCCCTGACCCGCAGGTGGGGTCGATGAGCTTGATGTCGGCGTAGCCGAATTCGCGGATGGCGGGTTCGAGGGTGCGATCGAGGATGAATTCTTCGACGAATTCCGGGGTTTGGAGCAGGGCGTAGTTCTTGCGGATGTCTTCGGAGAGGTCTTGGTAGAGGTCGCCGAGGAAGCGGGTGTCCCAGCCGGTGATGCCGTCGTCGTCGAGGGGGTCGGTGAAGTCGTGGACGAGGGTGCCGTGTTCGTCGCGGGTGCGCCAGAATTCGATGAGTTCGCGGGCGCCATCGTGGGAAAGGGGGATTTGGTAGAGGGCGTTGTGGTTGGGGTCGAAGAGGAGTTTGCCCGCTTGGCCGGCGCCGAGTTCGACGAAGGCGTACTGGAGCCAGCCACGGTAGGTGGGGTCGATGTCGGAGTCGACGTACTCGTCGTAGCGGGCCTGGGCGAGTTCGCGGCGGTCGTCGGTGGGGCCGGTGAGGTAGGGGTCGGCGATGAGGTGGTTGTCTTCGCAGAAGCGTACGAAGACGGTGCCGAGGACCCAGGCGACGGCGACCTGGGTGATGCGTTCGTCGAGCCAGGAGTTCTCGGTGGCGGCGGTGCGCTGCAGTTTCTTGGCCTGGGCCCATTCGTCGTGCAGGCGGGCCTTCACCTCGGGCAGGGCGCGCAACTGCTTGTTCAGATCGGCCTCTACCGCGGTGACCTGCTTCTTCAGGTCGGCGAGCAATGCGGCACGGTCGATCATGCGGTAACTCCTGTGTCGGTCGTGGGGCTGGCGCGGTGGACGGTGCGAATCCAGGCTTCGGGCAGGGAAATCCACTCGTTGAGAGCGGACTGGTAGGGCACGGCCTCCGCACCCAGGTGCGGTTGGCGCAGCGGATCGGACTGCGGGCACAGCAACCACAGGCCGCCCTTGCCGCGGCGGGCATGCTCGGCCAGGCGGCTCAGCACCCCCATGGCGTTGTAGCGGGCGAAGACGACGGTGTCGGTGAGCAGCAGAGGGCCGTCACCGGCGATCATGTCGGCGATCTCGGCTTCGAGGCGGCCCCATGCGGTACGGGCGTACTCCTGGAACTTCAGGGCCGCGCGTGAACCCGGTTCGGCGATGTCGGCGCGCAGGATCGTTTCCCATGTGGGTTTGGTGCCCGGGGGAACCAGATCGTGCATGTTCGCCAGGAACAGCGACGTCGCCGACACCGGGCGCGCCGAGAAACGTTCCCGCAGTTCGCGAACGGCTTCACCGGTGGCTGTGGTGGGGTGGGTGGGGGCGGTGAGCACCCGGAAACCGTCGCGCACGGCGGCGCCGGTCAGCAATTCCTCGGCACGGGCGACCTTGGCGACATTCGGGTCGTCGGAATAGCGGCCTGCCGCGTGGGTGCTGACCACCGTCGACCAGTGGCGGGAGGGCGCGGTGAGGCTGGATTGCTGGTCGGCGTGCTCGGGCAGGTAGCGCTGCACGCGGGTCTCGGCGTGGGTGGCGACGAGGAGGTCGAAACCGGCCTCGCGCAATGCCCGGGTGAGTTCCGGGGTGGGGATATCGCGGTCGCTGCCCGCGATCTCCAGTTCCGGGAAGCGGGCGAGGATGCGTTCGAACACGCGCTCGGCGCGCAGGCCGGGCTGCTGGTTCAACGGCAGGTCGGGGGTGAGGGTGAGCAGGCCGGCCTGGGTGAGCCGCACGGCGCGCACGAGCGGGAGGTCACGCGGGTAGATCTCGAGCCGGGGCGTCACGGCGGCGTGGCGGGACGCGGCGACGGCCACCTGCACGAGACGGCGCTCGTCCAGGGTGAGCGCGCCCGGGGGCGGGGTGAGCGCGCCGAGCCGTTCGAGCACGGTTCCGGCGGTCGGCAGGGTTTCCTGAGCGGCCAGCAGGTCCGCGGTCCGGCCCAGGCGCAGTGCGTAATCCGCCAGTGCGTGACCGCCGGGGGTGTCGGGAGCGGTGTCCTCGTTCACCTCCAGGGCCAGCACCACCACCGGGTCGGCACCGGATTCGCGCTTCTGCACGGCGAGGAACGCCGCCTCGTCCGGGGCGAGCTGCTCGACCTCCACGACCACGCGCACGGCCGCCAGACCGAGGGCGCGGCGCTGGGCGCGCTCGTGCAGGCGGGTGCCGCGCCGGGCGATCAAGGCGTCGGCGAGTTCGGTGGCCGACGCGACCCGGCCGAAACCCTCCAGCAGTTCCAGGACCTGCTCGCGCAGCGCCTGCACCGCCGGATCCTTCTTCCACTGCTGCCGTTGCGCTCTCAGCAGTTGCGCTATCCGGGCGGGAGTGAGATCCAGAGTTTCGGCCACCGCCGTCTGCGTCGGCCAGGCATCCAGTTCCGGCAGATCACCCGCGCCGGGAATGCGCAGCACCCGCGCCACCGCGTCGACCTTGTTGCCGTTGGTCTTGGTGCGTTCGGGCACGAAACGGGTCGCCAGGGTGTCCAGGCTCAGGGTGCGCAGCAGGCCCGTGCCGAGATCGGCTTCGGCGGCGGCGAGTTCGGCCTTGGCCTCCTTACGTGCCGCCGGGGCCAGCGGGGCGGGTTCGTCCTTGCCGAGGCGGCGGCCCCACTCCCGCAGCCGGTCCTGGATCTCCCGGCGGGCTTTCACGCCCAGGCCGGGCGCGTTGATGAGCTTGCCGCGGCCGTGTTCCAGGAATTCGGCGACCGTGTTCACACCGAGGCCGTAGAGGAACTGTTCGGTGGCGGTGGTCAGACCGGCTTGCGAGAGGTGCGTCTCGAGGGTGGCTTCTTCGGCGATGCGCCTGCGCTGCTCTTCCGGCGTGACCACATCGACATCGGCCGCCGGTTCGGGATGGCTGCTCAGCGGACGCGCCGGCACCGAACGCGACATGTCGAGGAAGATTTTGCGCCAGGCGTCGCGCATCGGCTTGAGATCCGGGAACCGTTGCGCCACATCACGATGCAGCGCTGTGCGGAAGAAGGCGATCAGGCCGTCGCGCACCGAGGGATCGAAGGCGTCGGCGGCCACCGTCGGATACGGGAACTCGGCGGCGTCGAGCTGGCGGGGCAGCACACTGCCGTCACCCCAGCGCGGCAGCTCACCGGAGGCCATCTCGTGCAGGGTCACCGCCAGGGCGTAGCGCTCGGCGGCGGCGTCGTAGACGCTGCGGGTCAAGGTGCCGATGAACGGGTCCAGATAGCCGTCGGTGCCCGCCTCGGTGTTCTGCACCGAATAGCCGGCCAGCGAGAAGTCGATGAGCACCAGTTCGCGAGTGCGGTTGGGGCGCACCCGGATCGCGATATTGTCCGGCTTCAGATCGCGGTGCCAGACGCCCTCGCCCTCGAGGAAATCGACGGCGGCGAACAGGTAGTCACTATAGGTTTCCAGGCGTCCTACCCGCAGGCGGCCGTTGTCGCGCAGCTCGCGGGCCACGGTCTCCTCGGTGCGGTTGTTCGTGTCGCTGTCGAGGCCCTGTTCGTCGCCCACGTACTCGAGGACGAGGGTGGTGCGGCCACCGAGGCTGAGCACACCGGGATCGACCAGATCGATCACACCCGAGTGCCGCCGCAGACCGCGCAGGACAGCTGCCTCGCGTTCGAGCAGTTCCGACCGGTCTTCGGACAGTGCCACCTTCAACACCACATAGGTGCGAGCGCCGCGTTTGGCCGGGTCGGCGTGCAGATCGCGCACCAGCAGCGCGCGGCTCGTGGAACCGGTGCCGAGGCGGCGGCGCACCAGCCAGCGAGCGCCGAGCACATCGCCGCGGACAGCCTCGAGCGGGTCCTTGTCGTCGGCGGGGGCTTCTTCCTCGTCGGGGGTGGTCAGGGCCTTCTCGACGTCGTCGAGCAGTTCCAGGAAGTCGTCCATGGAGGGCAGTCGCCTGGACGGGCGGTAATCGGTCGCCGCCGCCACCAGCAGATCGACATCGTCGGGCAGATTGTCGACCAGTGCGCTGGGGCGGAGATCGTCGTCGGCTTCCAGGCGGGCCAGCAGTTCCGCGTGCGAGGTGGCCGGCGCCTTGCCGGTGACCAGCAGATAGGTGAGCATGCCCAGGCCGAACACATCCATGGCGACCGGATCGGGTGCGGCGGCCGACACTTCCGGTGCGAGATAGGCGTCCGAGCCGGCGGACAGGTGCTGGGCGGACAGCAGTGTCGGGGCGTGCCGGGTCATCGTCGCCGCCGTGCCGCCCGACCGCTGGGTCGCCACCTGCCAATCGGAGATCTGCAGGCGCGGAGCGCGCCACCGTTGCGCTTCGCTCGTGCCGGGACGCGGAATCACATGGATCGAACGGGCGGCCAGCGCCCGGTGATAGAGACGTCCGGAATGCGCCGAGCGCAGGGCCTCCGCAAGCTGGCGGACGAGCGCGACACGATCTTCGATATCGAGTGCATCACCGTGGCGGGTCAGATAGTCGTCGAGGTGCAGGGTCTCGGGGTGGTAGCGGAAGATCAGCGCCGGACCCGCCGTGTGACCGGACGGGTCGAACATCTCCAACTGCACCGCGCCGGGATGGCGGAATCTGCGCAGTACCGCGGCTTCGCGGCGCGCGGCCGCGTCCACCGATGTGCGGGCCTCCTCGTCGGTGCCGCGTTCGCGCAGGTAGATGCGTACACGCGCCCGTTCACGCAGTTCGGTATGGGTCGCCAGATAATCCTGCCAGGACGGTCCGGCATCCATGGGCTTGCGTTCCAGCAGATAGGGGCCGACGGTGAACTCCGCGCCACTGCGCCGGATGCCGACCTGTTCGAGCGCCTTCTTGATCGCCCGCGCCCGTTGGGTGCTGATCGTGTGCCGGGCATCGCGCACCGGCGCGTTCAGCCGCTCCAGCAGCTCCCGGATCGTGTGGGTGTTCGCGCGGTCACCGACCGGGAGGTCGAATCGCAGATCCGGGTTCGTCAGGCACACCGCCGCACTCAGGAAGACGCGCGCGCTGGCGTCGCCGAGCAGACCCGCGAGTTCCTTGCTCTTCTGGTTCACCAGATGCAGCGGATTGCGATGGAAGCGACGCTCACCGCGAGTGGTGGTCTGCACCCAGTCGCCGCCCTCACCGGAGAGCCTGCCACTCCAGTCCTTGAGTTCGATCATGAGGACGCCGTTCGGGGCGACCACCAGCAGATCGACCTCGCGCACATGGCCGGTGCGCGCGGTGAAGGTGAAATTCGACCAGGCGAACCATGGGTCGGCGTTCGGCAACTGCTTCCGGATCGCTTCCAGCCCCCGGCGCTCGTGCTCGAAACTCGACTCGGTGACCGTCGTCCACCGACCCTCGTCCATACGCTGCGCAGTCCTGTTCTCGTCGTCGCGTCGACCACCCGCCCCCCGCGCGTGCGACAGACGGTGCGATCTCCGCACCATCGGTGCGAAAAATTCACCACGGGCGGTCACGACCGCCGTGCCCACCCGTAGCTGCAAACATTAGCCTGCCCCCGCAACACGTCGGATGATTCGCCGATCCGGGCGAGGAATCCGGCGCGGGGCCATGGTGTGGATCGGCGCACGCCGGGATTCTGTTTCGCGACCATCGAGTGATCCTTCGATGCTTTCAGCGGTTGCCGGCCACGAGGTAATGGATGAGCCAGATCGGCAGCCACAGGCCGCAGGTGATGAGCGAGAGGACCAGGTGCAGTCCGTGCGGGAAGGCGCGCCGCACGACCGGGCCGCCGTATCCCACGTTGTTCTGCACGACGTTCATCAACGGATATGCGGTCGGCTGCGGCGGATACGGCGGCGCGTACTGCGGCGGGTACTGCGGCGGGTACTGCGGTCCCGCCACGGGCTGCGCGTACTGCGGGGGCACCGGGGGCTGCGGGTGGGGGTAGAGGTTCCGTGGTTCCGCGACCGGCGCGGGCGGCGGCGTGGGCCGCGCCTGCAGCGGGTGCCGATCGGAGGGGGCGGTGGGAACCGCGGGCGGTACGGGCGCCGACTTCCACAGGTCGAGCGGTCCTTCGGGTTCGGTGTTCATGGGGACTCCTCGATGTGGCGTTGGTTTCGAGCGTCGGCCGGGATCGGTGATGTAAGACTGTAGAAATCTGCGAAAGCAATGTCAAACGAATTGGCAATTGCTTTTTGTTCACGTCTGGGTCAGGGTGGCCTCGGGCGACAGGAGAGGAGAGGGCATGTCGCAGATCAGCGCGTCCGAGATCTCACGGCTCGCGGGCGTCACCAGGGCGACGGTCAGCAACTGGCGGCGGCGGTACGACGACTTCCCCGGGGCCGTCGCCGGAACCGACGCCCGTCCGCTCTTCGACCTGCACCAGGTGCGGGAATGGCTGGCCGAGCACGGAATCCAGGTGTCGGAGTCGTCGGCCACCGACCTGCGGACCCTCGTCAGATCCCGCGAGCCCAAGGTCGTCGCCGAGGTGATGGGAGCCCTGCGCCGCACCGGCGACGGCTGGGAGGCCTCGGTCTCGGACACCACCGACGCGGAGTTCGCGGCAGCGGTCGCGCGGTCGGTGACGCGGACGGTCGCGACGGAAGGTGCGCGCATCGCTTTCGACACCCTCGCCGAACGAGCGATGGAAGGATCCGCCGCTACGGGCGTGTACGCGACCCCGCCGGACGTCGCCGACCTGATGACGAAACTGTCGGCGGTCGGGCCGGGATCGCAGGTGCTCGACCCCGCCTGCGGAAGCGGATCGCTACTGCTCGCTGCTGTCGAGGCGGGCGCATCGCAGGTGTGCGGGCAGGATCTCGTGCCGGTGCAGGTCGAACGTACCCGTCTGATGCTCACCGCCCATCCCGCGCTCACCACCGAGATCCGGCAGGGCGACAGCCTGCCGGCCGATGCCTTCGACCGGCGGCAATTCGATGCGGTGTTGTGCAATCCGCCTTATGGGCAACGAGATTGGGGCTCGAGCGAACTCGCCCTCGACAGTCGCTGGGACTACGGCCTACCGCCGCGGGGCGAACCCGAACTGGCCTGGGTCCAGCATGCCGTCGCCCATCTGCGTCCCGGTGCGGACGCCGTGCTGCTGCTACCGCCGGCGGTCGCCACCCGTGCCGGGGGGCGCAAGATCCGGGCCAACCTCGCCCGGACCGGCGCGTTGCGCGCCGTAATCGGTCTGCCACCCGGAGCGGCTCTGCCTTGGCATGTCGGCTTGCAGATCTGGATCGTGCGGCGACCCGCGCCCGGTGCCGATGTGCCCGATGCGCTGCTGTTCGTCGACACCACGGCGCTGCCCGCTGTCGGTGCGGACCGGATCGACTGGGACCGCCTCGCCGCCGATGTCCTCCCGCTGTGGCGAGCGTTCGACGACGGTCAGCCGGATCGCGCCGAGACCTCCGGTGTGGCCGCCGTGGTCCGGCTCGTGGATGTGCTCGATGACGAGGTGGACCTCACCCCCGCTCGCTACGTGCGGTCCGCACTGGACGGCGGCGCGATCGCCGGCCAACTCGGTGACGCTCTGAGCGCACTCGGTGCGGCGGCATCGGAGCTGACCGCGATGGCCGCGCGAGTCACGGGATGGTACGAGGCGGGCGGCGCTGCCTGGCGGTTCGTGACCGTGGCCGATCTCGCCGCACACGGTCAGCTGGAATGGATCCGGGCCCGACCGGCAAGCGCCGAGCGCGCGGAGGCCGGGGATACCCGGCCGGTGTTGACGGCTCCCGACGTCGCCACCGGCGCACCGCCGTCGGGAACCATGGAATCCGTGCGGCCCTCCGAAGAGATTCAGGTCCGCGCCGGCGATGTCCTGATCCCCGCCGTACGCAGTGATCGCAGCGGCGCCCGCGCCGCGCGGGTCGCCGGTCCTCGGGACCAGGGTGCGCTCCTCGGCCCGCACATCCACGCCCTGCGCCTCGACGGCAGTCAGCTCGATCCGTGGTTCGTGGCCGGGTTCCTCACCGGAGACGAAAATGTCTCCGCCACAAGGACATCGACCGTGCGCTTCGACCCCTCGCGGCTTCGCGTCCCCGTCGTGGCGCTGCCGGAACAGCAGAAGTACGGGGCGGTCTTCCGGCAGCTTTTTCTGCTGCGCACCACCGCTGGAACGGCGTTCAGTGTCGCCGAACATGTCACAGAACTCATGACCACCGGCCTGACCGCCGGTGCGCTCACGCCGGGGGAGTCGAACATGGCGGGCCGAGAATGACCGACCGTCGAGACGACTACGCCGCACTCCGGTCCGCCTTGCTCGAAGAACCGCTCGTGACACCGCCCGAACTGATCGCGGACGCGACGACTCGGGGTGCCGTCGCCATCGAGGATCTGATCGGGGCCACGGCGTTGTCGGTCCACCAGTCGCCGCCGACGGTCGGGGTAGGTGGCGGCACGGTCGCGCTGCTGACAGCGAAGGACGTTCGCCTCGACCGGCCTCCTTCCCGCTGGGGTTCGGCCGACACGCCCGGAGCCGTCACTGTCCGCGCGGGTGACGTCGCGGTCGTCATGGGAGCGGACGCGGCGGTCGGGGTGTGTTCGCAGGACGGTGTGCTGCTCGGTCCCGGAATCCACCTTCTCCGCGGCCACCCGGAAACGCTGGACGCCTGGTTCCTCGCCTGCGTGCTGCGAGGTGCGCTCGAGGCCGCCGAGGGGAGACCTCTCGATCTCTACCAGGTCCGAGTCCCGCGCATCCCGCTCACCGAACAACGCCGCCGCGGCGCCGCCTTCCTGGGGCTTGTCGAGCTCGAGTCGTCCTGGCGGCGTCGGCGTGCGAGCATCGAAGGTGTGATGCGCGCGGGCATCGGAGGACTTGCCACAGGAACCTTGCGGCCCGCCCTCGACGACCGCCGCGGTAGGTGACCGACCAGGGATTCACGGAGGTAGCGGCAGTGCAACCGCAGGTCGTCGGAGGTCGATACGAACTGGTCGGGCAGATCGGCGCGGGGGGAATGGGACAGGTCCACGAAGGATTCGATCGCCACCTGAAGCGGCGGATAGCCGTGAAACTCACCCATGAAAGCCTCGACGGCGATCCGGACTGGACCAAGCGGTTCTTCCGTGAAGCCGAAGTCATGGCGCGGCTGCACCATCCCGGCATGCCTGTGATCCACGACGCCGGTACGGTCCCGGGCAATCCCGAGCGCCCCTACCTGGTGATGGAATACATCGAAGGAATCACCTTCGGCGAACTCCTGGATCGGCACGGTCCGCTCGCGGTCGGTGTCGTCGCCACCCTGGGGGCGCAGGTCGCGGCCGTACTCGCGGCGACCCATCGGCACCGCATCTACCACCGGGATCTGAAACCGTCGAATCTCATGCTGTGCGCCGACGGCACCGTGAAAGTCGTCGACTTCGGGCTCGCGGTCGTCCTCGACACCGACATGACCCGCTACACCAGCACCGGCCGCACCCTCGGCACCCCCGCGTTCATGGCACCCGAACAGGTCGAGGGTCGACCAGTGGTCGCGCAGACCGACCTCTACGCCCTCGGCCTGGTACTGCACGAACTGCTCACCGGGGATCGGGTGATGATCGGCAGCACGCCGTACACGGTGTGGCAGAACCAAGTTCACCGTCCCTCCCCGGACATTCGCGAGAGCTGCCCCGAGATCCCAGCCGATATGGCCGAGCTCATCATGAGCATGCTCGCCAAATCACCCGACCAGCGGCCCGCCGACGCGACCACGGTGCATGCTGTCCTGCTCCGACACGCGACCGGGCTGGATGGGCTGGCCGAGATCGGTGACGCGTCCGGTCCGGCGTTCCTGTATGCCCGAGCTGTCGGTGTGACAGGAATATCCCCGAGGGATGCGGCAGACGGCGCATCCGCACGTCCTGTCACTGTCGCGGCGGAGCAAGCGGATCTCCTGATGGAAGACGACATCAGTCGTGGCGATCTGCACCGTGCCATCGAGCGAGCACGCGATCTGGCCGACGACTCGCATTACGCCCCGGCACTACACGCGCTGGAAACTGTGCTGGACGTAGCTGTGCCACTGTTCGGCTCCCGGGATGCGGACATCATCGAAGCCCGCCTGCAGCTCGCCGACCTACGCTTCGAGAACGGGACCTATGCCGCGGCAGCCGCTGCGTACCGCGATCTCGTCGAAGAACTCACCGCTGAACGTGGTCCCTACGACGAGCAGGTGATGTTCTGTCAACGAAGGTTGGCTGCGTGCGAAGTGAACCTCGGTGACAGAAGTGCCGCGGTGACGAGGCTGCGGCGACTCTACCGCCAGATGGCGATTCGCTACGGGGAACAGGACCGTCGTGTGGTCGAACTGGCGGCCTCGATCAGAGGTATCGAAGCGGACTGACGGCGGCCCTGCCTACACCCGGCCGTACGAGGGGCGGCGTCGCGAAATCCGGGCGACCGGTGTCGGCGTCCTCCGATACCCTCGGACAGGTGAACAACCTGGGGTCGCGAACGAGCGAGCTGGACGAATTCTCCGCGGCGCTGAGCTTCACCCTCGATCCCTTCCAGCGTGAGGCGTGCGCGGCTCTCGAGGACGGGCACGGGGTGCTGGTCTGCGCGCCGACCGGCGCGGGCAAGACCGTGGTCGGGGAGTTCGCGGTGCATCTGGCCTTGGCGGCGGGCGGCAAGTGTTTCTACACCACGCCGATCAAGGCGCTGTCCAATCAGAAGTTCGCCGACCTGACCGCGCGCCACGGCCGTGAGAACGTCGGCCTGCTCACCGGTGATCAGTCGATCAACCCGGGCGCGCCGGTGGTGGTGATGACCACCGAGGTGCTGCGCAATATGCTCTACGCCTCCTCCGACGCGCTGCGCGGGCTGTCGTATGTGGTCATGGACGAGGTGCACTTCCTCGCCGACCGGTTCCGCGGCGCGGTGTGGGAGGAGGTCATCCTGCACCTGCCCGAGGAGGTGCGGTTGGTCAGTCTCTCGGCCACGGTCAGCAATGCCGAGGAGTTCGGCGCGTGGATGGGCACGGTGCGCGGTGACACCACCGTGGTGGTCGATGAGACCAGGCCGGTGCCGTTGTGGCAGCACGTCATGGTCGGGCGGCGGATGTTCGACCTGTTCGACAGCGAATCCAGCCAGCAGAAGGTGGTCGTCGACGGGGAACTGGTGCGCTACATCAAGCACCGCGAGGAAGCCGACCGGATGGAGAGCTGGGGCGGGCCGCGCGGTCGAGGCGGGCCGCGGCGTATGTTCCGCCCGCTGCCGCGCCCGGAGGTGCTGGCCAAGCTGGACGAGGAAGGGCTGCTGCCCGCGATCACCTTCATCTTCAGCCGTGCGGGCTGTGACGGCGCGCTGGCCCAGTGCCTGCGGTCGCGGCTGGATCTGAGCAGGTCCGCCGACGCCGCGGAGATCGACGCGGTGATCGAGAAGCACACCGGCGATCTGCCCAAGGGTGATCTCGAGGTGCTCGGTTACTGGGAGTGGCGGGAGGCGCTGCACCGCGGGCTGGCCGCCCACCACGCGGGCATGCTGCCCGCCTTCCGGCACACCGTCGAGGAACTGTTCGTGCGCGGCCTGGTCCGCGCCGTGTTCGCCACCGAGACCCTCGCCCTGGGCATCAACATGCCCGCCAGGACGGTGGTGCTCGAACGGCTGGTGAAGTTCAACGGCGAAACGCACGCCGAACTGACTCCTGGCGAATACACCCAGCTGACCGGGCGGGCGGGGCGGCGCGGTATCGACGTCGAGGGCCACGCGGTGGTGCTCTGGCAGCCCGAGGTCGACACCAGCGCCGTGGCCGGTCTGGCCTCCACCCGCACCTATCCGCTGCGCAGTTCCTTCAAGCCCGGCTACAACATGTCGATCAATCTGATCGACCGGATGGGTGCGGCCGAGGCGCGGGCGCTGCTCGAGCGGTCCTTCGCCCAGTTCCAGGCCGATCGTTCGGTGGTCGGGCTGGTGCGGGGCATCGAACGCAACGAAGGACAGCTGCGCGGTCTGCGCGATCAGCTCGGCGGCGCCGAGGGCGGTTTCCTGGAGTACATCGCGCTGCGCGAGCGGATCAAGCAGCGCGAACGCCAGTTGCTCCAGCAGAGCCGGTCCGATCGCCGCGGGCAGGCGGTGCAGGCGCTGGTCTCGCTGCGCCGCGGTGACGTCGTGGCGATCCCGTCCGGGCGTCGCATGGGCCTGGCTGTCGTCCTGGAACCCGATGCCACCCCGGGTGACCCGCGTCCGCTGGTGCTCACCGAGGACAAGTGGGCGGGCCGGGTCTCGGTGCACGACTTCCCGGTGCCCGCCGAGACGCTCGGGCACATGCGGCTGCCGCGCCGGGTCGATCACCGCACCGCACGCACCCGTCGCGATCTCGCCTCGGCCCTGCGCAGTACCGGCATCAGCGCGCCGGGGCACGCGCGCCGGGGCAAGCGCTCCGAGGCCGCCGAGGACCGTGAACTCGAGACGCTGCGGCGCACCCTGCGCGCGCATCCGGCGCACAAGCGTCCGGATCGCGAGCAGATGAGTCGCATCGGTGAACGCTACAACCGGATCCTGCGCGAGACCGAGAGCATGCGCCAGAAGGTTGCCGCCACCACGAACTCGCTGGCACGCACCTTCGACCGCATCCTCGGCCTGCTCGAGGAACGCGGCTTCGTGCACGAGGGTGAGGTCACCGCCGACGGGCGCAGGCTGGCGCGCATCTACGCCGAGAGTGATCTGGTGGTGGCCGAATGTCTGCGCCGCGGCGTGTGGCGCGGGCTGGGTCCGGCCGAGCTGGCCGCGGTGGTGTCGATCCTGGTCTACGAATCCCGGCAGGAAGGCGGTTATCTCGGTCCGGCCGGTCCGACGCAGCCGGTCAAGCGGGCCGTCGGCGCGACGATCGACATCTGGAGCGAGTTGCGCGGGGACGAGGCCCGCCACAAACTGCCGCCCACCAGGGAGCCGGATCTCGGCTTCGTCACCGGTGTCCACCTGTGGGCGCGCGGCGACGGATTGGCCGAGGCGTTGCTGGCGGGAGGTGATCAGGGCACCCCGCTGTCGGCGGGCGATTTCGTCCGTTGGTGCAGGCAGGTGATCGACCTGCTCGACCAGATCCACAACACCGCCGACGACACCGAAGTGGCTTCCACGGCGGCCAAGGCGGTGCGCGCCATCCGGCGGGGTGTCGTGGCGGTGGACGCCGCGTAGTGGGTACGTCTGTGCTTTGATTTCTTTCGCGTACCGACTGTGGCGGAGCTGTCGTGCTGTGCGACCGGACCCTGTCGGGGGGCTACCGTATGAGTAACGATGCGAGTGGAGGCAACCAATGAGCGGCCCGTTTGGACCGAACGAAGCGGGGGAGGGACGCAACGATCCCACCCAGGTGTGGAGTGGCCAGCAGCCGCCCGGCGCCGCGGGCCCGACCCAGCAGTGGGGTGGGCAGACTCCGCCCGTCCAGCCGACCCAGCAGTGGGCCGACCCGAATCAGGCTCAGCAGCAGTGGGGCCAGCCGCAGCAGCAGTGGGGCCAGACCGGCGGTCAGCCCCAGCAGCCGTGGGGTCAGACGCCCGGTCAGCCGCAGCCAGCGCAGCAATGGGGGCAGACGCCCGGTCAGCCGCAGCCTCAGCAGCAGTGGGGGCAGACCCCGGGACAGCCGCAACAATCCTGGGGCCAGACGCCCGGTCAGCCGCAACCTCAGCAGCAGTGGGGGCAGGCCCCGGGGCAGCAGCCACAGCGCTCCGGTGGCAAGACCGGCCTGATCATCGGCTTGGCCGTGGTCGGCGTGCTCGTTCTCGGCGGCATCGTCACGCTGGTGCTGTTGCTCACCGCCACCGACAAGCTGGACCAGAACGCCGTGCAGAACGGCGTCTCGTCGGTGCTGAAGGACTCCTACGGCATCACCGACGTCGCCGACGTCTCCTGCCCGGCGGACCAGAAGGTGGAGATCGACCACACCTTCCAGTGCACGCTGAAGGTCAACGGCGAGGACAAGAAGGTCAACATCAAGGTCACCAAGGAGGACGGCACCTACGAGGTCGGCCGCCCCAGCTAGTGCCTTCCCGCTGGGCGATTCGGTAACGGTCGCTCGGTACGACATCGGGGGGGGTGAACGAGCCCGCGCGGAACTCCGCGCGGGCTCGTTCTGTTTCCGGACCGGCTGTGGGTGCGCCCGGCGGTTGCCCCGACCGGCGCACGGGTCGCCCTGACCGACGGTGGTTGCGTACCGGTCGTGGCCGCGGGTCCGCCCGTCAGTCTGTCGCGACGGCGACACCGGATACGCCCGCTGGGGTCAGCCGCGTGGCGCCGCCAGAGCTTTGACGAGCCGCTGGACGGGGCTCTCGGCGTTGTAGGCGGTGGCGAGGGCCAGCAGCCGGTCGAGATCGGCGGGTGCGGCGGGCAGGCGGTCGGAGCGCGAGAGTGCGATCTCCGCGTCGCGGACCACGCGCACCACCGGCGCCGCCGCATCCAGATAGTCCGCTGCCGCAATCAGTTTCGCGCGTGCGGCGGGTGCGAGATCGGCCGCGGGGTCGGCGACCGCCGCGCGCAGCGCCTCCAGTGATCCGAAGCGTGCGATGAGTGTCGCCGCGGACTTCTCGCCGATGCCCGCCACGCCGGGCAGGCCGTCGGAGGCGTCGCCGCGCAGGGTCGCGAGATCGGCGTAGGCCGGGCCCGCGTTCTTTTGAGGGACATGGTATTTGGCGGCGACCTCGGCGGGGCCGAACAGTTCGGCCTTGGCCAGGCCGCGACCGGCGTAGAACACCCGGACCGGGGGAGCGGGGTCGTCGCGGACCAGTTGCAGGAGATCACGGTCGCCGCTGACGACGATCACCTCGTCGTCGCGTTCGCGGTGCGCGAGGGTGCCCAGCACGTCGTCGGCCTCCAGACCGGGCGCGCCGCCGGTGGCGATGCCCGCCGCGGCCAGGACCTCGAGGATCATCTCGACCTGCGGGGTGAGCCGGTCGGGCACCTCCTCGGCGTCGGGTGGTCCCTCGACGGCCACCCGGTGGGCTTTGTAGGAGGGGACCAACTCCACCCGGAACGGGGGCCGCCAGTCCAGGTCGAGGGCGACCACCAGCCTGCTCGGGCCGAACCGGGTGATCAGCGAGGCCACCATGTCGGTGAAACCGCGCACCGCATTCACCGAGCGGCCGTCTTCGGCGGTGAGCTTGTCGGGGATGGCGTGGAAGGCGCGGAACCAGAGACTGGCGCCGTCGAGCAGCAGCAGCGGGCCGCCGGGAGTCGCAGCAGACGTCACCTGCCAGAGGCTACCGCCCGGGACCGACGATCCCGCCTCGTGACGTGCTCGGCGCGGTCCCACGCTGCGGGTAGGGTCGGCTGGTATGAGTTCGCACACGCATGCCAGGTTCGCGGCGGATGTTTACCGAGACCGGCTCGAGCGCGCGGTGACCGCGATGCGCACCGCCAGCCTCGACGCACTGCTCATCACCCCCGGACCGGATCTGCGCTACCTCATCGGTTCGGCGGCCCAGTCCTTCGAACGGCTGACCTGCCTGGTCATCACCTCCGACGGCGCGACGCCGTCGGTCGTGGTGCCGAAGCTGGAACTACCCGGCCTGGCCGATTCGGCCGCGGGTGAACTCGGGCTGCGCGTTCTGGACTGGGTCGACGGGGTCGATCCGTACCAGATCGTGAAATCCAGCCTGCACGCCGGCTCGCGGGTCGCCGTCGCCGACGCCATGCCCGCGCTGCATCTCGTTCCGCTGGCCGCCGCGTTCAGCGGGCTGCCCACCTCCGCGACGCCGGTGCTGCGGGAACTGCGGATGATCAAGGACGCCGCCGAGATCGAGGCGCTGCGCCGCGCGGGCGCCGCGATCGACCGCGTGCACGCCCGGATGGGCGAATTCCTGCGGGCCGGGCGCACCGAGGCCGAGGTCGGCGCGGACATCGAGGCGGCGCTGATCGAGGAAGGCCATCTCTCGGCCGAATTCGTCATCGTGGGCAGCGGACCGCACGGCGCCGACCCGCACCACGGGGTCTCCGACCGGCGCATCGAGCGCGGTGACGTGGTGGTCGTCGACATCGGCGGCCCCGTCGAACCCGGCTATTTCTCCGACTGCACCCGCACCTATGCCCTCGGTGAGCCGTCACCGGAGATCGCGGGTCGCATGGCCGAACTCGAGCGGGCCCAGGCCGCCGCCGTCGCCGCCGTGCGTCCCGGCGTGAGCGCCGAATCGGTGGACGCCGCCGCGCGCGACCTGCTGACCGAGGCCGGGGTCGGCGACGCCTTCGTGCACCGCACCGGGCACGGCATCGGTCTGTCCGTGCACGAGGAGCCCTACATCGTCGCGGGCAACGACCTCACATTGCGCCCCGGCATGGCGTTCAGCATCGAGCCCGGCATCTACTTCCGCGGCTCGTGGGGCGCGCGCATCGAGGACATCGTCATCGTCACCGAGGACGGCTGCGAGTCGGTCAACAACCGCCCGCACGGGCTCACGGTTCTGTGATTCGCTCCGGGCGGTGAGCTCTTCGCCCTATGGCGTGTTCGGCCCGCCGATGAGCGGCTCGGGATGTTCGACGGCCGGTGAGCGGTGGCGGAGCCGGCTTGGTTCGGCCCAGCAGGCGGTCTACCGCAACCGGCCGACGGCATGGCGCTGCGGCCTCGTCGGGCGCTGACGATGTGCGGGGATTGCGCTGCGGTGACCGCGCAGGGGAAGGACGCCGCCCGGCATCCGGTAGCCGGAGATGTTCGGCGGGGACGCCCGATCAGCGCAAGGTGCTCGAGGAGAGCACCTTGCGCACCTGGACGGCGATCACCACGCGTGTCGGATTCTCGCGAGGCTGCCGGTAGCGACCGGCGTAGCGGCGAACCGCCTCGGCGACGCTGTCCGGATCGTCGAGCACGGTGGCAGGGCCCTCCAGCGTGAGCCAACGCGGGCCGTCGACCTGGCTGACCGCCGCGTATCCCGAGCGGCGCACATTGCGCACCTTCACCGAACCGTCGTTGGTGATGATGCGGGCGATACCGGCCTCGGCGTCCCAGGTGAATCCCACGGCGACCACGTGGGGGGTGCCGTCGGCGCGCAGGGTGGTGAGGGTGGCCAGATGCCGTTCGGTGGTGAATTCGATGGCGGCGGGCGTCAACTGCGCGGTGGTGGTCGGCATCCGTCGACGGTAGCCGATGTCTGTGGGCGACCGCGTGACGCCCATATCGCGCCGTCGCGACGGGATGACAGACTGGCCGCATGGGATCGGGAGAGCGCAGAGGTTCGGGACAGCGCAGAGGTTCGGGAGAGCCCAAGGGATCGGCAGAGATCGATGCCGGCGCGGTGCTGCTGCTCGGCGGACGCAGTGAGATGGGCGTGCGGGTGGCGCAGCGGCTCGCCCCCGGCCGGACGGTGATCCTGGCCGCCCGCCGCAGCGGTGAACTCGCCGCCGAGTCCGCCGCGGTGCGCGAGGCGGGAGCCGCCGCCGTGCACACCGTCGAATTCGACGCCGACGACACCACGAGCCACCAGGCCCTGCTGGAGAAGATCGCCGCCGAACACGGACCGCTCGGCGTGGTGGTGCTCGCCTTCGGCATCCTCGGCGACCAGGCGCGTGCCGAACAGGATCCGGCACACGCGATCGCGGTCGTGCACACCGACTATGTGGCCCAGCTGAGCGTGCTGACCACCGTCGCGAATCTCCTTCGCGCCCAGGGCAGCGGCCGCGTCGTCGTGTTCGGTTCGGTGGCGGGCGCTCGCGTCCGGCGCGCGAATTACGTCTACGGCTCCGCCAAGGCGGGCCTGGACGGATTCGCCTGCGGACTCTCCGACGCACTGCACGGCAGCGGCGTGCGGCTGCTGTTGGTGCGGCCCGGCTTCGTCGTCGGCCGGATGACCGAGGGGATGGACCCCGCCCCGCTGTCGAGCACTCCCGACCAGGTCGCCGACGCGGTCGTGCGCGGCCTACGCCGACGCTCGGAGGTGGTGTGGGTGCCGTGGGCGCTGCAGCCGATGTTCTTCGTCATGCGCCTGCTGCCCCGGTTCGTCTGGCGCCGGATGCCACGGTGACCCCGGATGCGTCGATGAGTGCCGTGCCCGGCTCGGGTACTGGCAAGGCGAGCGCGAACGGGCCGCGCATGACCGCGAGCCGCTCTGACATCGGTCGTTCCGACGTCGGCGGCTCTGATGTCGGCGGCTCTGACGTCGGCGGCTCTGACGTTGGCGGCTCTGACGTTGGCGGCTCTGACGTTGGTCGTACTGATGTCGGCCGCCCTGATACCGGACGCGCTGCTGAGCGACGCGCTGCTGAGCGACGCACCGGAGAGGGGCGCACCGGAGAGGGGCGCACGGACGGGGACAGCCGCGCCGGCGAGAGCGTCGGCGTCACCGACAGCCGTGGCCGGCGCAGGGACGCGGCCGGTGCCGGCCGCGCGAGCGCTGTCGAATCGGCCGTGACCGGCGCGGGAGCGGATCGGTTCCGGACCGGGGGCGCGGTGATCGAAGCCGCCGCGCCCGGCCCGGCGACGCGATGGCCGGGTTCGCCGATCGCCGTCGTCGGCATCGGTGCGGACGGGTGGCCGGGACTCGGAGCAGGCGCGTGCGCGGCGATCGAGGGGGCCGACGTGGTGTTCGGCTCGGCCCGGCAACTGGAGTTGCTGCCCGCGCGCGTCGGCGGGGAGCGCCGGTCGTGGCCGTCGCCGCTGCTCCCCGCGCTGCCCGACATCCTGCTCCGGCACGCCGACCGTCGGGTGTGCGTGCTGGCCAGCGGCGACCCGATGTTCTACGGCATCGGCGTCACGCTGGCCCGGCTGTTCGGCCCGGCCTCGCTGCGGGTGCTGCCGCAACCGTCCTCGGCCTCGCTGGCCTGCGCCCGCCTGGGCTGGGCGCTGGCCGACACCCCGGTGGTCAGCGTGGTCGGCCGGCCGCTGGCGGGCGTGCTTCCGGAGCTGACCGACGGCCGCCGTGTCCTGGTACTCAGCGCGGACGAGACGACCCCCGTGGCCTTGGCGCAGCTGTTGTGCGCCAACGGCTTGGAGGGATCACGTCTGACCGTGTTGGAGCAATTGGGCGGCCCGTCCGAACGGATCGGCACAGCGACAGCCGCGGAACTGGCCGCGCCGATCGGCGATCCGCTCTACCTCGACCCGATCGCCGACAGTCGCGACGAGCCGCCCCGTGCCGACCAGGTCGGCGTGGTTCGGCCCGGTCGGGGCAGGCATCGCGCCGACCGGAACGAAGGCGGACTGCTCGACTCCGTCTGGCACAGCAGCGAGCCGAGTCATGCCGGTCGGCGCCGCGCCGCCGAGCCCGTCGCGGTTGCGCCGAGCGTCGAGGCGACCGGCGTGTCCGCGGATGGTGCTGGCGCGAGCGGTATCGATCCCCGCGCCATCGACCCGCTCAACATTGTCGCGATCGACACCGTGGCGAGCCCGGGCGCCGCGCGGCGCACCCGCGTTCCCGGCCTGCCGGACGAGAGTTTCGGTGGCGACGGCCAGCTCACCAAGGCCGAGGTCCGTGCCCTGACGCTGTCGGCGCTCGCGCCCGCGCCCGGCGAGCTGCTGTGGGACATCGGCGGTGGTTCGGGCAGTATCGCCATCGAATGGTGCCGCGCGCACCCCGCCTGCCGTGCGATCGGTTTCGAGCGGCTGGAACGCAGGCGGGCCGCCATCGCGGCGAATGCGGAAGCGCTCGGGGTGCCGCAGGTGACGGTGCGCGGTGAAGCCATGACCGAACTCGCCGCGAATTCCGACGGGACGCCGGATGCGATATTCGTCGGCGGGGGCCTCACTCAGGAGGGACTGCTCGAATCCTGTCTGGACCGGCTGCGTCCGGGAGGCCGGCTGGTCGCCAATGCCGTCACCGCCGAGACCGAGGCGCTGTTGGTGCGCTCGGCGGCCCAGTACGGCGGGAAGTTGCGCAAATTCCAGATCTACCGCGCCGAACCGTTGGGCGGATTCACCGCGTGGCGTCCGCACTTGCCTGTGGCGCAATGGGTATGGACGAAATCCGGGTGACGCGACGGGGGTGAAACACCGGCGATTCGGCGGTAGGGTCTAGCGCGTGATCCGATCGTTATCGGAAAATCGAGTTCTGGGAGATTCATGAAGTACAAGCAATTCGCCGCCACCGCGCTGCTGGCCGTCGCCGCGATGGGCGTCGCCACCGGCACCAGCTACGCCGATCCCGCCACCCCGCCCGCCGCCACCGAAGAGGCGCCGCTGGCCGCCGAAGGCGCCGAGAAGGGTGTCGAGTACTCCGCGGTCATCGCCGACGCGGGCCGCTCCATCGTCACCACTGTCACCGGCGGGGCGTTCACCCTCGATGCCGACGGCTCGGCGGTGACGCTGAAGAACGACGCGGGCGAGGAAGTCACCCGCATCCCGCTGACCGCGCGTCAGGCCACCGACGGCACCGAGGTGCAGCTCGTCGCCGCCGTCGACGAGTCCGGCAACAAGCTGACCCTCACCCCGCAGGGCGAGGCCATCGCCGTGCAGGACGTCAGCGCCCAGCAGTGGTTCTTCGCCGAGCTGCAGCGCGCCTCGCTCGGTGCGGCCGTCGGCGCCGTCATCGGCGGCCTGATCGGCCTGTTCGGTTTCGTCGTCGGTGTGATCCCCGGCGCGGCCATCGGCGCCGTCATCGGTCTGCTGGTCGCGGGTGGTCCCGCGTTGCTGGACTCCGGCAGCGCCTACTTCAGCGGCCAGTGAGACACGGTCACCGGGAGATGGACCACTGAGAGTCCTGATATTGGGCGGCACCGGCGAAGCCCGGGAGCTGGCCCGAATCGCGTCCGGCGAGCGCGGAGTCGACATCGTCTCCTCGCTCGCCGGACGCGTGCGCGACCCCCGGCTTCCCGAGGGGGAGGTTCGCATCGGTGGGTTCGGCGGCGCCGAGGGACTGCGAACATGGCTGTCGGACAACGCGATCGACCGCGTCGTGGACGCCACCCACCCTTTCGCCGCCACCATCGGCGCCAACGCCTCGCACGCCGCCGCCGCCGCGGCGGTGCCGCTGTTGCGTCTGCTGCGTCCCGCCTGGATCGCCGGTCCCGGTGACCACTGGATCGCGGTCCCCGACCTCGCGGCGGCCGCTCGAGCCGTCGGCGCGGGGTATTCGCGCGTATTCCTGACCATCGGCCGTCAGGGTGTCGGCGCATTCGCCGGACTGACCGAGCCCTGGTTCCTGATCCGCGCCATCGACCCGCCCACCGCCGCGGTGCCGCCCCACCACGAATTGCTGCTCGCGCGCGGCCCGTTCTCCGTGGCTGAAGAGATCGCGCTGTTGTCGCGCCACGCCATCGACGTCCTGGTGACCAAGAACAGCGGCGGCGATCAGACCGAGGCGAAACTCGAAGCCGCGAGGCAATTGCGTATTCCGGTCGTCATGATCGACCGGCCCCCGGCATCGGCTTCGACAGCGGTGGTCGGAACTGCCGGTGAAGCGTGGACATGGCTGGCGTCGGATATCGCGGTCTGAATCCTGCCGGAATCCCCTCGGCACCCACGGACCGGCGTTCTCCGTGGAACGGACAACCGCGTTCGGGCGGGCTCAGTGCCCCAGGATCTCGGGCAGCCGGTCGAACCAGGCGAGTACCGCGCGTTCGTAGCCGACGCCGAATTCGAGGGTGGCGCGCCGGTGCGCCGGCATGTCCTTGTCCTCGTCGGCGAGGTAGCGGGCCAGGCGTTCCTGGTGGATCTCGCGGTTGGCGGCGATGATGACGGCCAGGCGCTCGGGGGCGATGTGCTCGCCGAAGTGCATGCTCAGCAGCAGCGGGACGCGGATGGTCTCGGCGCCGGGGTCGCGCGCGACCCACTCCAGGAATGCTTCCCGTCCGGCGTCGGTCAGGTGGTAGGGCGTGCGGTCGCGGGCGCCCGCCTCGCCTTTTTCGACCAGACCGTGGGCGGCCATGGCGGCCAGTTCGCGGTAGACCTGGCTCTGGGTGATGGTCCAGAAGTCGCCGATCCGGTCCTGGGCGAGAGTGACCAGATCCCAGCCGGACATCGGCCCCTCGTGCAGGAAACCCAGCAGCGAGGCGGCCGTGGAGTTCAGCGACTTGCGTGCGGTCGCGGTTTCGGGCACGCGCACTCCCTTCGGTCAGACGATCCCGATCCGATATTCCATAGTGGAATATTACCGGATCGGGGAAGGGGCCTCGGCGGTGCTGTAGCGGCGTGAGGTGTAGACGCGGGTGCCGTGATCGGATTCCACGACCGCGGTGGTGGTCGCGCCGATGATCAGCAGCGTGCGCATGTCGACCTCGGCCGGGTCGAGGTCGGCCAGTCGCACCACCCGAACGCTCTCGGTCGGTCCGCCGACGTCGCGTCCGAGCACCACCGGTGTGTCCGGTGCGCGATGTTCGAGCAGCAGATCGCGCATCGCGCCGACCTGCCAGGTGCGCTGCGACGAGGCCGGGTTGTAGATCGCGATCGCCATGTCCGCCGCCGCGACCGCGGCCAGCCTGCGCGCCACGACGTCCCAGGGCTTGAGCCGGTCCGACAGCGAGATCATGGCGTAGTCGTGGCCCAGCGGCGCGCCGACTCGGCTGGCGACCGCGTTCGCGGCGGTCAGGCCGGGCAGGACCCGCACCGGCACCGCCCGCCACCGTGGGTCCGCCGATTCCTCGAGCACCGCAGCGGCCATCGCGAACACGCCGGGATCGCCCGAGGACACCACCGCGACCTTCGCCCCGCGCAGGGCGAGATCCAGCGCCATCGCCGCGCGCTCGGATTCGACCCGGTTGTCGCTGGCGTGCCTGCGCTGGCCGGGACGCACCGGCACCCGGTCGATGTAGGTCGTGTAGCCGACGAGATCGGTGGCCTCGGCGAGGGCTTCGCGCACCTCGGGGGTGGTCCAGTCCGGGCTGCCCGGACCCAGGCCGACCACGACCACCTCGCCGGTCACCGTCGCGGGCTCCGGCTGGGCGGACCCGGCCTCGCCGGTGCAGGTGGGTGCGATGCCGGTGGGCGCGGGCCTGGTCTCAGCGGTTCCGACCCGAGCGGAGCCGGTCCCGGCGGCCTCGGCCTGGGAAATGCCGATCTGCGTGACTCCGACTGCTGCGAGTCCGGCCTCGGCGGCGTCGATCTGCGCGGAGCCCGCACCGGCGGCCCCGGCCGGTGCGGTCGCGGCCGGTGCGGTGGTGCCGGATGTGCCCGCGTCGCCCGGTGCGCTCGTCTCGGCGCGCGAGGCTGTCCCGATTCCGGGTGCCGAGTTACCGGGGCCGCCGACGGCCGACGTTCTTGTGGTCGCGGCTGCTGTGGTGGCCGTCGGGTCGGGTCGCCCCGCCCCGGCGGATCGCGCTCGCGGAAGCGGGGTGGTCGGGCGCGGGCCGGGGACCAGGGCGATGGAGAAGTAGGGCACGTCGGCGTCGTCGACGTCGGCCGCGGTGAGCACGCGCTCGCGGGTGCTGCTGGCGCGCTCGATGTAGTAGGCGTCATCGAGCCGGCCGGAGTCGGCCAGAGCCCGGCGCACGCCGGGATAGGTGCGGCCGAGCTTCATGATGGCGGCGGCGTCGGTGTCGCGCAGGCGGCGGGTGAGTTCCTCGGTGGGCATGGTGCCGGGCAGCACGGTGAGGACTTGTTCGCCTTCCACCAGCGGGGTGCCCAGCGCAGCCGAGGCCGCGCTGACCGAGGTGATGCCGGGGATGATCTCGGCCTCGAACCGGTCGGCGAGGCGGCGGTGCATGTGCATGTAGGAGCTGTAGAACAGCGGGTCGCCCGCGGCGAGCAGGGCGACCGAGCGGCCCGCGCTCAGGTGGGTGGCGAGGCGTTCGGCGGCTTCGGCGTAGAACTCGTCGATCGCGCCCTGGTAGCCGCCGGGATGGTTGGTGGTCTCGGTGGTCACCGGGTAGACCAGGTGCTCCTCGAGTTGCCCCGGGCGCATGTACGGCGCGGCGATCCCCCGCGAGATGCTGCGCCCGTGCCGCGCGCTGTGGAAGGCGATGACATCGGCCTCGGTGATGACGCGGGCCGCCTTGACCGTCACCAGCTCGGGATCGCCCGGACCGAGCCCGACGCCCCACAACTTGCCCGCGGCGGTCACTTCGCTGCTCATTCTTGTTCGCTCGCAATCGCGTTCAGTGCCGAGGCGGTGATGGCGCTGCCGCCGCGCCTGCCGCGGACGGTGAGATATTCGACGCCGCCGTGCTCGATCAGCGCCTGCTTGGACTCGGCCGCCCCCACGAACCCGACCGGGATACCCAGCACCGCCGCCGGGCGAGGCGCGCCCGCGTCGAGCATGTCGAGCAGGTGGAACAGCGCGGTCGGGGCGTTGCCGATGGCGACGACCGCGCCGTCGAGCCGGTCGCGCCACAGCTCGAGCGCCGCCGCCGAACGGGTGGTGCCGATCGAGGCGGCCAGTTCCGGCACGCGCGGGTCGCGCAGCAGGCAGACGACCTCGTTGTCGGCGGGCAGCCGTTTGCGGGTGACGCCGGAGGCGACCATGTTCGCGTCGCACAGAATCGGAGCGCCGTCGCGTAATGCCGCCCGAGCCGCCGCGATCACGCCGGGGGAGAAGGCGATGTCCCCGGCCAGGTCGACCTGCCCGCAGCCGTGGATCATGCGTACCGCCACCTGGGCGACATCCGCCGGGAAGCCGCTCAGGTCGGCTTCGGCGCGGATGGTCGCGAACGAGCGCCGATAGATCTCGGCCCCGTCGGTGAGGTAGCTGGCACGCAGGTCGGACATGCGCTCCACCCTAATGGGCGCCCTCGGGTGGATTCGGCACGGCTCGAGAAGGCGGACGCCGCGGGGATGAGCACCCGGTAGCGCCTGGTGTGGGCGGCTGGGGCCGAGGCGGCTGCCGAATGCCACGGCGTGAGCCCGATGTCGTCGGTCTGGCGTGGTGGTCGCGGCGCGCGTCGACGATTCTCTGCGCGGCGACCTCGTTAATACAGGCATACCAAATAAATGGTACGGTGATATCAACAACGTGAAGGGGAGGTCGACGGATGGCCGGAATCGGGCGGTTCAGGAACGACGCGGCGCGGGAGCGGTACATGCGCGCCTACGAGGCGCTGGCGGCCTCCTGGTCGGTGCCGAGGCAGACGGTGGATGTCCCGACTTCGTTCGGGACGACGCATGTGCACCGGTGGGGCAGCGGTTCGCGGACGCCGATCGTGCTGCTGCATCCGATCGGCGGCAGCGGTCTGTATTGGCGCGATGTCGCCGCGCAGTTCGGGAGCGATCGGGTCGTGTACGCGCCGGACACCATCGGGACTGCCGGTCGCAGCGTGCAGACCGCACCGGTGCGGCGTGAGGCGGATTTCGCGGTGTGGCTGAACGAGGTGCTCGACGGGCTCGGCGTCGAGCGTGTCCACGTGGTCGGCTATTCGCACGGCGCCTGGCATGCCGGCGCTGTCGCGCTGCACGATGCGAGCAGGCTGGACAGTGTCACGTTGATCGAACCCGGCGGTGTGTTCGTGAAACCGTCCTGGCGGGTGCTGATGAAGATGTTGTCGTTCGGGATGCGTGGCAAGTCCGAGGAGAACATGCGTCGGATCGCGGAGTGGCTGACACCGGGGGTGACGCTCGACGATCTCGAAACGGCCTATGCCAAGGAGGCATTGAGCTATCGGATGAAGATCGGTTGGGCGCGGCTGCTGACCGATGCGGAGATCCGCTCGATCAGCGTTCCGACGCTGGTGATCTTCGCGGCCGAGACGATCGTGACCGATCCCGGGGCCGCGGTGCGCCGTCTGGCCGAACACCTCCCGCAGGCCGAGACCGAGATATATCCGGGTGTGGGACATGGCCTCCTGAACCAGATCCCCGAGAAGGTGACGCGCCGGGTGCTGGAGTTCGTCCGGCGCCACGACCGGATCATGTCGTCTTCGCTGGAGTGAACCACCGGTGCGGCCGGGATCGAGCGGCGGCGTTCCGGATGGGCCGAGTCGACCCGGCCACCGTGGCCGGTAGGTTCCTGGTGGCGCTCAGCCCTCGCGGTCCAGGGTCAGCACGACCAGTGGCATCGGTCGGTCGACCTTGGACTGGAAATCCGCCAGCAGGGGGTTGTGGGCCAGCACCCAGGCCGCGAACTCGTCGTAGTCCGCGCCTTGGAGCACCGTGCCGGTCGCCTGGTAGGTCTTGTCCCGGAGCTCGACGGTGACCTGCGGATTCGCCTTGATGTTGTACCACCAGGCCGGGTACTTGTCTTCGATGAACGAGCTCACGAACATGGTGTCGTCCCGGTACAGAGGCCCGAGCGGAGTCGTGTGCCGCTTGCCGCTCCTGGCTCCGATGGTGGTGAGCAGGATGAGATCAGTGCCCGCGTAGGCACCGCCCACCTTGCCCGAGTTCTCCCGGAACTCCCTGATCACATCATCGTTCCAGTGGGCGATGCCGGCCTGATCGTCCCATGCCTGGTTCCACGGTGCGTTCGGATCGTTGTAGTCGGTGATGTCGGCCTGATTCGGCTGTCCCGCAGTCGCTTCGGTTTCGCTCATGACTCGAGTGTGTCGCGGAGACAGGACAGTTCCTGTCCTGAATTCGATGAGAGAACCGGGCGCTGGTGGCAGGCGGCACGCACGGATGCCGGATCACGTCGTCCTCGCCGGAGTGAACCACCGGTGTGGCAGTGATTGTTCGGTGGGCACGGTCAGTAGACGGTGATGCGCAACGCGCGCATCTTCGCGTAGAGCGTGGTGCGCGAAATGCCGAGTGCTTGGGCGGCCTTGACCTTGTTGCCCTCGAATGTGCGCAAGGCCTCGACGATGACGTCACGTTCCGCGCGGTCGATGGGCGCCAGTTTCCGGATCGGCTGCTGCGTGCGGTAGGCCTCGGGGAGGTCGTTGAGCACGACGGCGCCGGTGCGCCGATGGCGGATGACCTCGGTGACGACCGCGCGCAGTTCGCGCAGATTGCCGGGCCAGTGGTGCGCCGACAGCGCCGTCAACGCGCCCGGAGTGAAGTGCAGCGAACTGTCGGCGCCGATGTCGCGCAGCATGGCGGCGACCAGGGCCGGGATCTCGCCGCGACGGTTGCTCAGCGGCGCGAGTTCGATGCGGTCGGTGCATTCCGCGGCCAGCGCGGCGGCGCGGCCGGTGAGGGTGTCCACCGCGCCGGTGACCAGCACGACGCGCGGCATCCGCCGGTGCGTGACGTGGGTGGCGACGAGATCGATCAGGCTGTCGGACAACAGGTCCAAGCCGTCGATGCAGACCGTCCCCTGCCGGGCGCGCACCAGGGCGGCGAAGTCGCGGGCCCACGCCTCGCTGCCGTCGAGCAGGGCGCTGGCGGCGGTCAGGACCGTGACCGGTTGCTCGGTGGCGTGTTCGCGCGCGGTGTGCGAGCGCCCGGAGCCCGGCGGACCCGCCACCAGCAGCGGATCACCGGGCTCCAGCGCCGCACGGGAGTAGGCGACGCTCGCCTGTTCCTTCGGTTCGACGTTGAGCAGGGTGCCGCCCGCCGGGCCGCCCACGCGAGTCGCTTCGACGCGCACGGCCAGCCCGGATTCCAGCGTCAGGTCGATGACCGAGCTGCGGCGCACATCCGCGGCCATCATGCGCAGCAACGCGAAGTCGGTGGCGCCGAGCAGATCGGCGGCGGCTTGGTTGGACATCAGCAGGTCGCGGCCGATGGCCAGCACCGCGCGGCGGCGGGTGCTCGCGGCCTGGAACGCGGCGAGCAGTTCCTTGTCCGACATGCGGGAACCGTCGAGCAGGCGCTGCTCGATGTCGGCGACAGCGCGGGCGACCAGTGGTGGCAGCAGGGGGCTGGCCTCCTGGACCACGGCCGACAGGTCGAGCACGCCCTCGATCCGCCGTGTCGTGGGGTGGAAGATCGGGTGCCCGTAGCAGCTCAGGCGCCGCAGCGGAACGGCGAAGTGCTCGTCGCCGTTGACCGCGATGCTGGCGCGGGTTTCCAGGACCACGCCCGGGGCGGTGGTGCCGACCGCTTCTTCGAGCAGTGAAGCGCCGACGTCGACGCCGAGGTTGTCGAACGCTTCCTGGGCGCGGCGGTTGCCGCACCAGCGGTGCGCGACGCGGCCTTCCCGGTCGACGACGAGGGTGGTGAAGTCGGTGCCCGCCAGTCGTTGATTGAGGTCGTCGAGCACCGCGGCGGCCGCGGCCATCAGCGGACTGGCGTCGTCGACATCGACGTAGGTGATGGTGTCCAGCGCGGAGCCGGGCTCGAGGCCGGCCATTGTCGCTCGATGCCAGGACGCGGCGATCGGTTCCCTCTTGGTCTCACCCTCGACCGTATTCACCACCGCGATCACTCCATCTCCCTCGGATTACCGTGCCTGAACCGTAGCAACAGTGACCGGGGTCACGGTTGTCCAATTTCTGAACAGTCGCGAGAGCCCGGCGTTGCGAGTGTGGTTCCCGTCACGCCAGATGGTGCGAATCGACGAGGATCAGGAGAACCCGCCATGAAGACCAAGGCCGCGGTCGTCTACCAGCCCGGCAAACCGATCGAGATCGAAGAGCTCGAACTCGACAAGCCTCGCGAGGGAGAGGTGCTGATCAGGTACCTCTACGGCGGGTTGTGCCATTCCGATGTCCATATCGCCCACGGCGACCTCGAAGCACGGCTGCCGATGGTGCTCGGTCACGAGGGTGCGGGCATCATCGAGGAGGTCGGGCCCGGCGTGACCAGGGTCCGGCCGGGTGATCACGTGGTGTGCTCGTTCATTCCGAACTGCGGCACCTGCCGGTACTGCTCCAACGGTCAGCAGTCGATCTGCGATATGGGCGCCACCATCCTCGAGGGTTATCTGCCCGGCGAGCGCTTCCCGCTGCGGGGACCGGCCGGGGAGTACGGCGCGATGTGCATGCTGGGCACGTTCAGCCAGTACGGGGTGATCCACCAGAACTCCTGTGTGAAGGTCGACGACGAGCTGCCTCTGGACAAGGCGGTGCTGGTGGGCTGTGGTGTTCCCAGCGGTTGGGGATCGGCGGTCAACACCGCCGAGGTCAAGCCCGGTGACGTCGTGGTCGTGTTCGGCATCGGCGGGCTCGGCATCAACGCGGTGCAAGGCGCGCGTTTCGCCGGCGCGCGCTACGTCGTCGCGGTCGACCCGCTGCACAACAAACGCGAGCGAGCGCTCGAACTGGGCGCCACGCACGCTTTCGCCGACGCCGGTGAGGCGCTGGCCACGATCCACGACCTGACCCGCGGACAGGGCGCCGACGCGGCCATTCTGATCCCGGACCTGATGACCGCCGAGATCGTGCGCGCCGGCTTCGACGCTGTCGGCAAGGGCGGCAAGGTCGTGCTGACCGGGCTCAACAAGCTCGACGAGATCAACATCCAGCTGCCGGGGTCGATCATGACGCTGTTCCGGAAAGAGCTGCGCGGCAGCCTCTTCGGCGACTGCAACCCGACCGTGGACATCCCCAGGATCCTCGGCCTCTACCAGAGCGGCGACCTGAAACTCGACGAGCTCATCACCCGTACCTACACCCTCGAACAAATCAATCAGGGCTACGACGACCTGCTCAACGGCCAGAATATCCGTGGCGTGCTCGTGCACGACCACTCCTGACACGGAGGCGACACGATGACCGAAGTATTCGATCCCACCACGACTCCGGTGCTGCCGCAGGTCCGTGACTGGCTGTCGACCCCGAAGAACCTGTTCATCGGCGGCCGCTGGGTCGCCGCGGCCTCGGGCCGCACCTTCCAGACCCGCGACCCTGCCACCGGGCAGGTGCTCACCGAGGTGGCCCACGCCGAAGCCGTCGATGTCGACCGCGCCGTGCGCGCGGCCCGGGCGGCGTTCGAGGGGGAGTGGGCGCTGTGGACACCGGCGCAGCGCCAGCGCCTGCTGTTCCGCGCGGGCGAGGCGATCTACGCCCACGCCGAGGAGTTGGCACAGCTGGAATCGCTCGACAACGGCAAGTCCGCCGCTGTCGCGCAGGCGGTCGACATGACCTGGGTGGCCGAGCTGTTCGAGTACTACGCCGGATGGGCCACCAAGATCGAGGGCCGCACCATCCCGGTGTCGGTGCCGTGGGCGCCGGGCACCCAATGGCACGCGTACACCCTGCGCGAGCCCGTCGGTGTGTGCGGGGCGATCATCCCGTGGAACTTCCCGCTGCTGATGGCCGCGTTCAAGGTTCCGGTGGCGCTGGCGACCGGTAACACCGTCGTGCTCAAACCCGCCGAGGACACCCCACTGACCGCACTGCGTCTGGCCGAGATCCTGGCCGAGGTCGGTCTGCCCGACGGCGTGTTCAACGTGGTCACCGGCTACGGCGACGCCGGCGCGGCGCTGGCCGCCCACGACGATGTCGACAAGATCGCCTTCACCGGGTCCACCGAGGTGGGCAAGCTCATCGTCGACGCCGCCAAGGGCAACCTGAAGAAGGTCAGCCTCGAACTCGGCGGCAAGAGCCCCCAGGTCGTCTTCGCCGACGCCGACCTGGATCTCGCGATCCCCGGCACGGCATCGGGGTTCCTGTTCAACCACGGCCAGGCCTGCACCAGCGGCACCCGGCTGCTGGTGGAGGACAAGATCTTCGACGAGTTCACCCAGGGCGTCGCCGAGGTCGCCGCGGCCAGCAGGATCGGCTCGGGTCTGGACCCGGCCACCGACATCGGCCCGCTGGTGTCGCAGACCCAGCTCGACCGGGTCATGGGTTATGTCGAGGCCGGGTTGCGCTCGGGCGCGCGGGCGTTGACCGGCGGTCGCCGCCATGGCGAGGAGGGCTACTTCGTCGAGCCGACGGTGTTCGTCGATGTCGAGACCTCGTTCAGCGTGTATCGCGAGGAGATCTTCGGCCCGGTGGTGGTGGCGACCCCGTTCAACGCCGAACACGGGGTCGCCGCGGCAGCCAACGACACGCCCTACGGGCTCGCGGCCTCGGTGTGGACCAGCGATGTGTCGAAGGCCCATCGCACCGCCCGCCAGATCAAGGCGGGCACTGTGTGGATCAACGCGCACAACGCCTTCGACGCCGCGCTGCCCTTCGGCGGCTACAAGCAGTCCGGCTGGGGCCGTGAGCTGGGTGCCGCGGCGATCGATGCCTACACCGAACAGAAATCGATCAACACCTTCCTTGCCTGATCCCGGGCTCCGGCACCGATCCCCCGGGGCGGTGCCGGAGCCGTCCCACCCGACTCGTTTCGTCTCGGAGAACGCCATGACCACGATGAACCCTTCCGCCCAGGCCTCCTACGCCCGGGGAGACACGACCATCCCCCTGCTCGAGGAGACCATCGGGGCCTGCTTCGAACGCACCGTCGCCACCTACGGTGAGCGGGAGGCGCTCGTCGAGGTCGCGACCGGGCGGCGCTGGACATGGAACCAACTCGACGAGACGGTCGACCGCGTAGCCCGGGGGCTGCTGGCTGTCGGCATCACCCGAGGTGACCGAGTCGGCATCTGGGCCCCCAACTGCGCAGAATGGACGATCGTCCAGTTCGCCACCGCCAAGATCGGTGCCGTCCTGGTCAACATCAACCCCGCCTACCGGACCCACGAATACACCTATGCCGCCGAGCAGTCCGGACTCCGGCTGCTACTGGCCGCGTCCAGCTTCAGAGGCAGCGACTATCGCGCGATGATCGAGCAGTCCCGGGCCCGGACACCGATGCTCGAACACGTGGTCTTCATCGACACCGGCGACTGGGACGACCTCGTCGCCGCGGGCGCCGCTGTCGCCGACCGGACCCTCGCCGAACACGCCGAAGTCCTCACGCCGGACGACCCGATCAACATCCAATACACCTCGGGCACTACCGGTTTCCCGAAAGGCGCCACGCTCAGCCACCGCAACATCCTCAACAACGGCTACTTCACCGGCGAGACTCTCGCCTTGACAGGCGAGGATCGCCTGTGCATCCCGGTGCCGTTCTATCACTGCTTCGGCATGGTCATGGGCAACCTCGGCTGCGTCACCCACGGCACGACGATGGTCATCCCGGCTCCCGGTTTCGACCCGGAGCTCACCCTTCGCGCGGTCCAGGACGAACGGTGCACCGGGGTCTACGGCGTGCCCACCATGTTCATCGCCATGCTGGGCGTCGCCGATTTCGACACCTACGACCTGTCCTCGCTGCGCACCGGCATCATGGCCGGCTCGCCCTGCCCGGTCGAGGTCATGAAGCGCTGTGTCGACGACATGAATCTGACCGAGATCTCGATCTGCTACGGCATGACCGAGACCAGCCCGGTCTCCACCCAGACCCGGGTCGACGACGACCTCGACCGGCGCACCGCCACGATCGGCACCGTGCATCCCCATGTCGAGATCAAGATCGTCGACCCGGTCTCGGGTGTCACCGTCGAGCGCGGTGTCGCCGGCGAGTTCTGCACCCGCGGCTATTCGGTGATGCTCGGATACTGGAACGACCCCGCCAAGACCGCCGAGGCCATCGACGCCGACGGGTGGATGCACACCGGCGATCTCGCGGTGATGCGGGAGGACGGCTACTGCGTGATCGTCGGCCGGATCAAGGACATGGTGATCCGCGGCGGCGAGAACATCTATCCCCGCGAGATCGAGGAGTTCCTCTACACCCATCCCGACATCGAGGACGTTCAGGTCGTCGGGGTACCCGATCGCCGGTACGGCGAGGAGCTGTGCGCGTGGATCCGGCCGCGACCGGGTGCGGGCAGCCTCGACGCGGATGCGCTGCGCGAGTTCTCGGCCGGCAAGCTCGCCCACTACAAGGTGCCGCGCTATGTCGTGATCGTCGACGAATTCCCGATGACCGTGACGGGCAAGATACGCAAGGTCGAGATGCGAGAGGAATCCATCCGCAGACTCGGCCTCGGCTGATCGGCTCGGCGCGATCGGCGGTGTTCGGTCGTGCCGTCGCCGGCCTGGTCAGACCGACGGCGCGTCGACGAGGTATCCGTCGGGGCTCGCCGTCACCTCGACGACCGGCCCTCGGGGTCGTCCACAGTGCCGATCGCACCCGGACCAGTGCTGGCGGCCCGCGACTGTCAGCTGCCGGGCGGACAGCGAGGAGCCCGAGGTGGTCGTGCCCGCGCCGTCGGGCAGGACCCGGCCCGCATCGATCGCGGCGGCGACATCGGCCCGCACATCGGTGTGGGACTTAGCGCAGCCGGGGCGGCCCGCGCACGCGCTGACCAGCAGCCACGGGGATTCGGCGTCGAAGACCAGGCCCATGGGGGCGAGGACACGCACGACCTGCTCGGCGGTCCACTCGTCGAGATCGGCGAGGACGACACCTCGCCAGGGGGTGAGGATGATCGGGCGTTCCACCGCGGCCAGGAATTGGGCGGTCCGCGCGGGCAGCGAGCCCAGCGGGACCGCCGCGCCCAGCGCCACGGCGCCGTCGTCCTGGGGTAGCCAGCCGATCGGGGACTCCGGGGCGGTGCCGGTCGGGAGCCGGTCGGCGGTGGGGGACAGGCCGAGCAGATCGACCAGTCGCGCTGTGCCGTCCGGTATTTCGTGCAGCCGCCACTGACCGGAACTCAGGTCGAGGAAACCGTGCGCGGCGGCGAGCACGACGTCGATCACGTCACCGGGGGCGAGCCGGATGCCGGTGTCGGAACCGGCGAGCAGGAGGGCGAATTCCTCGCCGGTCGCGTGCACACCGATGTCGGGACCGAGCCCGCTGACATCGCCGCGCCCGTCGTCGGCGGTGAACAGGACGCGGCCGGGAAGCTCCGCCATACGCGGGTCGGCCCGGAGCCGGGCGTCTAGGGCGGGGGCCAGCGGACGCACGTCGGCCAGTCCGCCGACCCGTCCCGACAGCGGCGAGGCGAGGATGTTGCGGACCCGCTCGTGGGTGCGGCTGGGCAGCAGTCCCGCCGCCTCGAGGCGTGCGGTCAGCTCGCCCGCGTCGCGCACCCGGCGCAATTGCGCGTTGCCACGGGAAGTCAGTTCGATCGCGCCGTCGCCCAGTTCGACAGCGGCCTCGGCCAGCGCGCGCAGCTGATCCGGGGACAGGACGCCGCCGGGCACGCGCACGCGCGCCAGCGGACCGTCGGCCGCCTGATGCAGGCGCAGTACACCGGGGCAGGAATCGGGAGTCGTTCGCGTCATGGCATACCCAGAGTACGGGCCGTGACAGCCCGGCCGGGTAGCATCCCCGGTGCTCGGCGGGCGTCGAGGAAACCGGTGGAATTCCGGTGCGGTCGCGCCACTGTGAACAGCCAGACCCTCTCCGGCGAGCACCACACCCGATGGGCGCGTCACCCGAGGAAGGTCATTCGTGATTCTGCTGCTGTCCACGTCCGACACCGATCTGCTCAGCGCCCGCGCCAGCGGCGCGGACTACCGCCTGGGCAATCCGGCCCGGTTGCTGGTGGAGGACCTGCCCGGCCTGCTCGACGGCGCGGACCTGGTGATCGTGCGCATTCTCGGCGGCAAGCGCGCCTGGGAGGACGGACTCGCCACGCTGCGCGGCAGCGGTGTGCCGATGGTGGCGCTGGGAGGCGAGATCGCCCCCGACGCCGAGCTGATGGAGTGCTCCACCGTGCCGGGCGGTGTCGCGGCCGACGCGCACAACTACCTCGCCGCCGGCGGCGCGGACAATCTGCGCCAGCTGCACAACTTCCTGTCCGACACCGTGCTGCTCACCGGCCACGGCTTCGAGCCGCCGGTGCAGCTGCCCAGCTGGGGTGAACTCACGCGCGGGGCCCGCTACCCGGAGCCGGTCGAGGGCGTGCCGACGGTCGGCGTCGTCTACTACCGCGCCCAGCACCTGGCAGGCAACACCGGCTACGTCGACGCCCTCTGCCGGGCCGTCGAGGATGCGGGCGCGCGTCCGCTGCCGCTGTACTGCGCCTCGCTGCGCACCGCCGAACCGGAACTGCTCGCCACGCTCGGACAGGCCGACGCGCTGATCGTGACCGTGCTCGCGGCAGGCGGCACCAAGCCCGCCACCGCCTCGGCGGGTGGCGACGACGAAGCCTGGGATGTCGCCGCGCTCGCCGCGCTGGACGTGCCGATCCTGCAGGGCCTGTGCCTCACCGGCTCCCGCGCCCAGTGGGACGACAACGACGACGGGCTGTCCCCGCTGGATGTCGCCACCCAGGTCGCGGTGCCCGAGTTCGACGGCCGCATCATCACGGTGCCGTTCTCGTTCAAGGAGTTCGACGCCGACGGCCTGTCGACCTACGTGCCCGACCCCGAGCGCGCCGCCCGCGTCGCCGGCATCGCCGTCCGGCACGCCCGCCTGCGCCACATCCCCGCCGCCGACAAGCGCCTGGCACTCATGCTCTCGGCCTATCCGACCAAGCACGCCCGCATCGGCAACGCCGTCGGCCTGGACACCCCCGCCAGCACCATCGCCCTGCTGCACGAACTCCGGCGCGCCGGGTACGACCTCGGCGAGGCGGGCGAGGTGCCCGGCCTCGAGGAGCGCGACGGCGACGCGCTCATGCACGCCCTCATCGCGGCGGGCGGCCAGGACCCCGACTGGCTGACCGCCGAACAGCTCGAGGGCAATCCCGTCCGCATCGGCGCGCGGACCTACACCGCATGGTTCGACACCCTGCCCGACGAACTGCGCGAGGCCGTGATCGAGGCGTGGGGACCGCCGCCCGGCGAGCTCTACGTGGACCGCTCGGCCGATCCGCAGGGCGAAATCGTCATCGCCGCAATGCGTTTCGGGAATGTGGTGCTGATGGTGCAGCCGCCGCGCGGTTTCGGTGAGAACCCGGTCGCCATCTACCACGATCCCGACCTGCCGCCGAGCCACCACTACCTGGCCGCCTACCGCTGGCTGGCCGTGCCCGCCGCCCAGGGCGGTTTCGGCGCCGACGCGATGGTGCACATCGGCAAGCACGGCAATCTGGAATGGCTGCCCGGCAAGACCCTCGGAATGTCCGCGGCCTGCGGCACCGACGCGGCCCTCGGCGACCTGCCGCTGATCTACCCGTTCCTGGTCAACGACCCCGGCGAGGGCACCCAGGCCAAGCGCCGCGCGCACGCGACCCTGGTCGACCACCTCATCCCGCCGATGGCGCGCGCCGAGAGCTACGGCGACATCTCCCGCCTCGAGCAACTGCTCGACGAGCACGCCAACATCTCCGCCCTCGACCCGGCCAAGCTGCCCGCCATCCGCCAGCAGATCTGGACGCTCATGCGCGCGGCGAAGATGGACCACGACCTCGGCCTGGCGGAACGTCCCGACGAGGACACCTTCGACGACATGCTGCTGCACGTCGACGGCTGGCTGTGTGAGATCAAGGACGTGCAGATCCGTGACGGCCTGCACATCCTCGGTCAGGCGCCCGCCGGGGAGCAGGAAGTCGACCTGGTGCTGGCGATGCTGCGCGCGCGCCAACTCTGGGGCGGCGAGCAATCCGTCCCCGGTCTGCGAGAAGCATTGGGCCTGAACGAATCCGGGTCCGAGTCGCGCGAGCGCGTCGACGTCGTGGAGGCGCGGGCGCGGGAACTGCTGATCGCGCTGCAGGCTGTCGACTGGTCGCCCGATGCGGTGGACGGGCTGGTCGAACGCTTCTCCGGGCAGCTGTTCGGCGATCAAGGCGGGGACCGCGAATCCGTGGGCGCGGTCCTGCGTTTCGCCGCCACCGAGGTCGTGCCCCGCCTGCGGGGCACGGACATCGAGATCGAGCGGGTACTGCACGCGTTGAACGGCGGCTTCGTGCCCGCCGGACCCAGCGGCTCGCCGTTGCGTGGCCTGATCAACGTGCTGCCCACCGGCCGAAACTTCTACTCCGTCGACCCGAAGGCCGTTCCGTCCCGGCTGGCGTGGGAGACCGGACAGGCGATGGCCGATTCGCTGCTGCGCCGCTACCTCGACGACCAGGGCGAATACCCGCGCTCGGTGGGTCTGTCCGTATGGGGGACCTCGGCCATGCGGACCTCCGGTGACGACATCGCCGAAGTGCTCGCGTTGCTGGGTGTGCGGCCGGTGTGGGACGAGGCCAGCCGCCGCGTCACCACCCTCGAGGTGATCTCGCTCGAGGAACTGGGCCGCCCGCGCATCGACGTCACCGTCCGCATCAGCGGCTTCTTCCGCGACGCTTTCCCGCACGTGCTCGCCCTGCTCGACGACGCGGTCCGCCTCGTCGCGGGCCTCGACGAGCCCGCCGAATCGAACTACGTACGCGCGCACACCCTTTCGGACCTCTCCGAGCACGGTGACGAACGGCGCGCCACCACGCGCATCTTCGGCTCCAAACCGGGCACCTACGGCGCGGGCCTGCTCCAGCTCATCGACTCCAAGAGCTGGCGCGGCGACGAGGATCTCGCGCAGGTCTACACGGCCTGGGGTGGCTACGCCTACGGTCGCGACCTCGACGGCGCCCCCGCCGCCGACGACATGCGCACCGCCTACCGCCGGATCGCGGTGGCGGCCAAGAACACCGACACCCGCGAACACGACATCGCCGACTCCGACGACTACTTCCAGTACCACGGCGGCATGGTCGCCACCGTCCGCGCGCTGACCGGCAAGAACCCCGAGGCATACATCGGCGACAGCACCCGCCCCGACGCGGTGCGCACCCGCACCCTGTCGGAGGAGACCACCCGCGTCTTCCGCGCTCGCGTGGTCAACCCCCGCTGGCTCGAGGCGATGCGCCGCCACGGCTACAAGGGCGCCTTCGAGATGGCCGCCACCGTCGACTACCTGTTCGGCTACGACGCCACCACCGACGTGGTCGCCGACTGGATGTACGAGAAGCTCAGCGAGAGCTACGTCTTCGACGAGACCAATCGCAAGTTCATGGAGCAGTCGAATCCGTGGGCGTTGCACGGCATCGCCGAACGTCTGCTCGAGGCGGCCGAGCGCGGCATGTGGGCGGCGCCGGAGCAGGAGACGCTGGACCGGCTGCGGCAGGTGTACCTGGAGACCGAGGGGGAGCTGGAGTAGGCCCGGCCGCCCGACGGTCCGCATCTCACCGCGTCGGCGAGCGGGTGAGCCGTGCTGTCAGCCGGGGCAATTCGGTGTCTGCCGACTGTCGGCGAAGCGGGCGCGGGTCCAGGTGATGAGTTCGGGGACGAGCGGGGAGTCCGCGGCCACGACGCCGAGATGGTCGCGGCCGTGATAGACGCGGTAGTCGACGTTCCAGCCCGCGGCGCAGCGGTCGCTCGCGTAGGCCCGCTGAACATCCGGGGTGATGAGTGAATCGGTGCCGCCCTGGGCGAGTAGCAGCGGAACGGTGAGTTCGCCCGCCGGGACGTTCTCGCGCAGGCGGTCGCCGAGCGGTCCGTCGAGTGGGTCTCTGGCGAAGATCGGACGATCGCGGTCGATGGACATGGCGCTGAGTACCGAGACGAGGACGCCGGGTTCGGCCAGGCAGCGGCTGCTCATGTCGCGGACCAGGGTGCGGGCGGCGGGGATGATGTAGTGCTCGACACGGACGTCGGGGTAGAGGGCGGTGTAGGCGGCGATCACGTAGGAGCCGAAGACCGTGCCGCCCGCGACGTTCGGCAGATGCCGGACCAGGCCGGGACCGTCGGCGGCCGGCGCCATGGCCGCGACGCCGACGACGTTCGCATCGGGGGCGTAACCGGGGGCGAGGACGCCGGTCCACAGTGCGGCGTGTCCGCCCTGGGAATGCCCCCACACGACGGTCCGGTCGTCGAGGTCGATATCGGGTAGTTGCCTGGCGGCGCGCACGGCGTCGAGCACCGAGGTCCCCTCGCCGTGACCGATCAGGTAGGGGTGTGGTCCGGCGGTGCCCAGGCCGGTGTAGTCGGTGGCGACCAGCGCCCATCCCTCGGCCAGCAGCTGGGGCAGAGCGGGCAGCGCGCCCGCGGCCAGCGGTTCGGGCAGCAGCGTCGGGGCGCATCCGGTGGCAAATCCGGTGGTGCCGTGCGCCCAGGCGACCACCGGCAGCGGACCGGCCGGGGCCTCGCGCGGCACCAGCACCAGACCGCTGGACAGGGCGGGCGATCCGTGGGCGTCCACTGTCGAATAGAGGATGCGCCACGCGCGCGCCTCGGCAGGGATGTCGCCGCGGGCGAACGGCTCGGCGCGCAGCAACACACCGGGGTCGGCGGGCACGCCGTCGGGCGCGGAGTAGAAATTCTCCGTCCGCGGCGACGAGGCCCGCAGATGCGCGCTCACCCCGGCCACAGCGATCGCCAGCACCAGCGCCAGCCCCGCCGCCACCACCCGGCCGACCCGCGTGAGCGTGGCCGGAGCCGCCGCCGGAGCTGTCGGAGCCCCTGGAGACGCCGGAGCTGCCGGAGTCGCGGGAATCGCCCGCTCACCCGGCCTGGTAGCCCACAGCAGTCCCGCACCGAGCGCCACCGTGCGGATACCGAACAGCACCGCCACCACGAGCAACGTCACATCCGGCCAGAGCCAGGCCACCACGCCGAGCACGATCTCGGCGGCGGCGAGCATTCCGGCGCTCAGCCGGTCGTCGAGCGTCCCGGCGCGGACACCTGTCGCTCGGATCGCACCGCCGATCACCAGTGCCGCCGCGACGAATCGCGGGAGCAGGTCGATCGCGGGCCCCATCTGAACCACCACCAGCACACCTGCCAGCACCCAGCCCAGGCCGAGCGCCGTGGCGAGCCGACCCGCACGGCGATGCGAGACCAGCTCGCCCACACCGGTCACCACGCAGGCCGCCGCGATCAGGAGCGCCAGCGCGGTCAGCGCGGTCAGCGGGCGGACCACGAGCAGCAGTCCGACGACCACTGCCAGCAGCCCGGCGACCACGGTCGACGCTCGTGGCAATCGCTCGGCGATCACGTCCGCGCGCGGTATCAGGGCACGAAGATCACGGGCAGCCATGCGGGCTCCTCGATACTCGATCCACGGGGTCACCCGCCGGCGAACCCACAGTTGCCTCCCATGCTCGCACGAGCCGACGCGACATCGCGGTAACCCGACTCCGAACGCGAGGAGTCGGTCAGTCGGTCACCGTGAGTCCCAGCGCCGCCGCGAACGAGGGCGCCAGTTCCATCAGCTGCCCGTGATCGACCGTCGCGCCGCGCAAGGACTCGATTCCCTGGGCGACACTCAGCGCCTGCGTGCCGCGGAAGTCGACCTTCGTCATCGTCGTCTTGTTCAGGGTGAGCCCGTCGATCCGGCTGCCGGGGAAGGTCACCGAGGTCAGCCGCGCCCCGGCGAAATCGGGCTCGCGCAGGAGGCACTCACGGAACGTCACCTCGTGCAGCCGCACGTTCCGGAAGTTCACCCCGTCGAATTTGCAGCCCGCGAACTCCACTCTCCGCAGTTCGGCGCCGCCCGCGTCCACCCCGATCCACGCGCTGCCGCCGATCTCGGCGTCCAGCCATGTCGTCTCCGCCAGCGAGGTCGCGGTCATGTCGACGTGGTTCAGCCAGACATCGGTGAACCTGGTGTGCGCGAGATTGCCCCCGGCGAAGACGAGATCGGCCAGAGCCGACTCGGAGAACCGCGCATTACGGAGGTCGATCTCCTTGTATTCAGCGCTCTCGAGCCGGACGCAGTCGTAATCGGCCTCGGGGAGCGGGTCCTCGCCGAGCGGGCCGAGGTAGGCGGCGTACGGCAGTTCGTGCAGTTCGCGCATGACAGGCGTCTCTCTTCAGCTCGTGAGGGCGGTGATCATTCTGGCGGTCAGGACCCGCTCGAGCGCGGTCGTGGGGCGGGTGTTCGCAGGTCAGGCGCTGAGGCGGTCCAGGAATGTCGCGATGTTCGCGTGCACCCGCACGATCTTCTCCTCCACGGAGAGGTCTTCGCGATACCGGCTGCCCGCGGCGGGCCGCTTGGTGCCGCGCGCGTACAGCGAACAGGCGAGATCGGTGCACATGTAGATGCCGATGGAATTGCCGCGCCGCCCGGATTCGCCCGCTTTATGGGCGGTGAGCAGCGATACGCCGCCGCCGCTGTGCGTGGTCAGGCAGATCGAGCACATCTGCGCGCGGCCCGTGCCGCCGGTCTCGTAGCGCATGGCGACGCCGGCCAAGCCCTCCTCGCGCGGCGCCACGAGGTAGCAGCGTCCCGGCATGGAGGGATCACTCCAGCCGAAGAAGTCCAGGTCGTCCCACGGCCGGTCGGCGAGATCGCGCGGCACCGGCAGACGCTTGGCCTCGCCCTTGGAACAATTGACGAACGACGACCTGATGTCGCGTTCGGAAATCGGCTGCACGGGACACGTCCTTCCGGTCGGAAACGCCTCAGGACGCTACGTGCCCGGCAGCTCCGGGGCAACGGATTTTCACCGCGCAGCTCAGCGCGTCGGCGGCCAATCGGCTTGCTGCGGTCGCACCGTGAGGATCTGCTGGGCGTAACCGACGGGACCGGCAAGGTCGTGCAGGATCGTGGTGGTGAGCCCCTGGCCCGTGCCGCCGAAGACGACGGCGGTGTCCAGGCCGACCCAGCGGCCTTCGGGCTGCCGGTGCAGGTGGATGCTCAGATCGAGATTCGGGAACATCCACTCCGACGGCTTCTCCCTGGCGGCGATGCCGTTGGCCGTGTCGACGAGGGCGAGAAACGAGGTGACCGGGTCCGATGGCTCGCCCTCGACCAGATCCAGCTCCGTGGAAACCCAGGCGGCGGCGCGGCCGGGGCGGTATTCGCCGACCGTGCGGACGTCGAGAGAGGCGATGAACCCGCCCGGCCACAACGAGTCCATCGCCCAGCGCGGCAGGGACTCGGGCGCGGGGAGTGGGTCGGGCGCTCCGCCCGCCACACTCGCGGTATCACCGCTGCTCATCAGCCACGCGCGTGCCGTGACGGCGGCGCGGCCGGCGGCGACGGCGGTGGCCTCGACCAGCTCGATCGTCCGGCCCGGCCGTACGACCCGGACCTCGACGTCGAATTCGCCGACCGGCACCCGACCGAGGATGTCGAAGGTGATCCGGCTCGGTGCCATCACGGGCCGCTGCTCGTCGGTTCGCATGCGCTGGATCTCGTGGACGAGTAATCCGGCAACCGGGGCGAAATGCTGCTCGTCGGCGGTCCACGCACCGGTCGCGTGCGCGGTGGGGAGGAAGCGCCGGGGACCGACGCGCCGGAAGTAGGCAGCGATCTCGCTCTTGTCGGACATACGTCCCAAACTAGGGAGCCGGTTTCCGACCGCTCGGTTGGGTGGTCGTCTTTGTGGCCGAGTTCACCCAGCCCGGCGCGGGTGGATCGCTAGGCCGACTCGGCGAGCCCGGCCGAGCGCCACACGTCGGCGAGTTCGTCGAGGGGGAGGTCGAGTGCCTGGCTGAGGGCGACCACGGTGCCGAAGGCGGGGGAGGGCAGGCGACCGGTCTCGATCTTGCGCAAGGTCTCCGGGGAGATGCCCGCGGCGGTGGCGACATCGGTGAGGTCGCGGTCGGCGCGGGCGGCCCGCAGCCTGCCGCCGAGGCGGCGACCGGCCTCGATCTGAGCGGGTGTCAAGGGGAGACGGACCATGCCGACCAGGGTAGGCGGCGGCGTGCGGCGGTCGCAATCGTTCGATTGGTATTAAAATACCGATGCGGCTACGGTGGTATTAAAATACCGAAATGGAGGCCGTGGCATGCTCGAGTTGAAGACTCCGAGAGAGATCGAGTCGATGGCGGTGACTGGCGCGTTCGTCGCCGACGTACTCGCCGACCTGCGCGAGCGGGCGCGCGTCGGGGTGAACCTGCTCGACCTGGAAGCCCATGTCCGCGAACGGATCCGGGATCGTGGGGCGGTTTCGTGCTACGTCGACTACGCGCCGTCGTTCGGCCGTGGGCCGTTCGGCTATACCGTGTGCCTGGCGGTGAACGACGCCGTGCTGCACGGGATGCCCTTCGACTATCCGCTGGCCGACGGCGACGTGCTGACGATGGATCTGGCCGTGTCCATCGACGGCTGGGTCGCCGATGCCGCGATCACGACGATCGTCGGCACCGCCGCCGAGGAGGATCGCAGGCTCGTGCGGGCGACCGAGGAGGCGCTGGCGGCGGGGATCGAGGCGGCGGTGCCCGGGAACCGGCTCGGCGACATCTCCGCGGCCATCGCCGCGGTGGCCGCCGCCTACGGGTATCCGGTCAACACCGAGTTCGGCGGGCACGGGATCGGTCGCACCATGCACGAGGATCCGCACGTGTCCAACACCGGCCGCGCGGGCCGGGGGCTCCGGTTGCGTCCCGGCCTGACGCTGGCGTTGGAACCGTGGTTCGCTCGCACCACCGGCCGCGTCTACATCGACGACGCGGACGGGTGGACGGTGCGTTCGGCCGACGGTTCCAGGACGGCCCATTCCGAGCACACCGTGGCGATCACCGAGGAGGGGCCGGTCGTTCTCACTCGCCGGGCCTGACGCGGCCGGGGCGCTCGGTGGATGCCGCCGGAATCGATGCGTAGCATTCGGGCATGGGCCTGCTCGTCGCGATGACCATTCCCGGTCTCGCTCTGCTGTTGATCGCGCTCGCCGTCGCCGAAGTCGTCTGGAACCGGCTCACCGGCTCGCGTTTCCTGCCCTGGACCCGGCCCCGCGCGGGAGCCGGCTTCGAGGAGGTGACCGCGGCGTTCCAGGGCTCCAAGCACATCGAGTTCGAGCAACGGATGACGACGCTCATGCACCGCGAGACGCCCTCGGACGGGGCGCCGCCGCGCGACGAGATCGACCTCGCCGCGGGGGCGGCCTGCCTGGTCCGTCGTGCGCCCTAGCGGTCAGGATTTGGTAGCGACGACCAGGACGTTCTTGCCGACGAACGTGCCCGTCAGCATCTGCAGCGCTTTGCTGAGCGGGAAGATCGCGCGATCGTAGAGTTCGACGGATCGGGGGTCGAGGGTGCCGTCGGCGGAACCGAGGATCTTGTAGGCCAGCGTCGCGAGGAAGCCGAGGGGGTCGCAGTATCGCGACTCCGCGATCTCGAGGCCGGCGTTGCGCAGGATCCGGTTCAGCTGGGTGCGGCGATAGCGGCGGTAGTGCCCCACCTTGGCGTCCATGGCGGTGTACAGCATCTCCATCGCGGGCACATAGACGACCAGCTTGCCGCCCGGCCGCAGCAGCGCCGCCAGTTGCTCGGCGGCGGCCTGATCGTTCTTGATGTGCTCGAGGACGTTGAAGGTGTAGATGAGGCTGTACTGTTCGGTCTCGCTGGGTTGCGCCTGGTCGTAATCGACGACCTTGTAGCCCTTCGACCGCAGGACGTGCTGCAATTCCTCGTCCGGTTCGAGACATTCGGGGCTGATCCCCCGCTCGGAGAGCATGTCGGCGTACGTGCCCGAGCCCGCGCCGAAATCCAGTACCCGTGTATCCGCCGAGATGCCGGGGAAGCCGAGATGCTTGTCGACCGTGTCGACCAGGAAAGTGTTGTAGTTGACCGCCTTGGTCATCGCCTCCAGGTTGTCGCACCCGGTATACGCGAAATCGCTGCTGCCCACGGGTTGTCCCCTTCGTCGGCCGCCGGTACGGTGCCTCTCCCCGACGGCATGCTGGATGCCGCTACGCTCGTCGGCGACGCCGGTCACCGGAATCGCCGTGGTCTCCGAATGGATCGCAGAGTCCGTGTCCAGCCGCGACGCTAGTGGATGGGCACCAGGGGATGTCAATGTCACTCGGCGTGTCCGGTGAAGGACTCACCTTTGTCGCCGAGCCAGTGCTCGAGTTCCGCGCCCGCACGCAGTTCTTCGGCCACGGCGGCGCGCTCCCCGCCGGACAGCGGCAGCGCCGTGGCCTCGGCGCGGAACCGCTCGGCGCGCGCGGAATCGCCTGCCGCGATCGCGATCTCGGCCAGCATCACCAGGGCTTTGGCTCGGTCCACAGCGGGTGCGATCTCGCGGAAGCGGCCGAGCCCGACCTCGAGTACCCGCCCGGCGGCCTTGTCGTCGACCTTGAAATCCCGCAGGATGCGCGCGTTGTCGATCACCTTGGCCAAGCCGGTGAGGTCGGCGGCGCCGCCGTATTCGACGTCCATCGGTTCGTCGCGCTGGATGAACATGAGCGTGTTGCCGTCGGGATCGATGAGGCTGAACCGGGACTGGCCGGGTCGGAATCGGGTGATTCGCGGGTAACCCTTCGTCAGCACCTTGCCGTGAACGCCTCGCATGGCCTCGCTGAAGGCGCGGTGCCGCGCGGCGACGTCGTCGACCATGACCAGGCAGTAGACCGATTCCGTCGGTGTGACCGTGCCTTTCGGGGGTGGACTGAAATGCAGGTCGCAGCCCGCCAGTTGCACGCCCAGGTAGACGTAGGGCTTGGTCTGCTCATGGGTGATCGTGTAGCCGAGCGCACGGTAGAAGTCGAGCGTGGCGCGCGGGTTCGAGGACCAGAGAATGGGGACAGGGGAGTCGGCCATCAGACTGACACCTTTCGCCTGGTAGTCAAATTTGATTACTAAGCTACGCGCGGACCCGCGGAAGTCAAGTTCGACTAGCATCGAGCACCACAAGAAGGGAGCCGTCGTGTCCGTGGTACGCCTGCTCGTCCTCGGAGTCCTGCGCAGCCAGGGGCCCGCGCACGGATACGCCGTGCGGCGGGAACTGTTGTCGTGGCGGGCCGAGACGTGGACCAACGCCAAACCCGGCTCGATCTATCACGCTCTCAAGCAGTTGAGCGCCGAAGGCAGACTTCGCGAGGCGGGCAGCGAGCGCAGTGACGAAGGCCCGGCGCGGACGCTGTACGAACTCACCCCCGACGGCGAGGCCGAGTTCCGGCGACTCATGGATCAGGCGCTGGTGAGCATCGATATGGAAGAACTGGGCGCGGGCATCGCGTTCATGGACGCGCTGCCCCGTGCGCACGTGATCGACCGTCTGCGCGAGCAACAGCGCAATGCCGCGGCGGTGCGGGCGGAACTTCTCGCCATGATCCCGGAATTCCCCGGCCGCTACGAAACACCGCACGCCACCGACCTGCTCGAACTGTGGAGCGGCGTGTTCGACAACCTCGCCGGCTGGACCGGCGGTCTACTGGCCCGGCTCGAGGCCGGCGAGTACGCACTGGGCGACTGAAGCGGCGCGTCGGGGACAAGCGGACAACCCGGAGCGTGGCCGGGCTCGCCGCGACGACCTAGGCTGCGGGCATGACGAATGCGTTCGGGGAAGCCGGAACCGCCGACTACGTGATGCTGACGACCTTCCGCAAGGACGGCACGCCGGTCGGCACGCCGGTGTGGGCGGTGGCCGACCAGGGAAAGCTCTACGTGTGGACGGTCACCGACAGTTGGAAGGTCAAGCGGCTGCGGCGTGATCCGGCGGTCACGGTGCAGGCGTGCGACGGGCGGGGCAAGAAGCTGAGCGGCCCGGTGATCGAGGGGACCGGCCGGGTACTCGACGCCGAAGGCACCGAAAACGTCCGAACTCTGTTGAAGCGCAAGTACAAACTGCTCGCCTGGGTGGTGCTGATGGGAAGCACTATCCGTCGCGGCAAGGCCGGAACGGTGGGCATCGAGATCACCCCCGCCGTCTGAAGCCGGTCCCGGATCCCGGGCGGAGGGAATCGGCAAGCCGGGCAGGGAGATTCCGGCCCAGGAGCCGCCGTTCACCGAGGTGTCGGCTATCCTTCGACGGGCATAACCGGGGTGGTCCCCAGGCGGACATGATGTCGCGTCCCTGCCCCGGCGGGAGGGATCGTTCATGACAGCACCGACGCGGCCACCGAGGGCGTCCCAGCCCTACCCGGTCGCCGAAGCGCCCGAACCCGAGCACACCGACGGCGGTTGGGCGTCCGTGCTGGTGGCAGCCATCGTGGCGGCGGTCGCCATCGCGGTGGCCGGGGTGATCGCCGGACTGGTGGTGGTGAATCTGCGGGAGAGCGCGATGGGCGACACACCGCGGACCACGGTCACGTCCTCGCCGGTGGCCGCCGCGCCCGCCGGGCAGATTCCCGCACCGCTCGAGATCACCGTCGCCACCGAGGCACCCGCGCTCACCACTGTCGCCCCCGAGACCGGCACCCTCGATCAGGCCGCCGTGCAGAGCGGCGTGGTGACGGTCCTGAGCGGCTCCTACGGTCTCACCGGCGTCGGTGCGGCGACGTGCCCCGCCGGTCAGGCGATCGTCGTCGGCGCGCAGTTCGCCTGCTCGGTGACGATCGACGGCGAGCCGATGTCGGTGTCGGTGACGATCACCAGCACCGACGGCGTGTACGAGGTGAGCAGGCCCTTCTGAGCTCCGACGGCGACGGGCTCAGGTGGCCCGGCTCACCGAGGACATGTGGAAGTCGGGAATCCGCAGCGGCGGCATGGCCGTGCGGGTGAACCAGTCGGACCACTCGCGCGGCAGCGTCAACTCGGTAGCGCCCGCCTCGCTCGCCCGGCGCAGCAGATCCAGTGGGCTCTCGTTGAACCGGAAGTTGTTGACCTCGGCGGTGACACGCCCGTCTTCCACCAGATAGACGCCGTCGCGGGTGAGCCCGGTCAGCAACAGCGTGGCCGGATCCACCTCGCGGATGTACCACAGGGTGGTGAGCAGCAGACCCCGTTCGGTGCCCGCGACCAGATCGTCGATGCCGGCCGTCGAACCACCGGTGAGTAGCAGATTCTCCCCGGGAACCGTGGTGACGGAGCCGAATTCGGCAGCGGTGGCACGGGATTGGGCCAGCGCGTTGATCACGCCCTCGCGCACCCAGTCCACCCGATCGGCGATCAGGCCGTTGTCGAAGACCGACAGCGTGTCCGAGGAGGCGGCGGTCGCGACGAACGGCCGGTGCCGCAGATGCTCGGCGGTCGGGTCGGAGTAGAGGGTGAGCGGCAGATCGGTGAGCCGCTCGCCGATCCTGGTGCCGCCGCCCGGCGTGGCGAAGGCATTGTGTCCCTCGTAGGCGCCGCGGGCCTCCATCGACCACATCAGCGAGATCATCAGATCGGCCACCGCCGAGGGCGGCAGGATTGTCTCGTAGCGTCCGGCGGGCAGGTCGACTTTCTTCGCCGCCCAGTCCAGCCGCCGCGACAGTTCCCCGAGCATTCCGGCGATGTCCACATCGGTGAAATCGGGCGTGCTCACCCCGACCCACGCGCTGGCCGGATCGGCTTCGGGACCGCGTTTTCCGTTGATCTCCAGCGATCCGGTGGGCTGGACGAACCGCCTCCGCAACCCGGTGGAGGTGCCCAGCCAGGTGGTGTGGACCCGATGATGGGCGAAACCGTAGAGCCGGTCGGCGCCGTCGAATCCCCCCGCCAGTCCGCGCGCCGGTTCGGCGAACACGTCGATGCCGGTGCTGCCCGGCTCGTCCGCCCAGTCCGGCGCGGGGCCGTCGACCTCGAGCAGCGGCGCGGCGTCCTTCGCGGGCTCGGCGGTGCGCGCGGCCTCTTCGGCGGCGCGCACCACGGTCTCGATATCGGCGGGATCGACGCTGGTGGAGCTGACACTGCCGACCCGAGCGACGGCCGGGCCGTCACGGAAGATCGACACCACCGCCCACTGCCGCGACGCCGAAACGCCGTTGGTGGTCATGGAATTGCCCGCCCAGCGCAACGACGCCTCGTGGGCGTCGGTGACCAGCACGATCGCCTCGTCGGCGCGGGACGCGGCCAGCGCCCGCTCGACCACCTCGCCCGCGGGCACTCCCAGTGCGCTCACCGACCAGCCTCCGTCCGGGTGTTGAGAACATCGATGCCGCGCACCAGGATCGACGGGCAGCCGTGACTGACCGCGGCGACCTGACCGGGCTGGGCCTTACCGCAGTTGAAGGCGCCGCCGAGCCGCCAGGTCGACGGTCCGCCGACGGCTTCCATCGCGCCCCAGAAATCGGTGGTGGTGGCCTGGTAGGCGACATCGCGTACCTGACCGGCCAGTTCGCCGTGGCGGATGCGGAAGAACCGCTGACCGGTGAACTGGAAGTTGTAGCGTTGCATGTCGATCGACCAGGACTTGTCGCCGACGATGTAGAGGCCGTCCTCGACCCGCGAGATCAGCTCCTCGGTGCTGGTGTCGCGCTCGGGATCGGCGGCCAGCGACACATTGGCCATCCGCTGGATCGGCACGTGATGCGCGGAATCGGCGTAGGAGCAGCCGTTGGAGCGATCGAGTCCCAGGCGCGGGGCGAAAGCGCGGTCGAGTTGGTAACCGACGAGGACGCCGTCGCGCACCAGATCCCAGCGCTGCCCGGCCACGCCCTCGTCGTCGTAGCCGACGGTGGCCAGGCCGAACGGCTCGGTGCGGTCGCCGGTGACCTGCATGACGGGGCTGCCGTAACGCAGTGTGCCGAGCTTGTCCGGGGTCGCGAAAGAAGTTCCCGCGTAGGCGGATTCGTAGCCGATGGCGCGGTCGTACTCGGTGGCGTGACCGATGGATTCGTGGATGGTCAGCCACAGATTCGTCGGGTCGATGACGAGATCGGTCGGACCGGCCAGGACCGTGGGCGCCTTCACCTTCTCGGCGAGCCAGCCGGGGATGTGGGCGAGTTCGTCGTCCCAGTCCCAGACGCCGTCCGCACCGGTCACGTACTCCCAGCCGCGGCCCGCGGGCGCGGCGAGTGTGCGCATGGTCTCGAAGACACCGGCGGCCGAATCGACGGTGGTCGCCTCGAGTTCGGGGTGCACACGCACCCGCTGCTGGGTGAGGATCGTCCCGGCGGTGTCGGCGTAGTAGGTCTGTTCCTTGACCTGCAGCACACCCGCGGTGACGTGATCGACCCCGTCGGCGGCGGCCAGGCGTCCCGAATAGTCCTGCAGCAGCTCGACCTTCTGCGCGGTGGGCACCTCGAACGGGTCGATGTCGTAGCCGGACACCCATTCGACGTCGGCGTAGCGGGGTTCGGCCGCCAGCTCCACCCGGTCGCGATTGAGTTCGCGCAGGGCTGTCGCGACCGCGACGGCCTGCCGGGCCACCGCGACGGCGTTCCGCGGGGTCAGTGCGGCGTGTGAGGCGAAACCCCAGGTGCCGTCGACGATCACGCGTACCGCGAAACCGAGGTCGGTGCTGTCGGTGACCGCCTCGACGCGCCCGTCGCGCAGTCGGATGGATTGGGTGCGCAACCGGTGCACGCGCAGGTCGGCGTGTTCGGCGCCCGCCGCCGTGGCCGCGGTGAGCGCGGCCTCGGCGAGCGCACCGAGTGGTAGCGCGCGGAATTCGGCGTCGACGGCCCGGCCTGCCCGGCCGCCGGAAGTCGCGGTGCTCACCCCGGCCACGCTACCGGTTGCGCACCCGCGACCGCACGAACGGAACCCGGCCGAACTCAACCGAACTGCTGCCAGCCCAGCCGGACCACCATCACGACCACCACGACCAGCAGCACGATCCGAACGAACTCCGCGCCCTTGCGCAGCGCCATCCGCGAGCCCGCGATCGCGCCGAGCACATTGGCCGCCGCCATCCCCGCGCCGAGTGCGAACAGGATGTGCCCGGTCAGGCCGAAGAAGACCAGAGCGCCGACATTGGAGCCGCAGTTGATCACCTTGGCCATCGCCGCGGCGCGCACGAACTCGGTGCCCAGCAGCGTGGCGAAGGTGATGATCAGGAATGTTCCGGTCCCCGGTCCGAGCAGGCCGTCGTAGGCGCCGATCAGACCGGCCGCCACCAGGACCACCAGGATCGTCTTGCGGCGAGTCGGCGGGTCGGTCGCCAGTGTGATGCCGACCGACGGCCGCGCGGTCACGAAGACCGCGACCGCGACCAGGACCACCATCACGATCGGGATGAACAGGTCCCGGTCGATCAGCGAGACCGCCGCCGCCCCCACGGCAGCGGCGCCCGCGGCGATCGCCGCCGCGGGTAGCAGCAGCTTCCAGTTCATCGGGACCTTGCGCGCGAACGTCAGCACCGAGGCGGTGGTACCCGCGACCGCGGCGAACTTGTTGGTGCCCAGCGCCGTCGCGGGCGCGATGCCCGGCGACACCAGGAACAGCGTCGGCAGAATGATGAGCCCGCCGCCGCCGACCACGGCGTCCACCCAGCCCGCCGCACCCGCGGCGGTCAGGAGAACCAGCCAGTCCGTGAGATCCACGCGCCCCAGCCAACCAGACATCCGATGAACCCACCTCGCCGACCGGACACCTAGGCTGGGACAGTGCGACAGTTCAGTCTCTGGCTGCGCGGCAAGCCGCTGGTGGCGGATTCGATCCTGGCACTGGGCCTGCTGGTGCTCGACCTGACCGGCATCGGCGCGGCCGTCCAGCCCGCGGTCTATCTGGTGCTGGCCGGTCTGCTCCCGCTGCCGATCGCGCTGCGGCGGCGGTATCCGCGGTCGATGTCGGCGGCCATGGTGGCGCTCGCGATCGGCACGACCCTGCTGGGATACCTGCTCGACGACTTCGCCCAGCACCCGGCGTTGCTGGGCTTGGGCGTGATGCTCTACACCCTGGTCGCCTACGTGGGCAGGCGGGAGGGACTGATCCTGCTGGTGGCGCTGGCGGTCGATTCACTGCTGGCGATGGCGCTGCTGGATCAGCCGACCACCACCACGGTGGCGTTCGTGGCGGTGTACTACGCGCTGTGCTGGACGCTGGCCGAATTCAACGGCGCCCGGCACGCCTACGACGCCGAGGTCGCCGCGCGCCTGGCGGTGGCCGACGACGAACTGCGCAGACGCACCCACGAAGCCGTCGCCGCCGAGCGCACCCGGATCGCGCGAGAACTGCACGACGTCGTCGCGCACGCGGTGTCGGTGATCATCGTCCAGGCCGACGGCGCCCGCTACGCGTTGCGCCGGGACCCCGACGCCGCCGAACAGTCTCTCGGCGTCATCGCCGCCACCGGCCGCGACGCCCTGCGCGAACTGCGCCGCACGGTGGAACTGCTGCGCACCGAGCACGCGCCGGGTGAACTGCCCCAGCACGGGACGGCCGGGATCGCCAAGGTGGTGGAGATGATGCGCGGCACGGGGCTCGCGGTGGAGTTGGAGATGACCGGCGCGATCGACGACGTCGCTCCCGAGGTCAGCCTCGGTGTGCACCGCATCGTGCAGGAGTCGCTGACCAACACCCTGCGGCACTCCGGCGCGCATCCCAAGGCGTGGGTGCGGGTGCATCGCCGCGAGCACGACGTGTTGGTCGAGGTCACCGACTCCGGCGGCGTGCCGGTCGCGGACTTTCCGCTCGAGACGACAGGGTCGGGCCTGTCCGGGCGTCGAGGCGAGCGCACCGGCGGGAGCGACGCCTCGCCGAGCGGTGCCACCACCGCGCCGGGCGGTGCGAGCGGTTTTCGCGGTGCCCGCGGTTCCCGTGGTGCGCGCGGTTCGGGCGGGGGGAGCGGCCTGGGCCTGGTCGGCATGCGCGAGCGCGTGGCCGTGCTCGGCGGCAGCCTCACCGTCGGGCCGCAGCCCGACGGTGCCTGGCGGGTGTGCGCGATCATCCCGCTCGAACTCGCCGAGCATCCCGGTTCGATCGCCCTGCCCTGACGCCGAAGCCTTCCGGTTTCATCGGTCAGCCCAGGGCGTCGGTGAGTTCGCGCAGCACCTCGCTCGCGGTCAGCGGATCCAGTACCCCGAAGGGGGTGTCCCCGCAGCGGCTCCACCAGGGCGCGGGCGGCGCGGAGGACAGTTCGACAGCCTCCACCACCCGTTCGTCCTCGGCCCACGGGGCGTCGGCGGGTAGGCCGTCGTCGAGCTGCAGCAGCACCCGCAGGTCCTTGCCGACGGGCCGGTAGAGGTGATCGTGCAGGCCGTCGACCGGGCGGGCGAGCTGCCAGCCCACCTGGCGCAATCGCGCCAGCGCCGGAACCGGCACCATGCGCCGGGCGAACCGGGCCAGCGAGGTGGCCCGGCGTTCGGGGTCGGTCAGCCGGAACACCGGCCGCGCCAACGGCGGCACGGGAAGGCCCGCGCACTGGACGGTGGATCTCGGCCCCGGCCGCGCCGGGGCGTGTCGTCCGCCGGCAGTGCCGCCGGGGATGCCGGGGAAGTCGAGCATTCGGAGTTCTTCGTTCATGCGCCCCACCACGATTGGATCGATCGAACCGGAAAGCGTAACGACGAGCGCCGACACCGTTCTCCGCTCGACGGACCCGTTCTCGACCGGTCTTCGGCGCGGCTAGATTGGTGCGGTGCCGATCACCGTACTAGTCGTGGACGACCAAGAACTGATGCGCATGGGTTTGAAGATGGTGCTCGGCGCGCATCCCGATATCGAGGTGGTCGGCGAGGCCGAGAACGGCGCGGTGGCGCTGACCCGCGCCAAGGAACTGCGCCCCGACGTGGTGTTGATGGACGTGCGCATGCCGGTGGTCGACGGAGTCACCGCGACCACCCGCATCCTGGAGTCGGACACCGCCTGCAAAGTGCTGGTCATGACCACCTTCGACCTGGACGAGCACGTCCTCGGCGCGCTGCGCGCGGGGGCGAGCGGGTTCCTGCTCAAGGACACCCCGCCGGAGGATCTGATCTCGGCCGTCCGCAGTGTCGCGGCGGGGGACGCGGTGGTCTCGCCCAAGGTGACCAAGCGCCTGCTGGATCGCATGGTGGCCGCCGACCCCGCCGGCCTGCGCGATCCCTCGATCCTCGACGCGCTGACCGCACGCGAACGCGAGGTGCTCGAGCAGATCGCCGCGGGCCGCTCCAACGCCGAGATCGCCGCCGAGCTGTTCCTGTCCGAGGCCACGGTGAAGACCCATGTCGGTCGGGTGCTCACCAAGCTCGGCCTGCGCGACCGGGTGCAGGCGGTGGTCCTCGCCTACGAGACCGGACTGGTGCGACCCGGGGGGTGAGGCTCTGCACCCGTGCGACACCGCGCTTCGGCAGGGATGCGCCGGTCGAGCACGGCGACAGGTATCGGGTGGTGCTCAGAGGATGTCGTAAGCGCCGGTGTCGGCCTCGCGCAGTGCGCTGACGTAGTCGCCACGTCCGCGGCTCGTGCCGTCCGCGCCGGGGGGTACGGCGAGCAACCCACGGAACTCCTCGACGCTGCCGTACTCCTTGCGGCGCATCCACCGACACACCTCGTCGAGCAGGACGGCGGCGTACTCGGGACCGTGCCGCAACAACGCCGACGCCGTCTGCACGACATCAGCCCCGGCCAGCAGAAATCTGACGACGTCGGCGCCGTCCTCGACACCTCCACCCCCGGCGAGCGCGGCACCGATCCGCCCGCGGAGCAAAGCGATCCAGGTCATCGGCAGACGGGATTCGGCCGCGGTGGACAGCTGGATGTCGGGGACGACGGTGCGGGTCTCGCAGTCGATGCCGGGCTGCAGGAACCGGTTGAACAGCACCAGCCCGTCGGCGCCCGCCGCGTCGAGGCGCAGCGCCATCTCTCCGACAGAACTGAAGTGGGGGGAGATCTTGACCTGCACCGGGACGGTGACGGCGTCCTGGACCCGGGCCAGGATGTCGAGGTGCCGTTGTTCGACGTCCCTTCCGCTGACGTGCGGATCACTGGGCAGGAAGTAGATGTTCAGCTCGATCGCGGCCGCACCGGCGTCCTGCATCGACCGGGCATGGTCGGTCCAGCCGCCCGGTGTGACGCCGTTGAGGCTGCCGATGACCGGGATCGGCACGGCCCGCGCGGCGCGTTCGAGCAGGCTCAGGTAGCGGCGCGGGCCGTGATCCTGCGTGGCGCGCCGCGGAAAATACGACAGCGACTCGGCGTAGCTCTGCGAACCGCGCTCGGTCAGTGCCGCGTTGCGCTGCGCTTCGCGCACCAGTTGCTCTTCGAACAGCGAATAGAGCACCACCGCGCCGACGCCTGCGTCGGCGAGCCTGCGGACACCGTCGACCGTCCGTGAGAGCGGGGACGCCGCCGCCATGAGCGGATTGCGCAGTGTGAGGCCCAGGTACCGTGTGGACAGGTCCATCAGTGGCCCTTCCGAGCGTCGGCGGTGAAGTGTTGCGGCCCTTGCGAAGCCATCTGCTCGTAGCGGCTCCAGCGTTGCGCGATCGCCTCTTCGGCGAGGGCGAGGATCCGGTCGTATTCGGCCGGGTCGCTGTTGGCCAATGCGCGGTAGCGCAGTTCCCGGCTGCGGTAGTCGTCGAGGGGGATGCGAGGGCGGTGCGAGTCGAGCAGGAAGGGGTTGCGGCCGGCCGCCCGCAGCATCGGGTCGTAGCGGATCAGCGGCCAGTGCCCGCTGGCCACCGCGCGATACTGCTGGTCCATCCCGTGACGCATGTCGATGCCGTGCGCGATGCACTGGCTGTAGGCGATCACCAGCGAGGGGCCCTCGTAGGCTTCGGCTTCGCGCATCGCCTGCAATGTGTGCTGGGGATCGGCGCCCATCGCGACGCGGGCGACATAGACGTTGCCATAGGCGATGGCCTGCAACGCAAGGTCCTTCATCGGCACGGTCTTTCCCGCGGCGGCGAACTTCGCGATGGCGCCCAGCGGGGTGGCTTTGGACATCTGCCCGCCGGTGTTGGAGTACACCTCGGTGTCGAGGACGAGGATGTTGACGTTGCGGCCGCCGGCCAGTACGTGGTCGAGGCCGCCCGCGCCGATGTCGTAGGCCCAGCCGTCGCCCCCGACGATCCACACGCTGCGCCGGACCAGATGGTCGAGCACACTGCGCAGGTCGGCGGTCAGCGCCGGGTCGAGCTGCGCGAGCCGGGCGTCGAGTTCGGCCACCCGCTCCCGTTGGGCGCGTAGCTCGGACTCGCGCAGTTGCGGCGCGGTCAGGATGTCGTCGACGAGAGCGGGCCCGATCACCTCCCGCAGTTCGGTCAGACGCCGCCGAGCGAGGTCGGCGTGTTCGTCGGCGGCGAGCCGGAACCCCAGCCCGAATTCGGCGTTGTCCTCGAACAGCGAATTCGACCATGCGGGGCCGCGCCCGTTCGCGTCGGTCGTCCAGGGGGTGGTGGGCAGATTCGCGCCGTAGATGGACGAGCAGCCCGTGGCGTTGGCGATCATCGCCCGGTCGCCGAACAGCTGCGAGAGCAGCTTCAGGTACGGGGTTTCCCCACAGCCGGCACAGGCGCCGGGGAACTCGAACAGCGGCTCGAGGAACTGGGTGCCGCGCACGGTGCCGAAGTCGACGCGGGAGCGGTTGACCTCGGGCAGGGTTTCGAAGAACGCGATGTTCTCCCGCTCGGTGGCCACCCGGGGTTCGCGCGGTGCGAGATCGATGGCCTTGGCGGGCGGGACGCCGGGGGTGAGCGCGGGACAGGCTTCGACGCACAGGCCGCAGCCGGTGCAGTCCTCGACGTAGACCTGCAGGCTGTAGCGGGTCTGCGGGAGACCGACGGCCCCGAGCGGGGCGGAGGGGAAGTCCGGCGGGGCGCCGGTGAGGTGGTCCTCGTCGTAGAACTTGGTGCGGATCACGCTGTGCGGGCAGACGAAACTGCAGTTGCCGCACTGGATGCAGGTATCCGGATCCCAGGCGGCGACGAGTTCGGAGATGTTGCGTTTCTCGTAGGCAGTGGTTCCGCTGGGGTAGCTGCCGTCGACCGGCAGGGCACTGACGGGCAGCGCGTCACCGCGGCCCGCCATCATCTCCGCGGTCACGGTGCGTACGAACTCGGGCGCGTCGTCGGGCACGAGCGGGGCCGGCGCGGCGGTATTGCTCACCCGGTCCGGGACGGTGATCCGGTGCAGGGATTCCACCGCCAGATCGACCGCCTCGAGTTCGCGCCGGACCACGTCGGCACCGTGGTCGGCGTAGGTGGTGGCGACGGCGTCCTTGATCCGGGCGATCGCCTCCTCGCGGGGCAGCACGTTCGAGATCGCGAAGAAGCAGGTCTGCAGCACCACGTTGATCCGCCCCGCCAGGCCTACCTGGCGGGCGATGCGGCCCGCGTCGACCGCGTACACGGTCAGGCGCTTGTCCAGGATCTGCCGCTGGACCGGCCCCGGCAGCGCGTCCCACACCTTGTCGGCCGGATACCGGCAGTTCAGCAGCAGCGTGGCATTCTCCGCGGCGCGGCCGAGCACATCGACCTTCTCCAGAAAGCGGAACTGGTGACAGCCCACGAAATCCGCCCGGCCGATCAGATACGGCGCCCGGATCGGGCGGGGCCCGAACCGCAGGTGGGAGACGGTCTGCGAGCCGGACTTCTTGGAGTCGTAGACGAAGTACGCCTGGGCGTGCAGGTCGTGCCGCGCGCCGAGGATCTTGATGGTGTTCTTGTTGGCGCCGACGGTGCCGTCGGAGCCGAGGCCGAAGAACACCGCCCGCACCGTGTCGTCGGCCTCGAGGTCGAACCCGGGATCGTAGGCGATGCTGGTGCCCGACACGTCGTCGTCGATGCCGACGGTGAACCGGCTGCGCGGATGCTCGCGGGCGAGTTCGGTGAGCACCCCGGCCACCATGGCGGGGGTGAACTCTTTCGACGAGAGCCCGTAGCGGCCGCCGCACACCCGCGGTAGCCGCGCCCGCTGCCCGCAGGCGTACGCCTCGGCGACCGTGGCCACGACGTCGAGATACAGCGGCTCCCCGAACGAGCCCGGCTCCTTGGTGCGGTCGAGCACTCCGATCGTGCGCACCGTCGCGGGTAGCGCGGCGAGCAGCGCCTCGGCGGGAAACGGCCGATACAGCCGCACCTGCACCGACCCGACCTTCTCCCCGGCCTCGGCGAGCACCCGGACTGTTTCGGCGGCGGTCTGCGCCCCCGAACCCATCAGCACCAGCACCCGTTCCGCCTCGGGATGGCCGGTGTAGTCGACGATGCGCATGTCGCGTCCGGTGCGCTGCCCGAGCCCGGCCATCAGTTCGTCGACCACCGCGGGAACTCGGGCGTAGAACGGGTTGACGGTCTCACGCGCCTGGAAATAGGTGTCCGGGTTCTGGGCGGTACCCCGGATGAACGGGCGTTCCGGCGACAACGCGCGTCCGCGGTGGTCGCGGACGAGCTGCTCGGGCACCAGGGCACGCAGGTCGTCGTCGGACAGGGGCTCGATGGTGTTGAGTTCGTGCGAGGTGCGGAAGCCGTCGAAGAAGTGCAGGAACGGTACCCGGGTGCGCAGGGAGGCGGCCTGTGCGACCAGCGCCAGATCGTGAGCCTCCTGTACCGAGGCCGAAGCGAGCAGGGCGAACCCGGTCTGGCGGACCGCCATCACGTCGGAGTGGTCGCCGAAGATCGACAGTCCCTGCGTGGCCAGGGATCGTGCGGCGACGTGCATGACCGCCGAGGTCAGTTCGCCCGCGATCTTGTACATGTTCGGGATCATCAACAACAGCCCCTGCGACGCGGTGAACGTCGTCGCCAGTGCCCCGCCCTGCAGGGCGCCGTGTAACGCGCCCGCCGCTCCGCCTTCGCTCTGCATCTCCACCACGCTCGGCACCGTGCCCCACAGATTGGGGCGTCCGGCGCTGGACCACTCGTCGGCGAGCTCCGCCATCGTCGACGAGGGGGTGATCGGATAGATGCAGCACACTTCGTTGAGCCGGTAGGCCACCGAGGCGGTGGCTTCGTTGCCGTCGATCGTCACCTGTGTCATGTCGGCTCCGGAAACATCTCGATGGCATGGACCGGGCACTGCTCGAAGCACTCCGCGCAGCCGGTGCATTTGTCGTAGTCGTAGCGGTACCCGTGGCCCGCGCCCAGCTTGACGATCGCGTCCTCCGGGCACGCGCCGAGGCAGCCGTCGCATTCGAAACAGTTCCCGCACGACAGGCACCGGCCCGCCTCGAACGTCGCGGCCTGCGCCGACAGCCCCCCGACCACCTCGTCGAACCCGGCGGTGCGTTCCTCGGCGGGCAGTTCCGGCTGGGCCCGCCTGCCTGCGTCGCCGAAGTACCACAGGTGCAGCTGATCGAACGTGGCGATCGGATGCTTGGCAGGGCGGGCGCCGGCGGTGCGACGCAGCCAGGCGTCGATGTGGTGGGCGGCCGTCTTGCCGTGCCCGACCCCCGCGGTCACGGTGCGTTCGCCGGGAACCATGTCGCCGCCGGCGAAGACTCCGGGGCATCCGGTCATCAGCGACTCGTTCACCCGCACGCTGCCGTCGCGGTCGAACTCCACTCCGGGCAGCGTCCGCATGAACGCCGACTCGGTCTGCTGCCCGATCGCCATGATCACCGTGTCCGCGCTCAGGGTCTCGAGGCGCCCGGTCGGCCGTGGACGGCCGGACTCGTCGAGCTCCATGACCTCCACCCGCAGTTCGGGACTGTCGAAGGCGGTGATCGTGCGCAACCAATGGATCCGCACGCCCTCGCGCTCGGCGTCTTCGGCCTCCTCCGCGTGGGCGGGCATCTGCTCGCGGGTGCGGCGGTAGAGGATGACGGTGTCCTGCGCGCCGAGACGGCGGGCGACTCGGGCCGCGTCCATCGCGGTGTCGCCGCCGCCGTAGACCGCCACGTGCTCGCCCAGGTCGGGCCGTTCGCCGGACGCGACTCGGCGCAGGAACGCCACCGCGTCGACCATCGTCGCAGCGTCGCAGTCCGGGATGTCGACGCGTTTGGACAGATGCGCGCCCACGGCGACGAAGGCCGCGGCGAAGCCGCCCTCGTCGCGTTCGGTGGCGAGATCTTCGACGCGGTGATCGGGCGTGAAGCGCACCCCCAAAGCGGCGAGACGGCCGATCTCGGCGTCGAGCACGTCCCGGGGCAGCCGGTAGGCGGGGATGCCGTACCGCATCATTCCGCCGGGTTCGCTTCCCGCGTCACGGATCTCGACGTCGTGGCCGCGGCGCGCGAGATGGTAGGCGGCGGACAATCCGCTGGGGCCCGCGCCGACCACCAGGACGCGATGGCCGCTGCGGACCGGCGGCGCGGCGAACGTCCAGCCGTGCTCGCGGGCCTGGTCGCCGAGGAAGCGTTCGACCGCGTGGATGGACACCGCCTCGTCCAGACGGCTGCGGTTGCACACGGATTCGCACGGGTGATAGCAGACCCGTCCGTGGATGGCGGCGAACGGATTGTCGTCCACCAGCTGCCGCCAGGCCTGCTCGAACCGGCCCGCCTTCGCGTGCGCCAACCATGCCTGGATGTTCTCACCGGCCGGGCAGCGTGCGTTGCACGGCGGCAGCAGATCCACATACACCGGGCGCCGCACCCGCTCCGGCCCGGCACGAGGGCGGCCCTGCCGCAGATCCGGCAGCGGCGTCAGTTCCTGCGAGAGCCGAACCGGAGACTCTCCGGTCCCACCGGCGCTGCTCGCCTCGGCAGTCATGCCCCCACGATAGGACCTGGCGAGGTCCTCGGCAGGCTATGGGGCGTGTCGTCCTCACCCCACGCCCGAAACCGGACGCGCGTGCCCTGGTGGCCGAGGCGCGGACGGCGGCGTGGTGCAAGGGCGGGGCCGACAGGAACAGCCGGGCAGGGCACCTCGGCGCCGGTGATCAGGCGGCCGGCGATCGATGACCGGGCGGCGGCCGTACCGGCGCCGTCACACCAGCAGGGCCCTGGTCTCCGGTGTGCCCGGGGCTGCGAGCACAGCGGAGGTGGCGCCTCGCTCGACGACCGCGCCGTCGGCCAGTACCACGATGCGGTGGCAGTGCCCGGCGACCAACGCCATGTCGTGGCTGACCACCAGCACGCCGATGCCGCGCTCGATCCGGGTGCGTTCCACCAGGTGCATGATCGAGGCGGCGGTGTCGGCGTCGAGTGCGGAGGTGATCTCGTCGCAGATCAGGACGTCCGGGTCGGTGGCCAGAGCGCGGGCGATCGCGACGCGCTGGCGTTGTCCGCCGGACAGTTCGCCGGGGTAGCGCGACAGCATGCCCGGACTCATCTCGACATCGGCGAGCAGCCGGGCGGCGTGGTCGGGGACCTCGCCGCGAGCGGCGTTGCCGCTCAGTCGCAGAGGGCGCGCGAGAGCCTGCAGCACCGTGTGTTTCGGGTTCAGGGTGGACAGCGGGTTCTGCGGGATCAGTTGGATGCGTCGCCGATCCCGGCGTGTTCGGCGTCCGCGCCCGACCGCGAGCGGCCTGCCGTTCACCTCGACCGAGCCGGTCGCGTCCGGGTGGATCCCCGCCAGGACGCGCGTCAGGGTGGTCTTGCCCGCGCCGGACGGACCGACGAGCGCGACACTTTCTCCCGAGCCGATGTCGAGGTCGACCGAATCGAGCAGTTTCCTGGCTCCGGCGCGGGCCGAGATGCCCCGGGCACGCAGCGCGATGCCCTCCGGTGCCGACGGGCTCGGCAGGCGAACCGTCAAGCGCCGCAGCACACTCGGTGATGTGCCGAGGGCGACCACCTCGTCGGCGATCCGGCGCATGATCTGTGTGTCGTGTCCCGAGGTGATCACCGCTACCCCGCTGTCGGTGGCCAGTGAGCGCAGCAGGTCGGCGATCTCGGCGCGCAGTCGCCCGTGCAGGCCCGCGAGCGGCTCGTCCACGACCAACACCCCGACATCCCGGACCAGTGCCAGTGCGAGCGCGACACGTCGCTGCTCCCCGCCGGACAGTTCGCGGGGGCGGCGGCGCAGACAGGCGGCGGGCAGACCCACGCGAGCGAGAATGTGGTCGAACGACCGCTCTCCTGCGCGCGGGGCCGCCTCGCGCAGCAGTGAGCGGACGCGCATCGCCGGATTCAGCGCGGCTCCGGGGTCCTGGCTCACGAAGGCCAGGTTCGTGCGGCGGAAGGACTGTAGCGCAGCGGGATCGAGGGCGAAGACGTCCACTCCGCAGACGTGGACCGAACCGCCGGATCGGACGGTGCCCTCGGACAGGTGTCCGACGAGGGCGCGCATGAGCGTGGTTTTCCCCGCTCCGGAGGGACCTATGAGCACTGTCAGCGAGCCCGCGGGCACCCGCAGCGAGGTCGGCGCCAGTATCGGCGCACCGGAGCCGGTGCTGACCGAGAGTTCGGACACGCTCACCCTGTGGTCCACCGGCCACGCCTTCCCCGCCCGAAAGCGACCACCGTGCTGTTCACCCCGACCGCGAGCACCCCGATGGCGAGACTCGGCGCCAGCACGGCCGCGGGGTTGAGCAGGATGCCCGGCGCGTTCTCCCTGACCATGACCGCCCAGTTGGCGTCGCCGAGCGTGGTGGGCAGGTGCAGGAACGCGGCCGTGCTCACCAGATACATCGCCTCGACGAACCGCAAGCCGAGCTGAGTGAGCAGAGTCTCGCGCAGATTCGGCAGCAGTTCGCGAAAGACGAGATAGCCGAGATGCTCGCCGCGGGCGCGGGCGGCCTCGACGAAGCCCGCCGTCGCGATGCCGGAGGCGGCCGCGGCGAAGACGCGCGCCGTGTACGGCGTTCCCGCGATCACCGCCACCGCTACCAGCCCCACGGCGCCGGATTCGGGCCACGACAGCATGAACAGCAGCATCGCCAGCACCGGGGGAAGCAGCACGCCGAGGTCGGCAGCGCGTTCGATCCACCTGCCGATCCCACGCTCCAATCCGGCCAGCGAGCCCAGGACCGCCGCGAGGAAGGTCACCAGGATCGCGATGATCGCGGCGAGCAGCAGCAGTCCCCACCCACCGTGGAGCAGTTGGCTCGCGACGTCGCGGCCGAGCCGGTCACCGCCGAGCCACGCCGACCCGTCGGGTGGTGCGAAGCTGATGCCGACCGGGTGATCGACCGAGTGCGGGGCGAGAAACGGGCCGGCCACCGCGACGGTCGGAATCACCACGGCGGGCAGCACGACCGGCCACCGCCGCAGCCGTGAGCCGCTCGCCCGCACCGTCATGCGCGGCCTCGATTCGCCCACGCGCGGACGGCGTCGGCCGTCAACAGCACGCCCATGATCGTCGCGCCGGTCAGCGCAACCACCGCCGCGACGAGCGCGGTGTCGCGATCGGCGACCGACCCGGCGATCGTGGACCCCACACCGGGATAGTTGAAGATCGTCTCGACGACCAGCGCCCCGCCGAACAAGGTGCCGACCGAGGTGGCGAACGATGCCGCGACGGTCGGCAAGGCGAACGGCAGGACGTGGCGCAGCAGGACACTGCGTTCGGGGAGACCGTTGAGTACGGCGTTCTCGACATGCGGCTCCGCCGCGGCATCGCGCAGCGCGCCACGGACCACGCGGGCGTTCCACGCCGATTGCGGCACGGCCAGCGCCACGACCGGCAGTACCAGCATCTGCGGGCTCGCCGGATAGCCCGATCGATCGGTGATGGTCACCGCGGGCAGCCAGCCCAGCCACAGCGAGAAGACCAGCACCAGCAGGGTGGCGACCACGAACTCCGGAACCGCGATGACGAAGGCGGACCCCGGCTGCAGGAGCCGCGCGGCCGTCCCGGTGGGCCGCGCCGCCCACCACAGTCCACACAGCACGGAGACCACCACGGTGATCGCCATCGCGAGTGAAGCCAGCAGCAAGGTCGGCGGAAATCTGGCCGCGAGGATGTCGGCGACCGGGATTCCGCGCGCCGTCGTCCCGAAATCGCCGGTGACGGCGCCGCCGAGCCAGTCGCAGAACCGCACCGGCAGCGGCCGGTCCAGTCCGAGTTCGCGGCTTTTCACCTCGACCTGCTCAGCGGTGGCGTCCCGGTCGAGCACGGCCTGCGCCGCGCTGCCGGGCAGCAGATCCACGATCACGAACACCACCGCCAACAGGGCGACCAGCAGCGCCAGGCGCCGTGTCACGAGCAGGGCGGCTGCGGTCAATTCGACAACCAGACGCGCTCGAGCTGGACTCGGCCGTAGCCGCCCGCGGTCGGCAGGTCCTGCACGGATCGTGACGCGATGTCGATGCCGTCGGCCATGCCCCACACGATGTATCCACCGCGGTCGAACTGGATCCGCTGGATGGTCGTGCTCGCCTCGGTGTATTTCGCACCCGCGGGTGCGGCGAGAGCCGCCGCGTAGGCCGCGTCGAAATCGCGGTCGCGGAAACCGGTTTCGTTCCATGCGGTCCCGGAATACATCAGCTTGCTGGCGAAGAAGACGACGGAATCGTTGGTTCCCCAGTTGACCGTGTAGAACGGCGCCTGGAGCCAGGTCTGGTCGTAGAAGGCATTCGCTTCCTGAACGACGACCTCGACAGTGAGGCCGATGTCCTTCATCTGGCTCGCGAAGACCCTCGCCGATTCGACTTCGCCTACTGCTTCCTGCTTGGTGATCAGTCGATAGGTCTGCCGGGTGTCGAACCCCGCCTCGGACAACAACTGCCGGGCCCGCTCGACGTCACGGCGGCGCTGCGGGATGCCGGAGTCGTAGGTCGGGTCGGCTGTTCCCAGGATGTCGTTGCCGATACTGCCGTACCCCGAGAGCACCTGCGCCACCATCGCTTCGCGGTCCACGGCGAGCCGAAGCGCCTCACGCACGCGCGGATCGGCGAACGGGCCGTCGGAGGTGCGCATCGCGATCGCGACCGCGACGTCGTCCGGGCGGCGGACGACGCGCAGATCGCCGCGCGCTTCGGCCGTGCGCCCGGCGACCGCGCCGACGTTCGAGGCGAGGTCGATCTGTCCGGACAAGACCGCGTTGGCCATCGATTCCGGGCTCTCGAACAGGGTGACCTCGACGGCGTCGAGCAGTGCGGCGCCGCCGTGCCACCGCTCGTTGCGCACCAGCCGGGCATTGCCTGCGGAGTAGCTCTCGAGCCGGAACGGCCCACTGCCGACGGGCGCGGCGAAGTCGGTCGTGCCTTCGGGGACGACGAAGGTCATCAGGCGCAGCAGCAACGGCAACTGGCTGTTGGGCGCCGCGCAGGTGAGGGCGACCGCATTCGGTCCGGCCGCACGGATGTCCTCGACCGAGGGCACCGGCACCTTGGTCTCGCCGGCGATCTCGCGCAGGCGTCGAAGCGACCACACGACGTCTGCGGCGGTCACCGGTCGCCCGTCGTGGAAGGTGGCCCCCGCGGCGATGGTGAACGTCCAGGTCCGCTGTTCGGCATCGGGTACCCACGACGAGGCGAGGCGTGGGGCTACGTTCGGCTCGGCCCCGGGGACCGTCAGCGCGTCGAACACCAGCGACAGGATGAGGAAATCACTGTCGTTGCTGATCGTTCGATGCGGATCCCGCTCGATCTTCGACGATTTCCCGATCGCACCGACCCGCAGTGTCCCACCACCACGGGGCGCACCCGGCGAGCGGTCCGAGCCGGCGGGATCTGCGCACGCCGCCAACGCCACGATCGCGCTCAGGCCGACACCGGCACCGAGCAGTCGACGCCTGTTCATCTCCACGGCGCGCACCCACCCCACTCGTCGTACAGCTCGACCTCCGACAACTTGTGGAGGTTAGCCTGTCCTACCCGAGTCGGGCAATGCCTGCGCGCACCATCGGCACTTTTCGACGGCGTGGTCGATCTCTGCTCGAAGATGTTGCGGCACTGCGGTGTTGCCGATGCGCGCGGGCCGCCGACCGGCCCGCGTCACCGCGGAGACCGCCTAACGGCACGGCGGGGGAGCGACCCCGCGGAATCGATCGCTCATCCACGCGGCGGCCGCGGGCACGTTGGTGAATTCGGGGATCCCGTGACCGACAGCGGTCCCCGGCAGGAGCGGTGGGAGTTCGATGGTGTGCATTGTGACCGGAACTCCTCGCGCACACCAGGTCTGGGCGAGCTCTCGGACGCGGTGGTAGGGGACCGCGTCGTCGTTGACATTGGAGCTGAGCAGGACCGGTGCCGAGGGAGTCAGATTTCCGATGGCCTGGTCGTCGACGATGCGCCGCCCGGTCGGGTCGCCGACGACCGCCGCGCCCAGCGATTCCCCGGTGACGGTCCACTGCGAGGTGCGCTGGAAAGAATAGGTCAGCAGGGTTTCGGCGATACATTGGTTCGCCGTGGTCCGGATCATGGCTCGGCCCTCGTCGTTGAGGACGCGGTCGAGCACGGATTCGATCTCCGGATCGGTGCGTACGGCGCCGTTGAGGTAATAGCCGACGGCTCCGATGAGGGTGCTCCCCTCGGCACGCGCCAGGGTGTCGTCGAGCTTCACGGGCGGAGCTCCGGCATAGGTGCCCTTCGTGTTCAGCTCCGGAGCGTAGGTCGGCTGCAGTTCCGCGGCGGCCGCGGCGGCATGACCGCCCTGGGAATAGCCCCAGAATCCGACCGGTCCTGAAGGATCGAGCGAGGTTCCGGGCAGGCGCTGGGCGGCTCGGGCCGCGTCGATGACCGCCCGCGCGGAGGCGGCCCGGTTGCCGTACGGATGCGGGCCGGGCGTGCCGAGGCCGACGTAGTCGGTGAACACGACGGCGATCCCCTGCGCGAGAAGGTAGGCGACAGCCAACTGCTCGTAGGCGATCGACAGGTCCGACGGCGGTCGGTAGTGCACCAGCGACTGCATGGCGATCGACGGCGCGCACTGGCGTCCTTCGCCGATCGTTCCCGATGCCAGCGACACCAGGGGCCGCGGTCCGGAGCCCGGCCATGGCGTGCTGGGCTCGAAGTAGCTGCCGGTCACCGCGATCGCTTGCCCGGCGTCGTCGACGCTGCGGTACATGACGCGCCGGGCCGCACCCGGAAACGTTCCCGCGGCCGAGGGCGCGGACAGGACGGGAGTGAAGGGCTGCTCGCGGATCACATCGCCGGCCGCATCGCCCGGCAGGACCGCGGGCGGATCGTAGAACGATCCCCACGGGCCGGACGGCGCCGCCATCTGCGGGGGACTTGCCGCGACGTGGGTGGTGCCGATTCCGGTGAACGAGATGCCGCAGGCCGTCACCAGCGCTACCGACCAGGCCCGGACGCTTCTCTGCATCGGGTTCGACTCCCCTCGTTGTCGGCGGACGTCATTCCGGCCGCGCGTCAGTGGTGGCGCAGAACACATTTTGACGTTCCGTGACACATTGCAGACATCGTCACCCGAATGTCAAGGATGGTGAGGATGTCCTCGCGGACGCGTCCGTGATCGTGACGGGAACCGGATCAGGCCGACATGCGTTGAGGTAATCGACGGAAGGAACGCCATGCCCGCCCTGTTGTTCGTGCTCTATGTCGTCGTCGAGATCGCCGCTCTGGTGGCGCTCGCCCAGTGGATCGGCGTGTTCGCGACCATTCTTCTGCTCATCGCGGGCTCCGCCGTCGGTATGGTGCTCGTCGGCGCGCAGGGGCGCCGGGTGTTCGAGCAGTTCCGGCGGGCGGGCCGAGGCGAGGTGCGGCCGGGCACCGCGGTGGCCGACGGAGCGCTGGTGGCGCTGGGCGCGGTGCTCATGTTCGTCCCCGGCCTGGTGACCTCGGTGGCGGGTCTGCTCCTGCTGCTCCCGTTCACCCGCGCGTTGGTGCGCCCCGCGGTGACCGCCCTCGCCGCCCGCAAGGTCGGGGGGCTGGTCGGACAGGCACGCTACCGGGGCGTGGTGATCGATGCGGACGGTGATGTGGTGGACGGGGTCGTCGTTCGCCAGTGGTACGACGACGGCCACTCCACCGGGCGCCGCGCCATCGACCCGGCCTGACGGCCCCGGCACCCCGACCGGAACGTGGTGGCCGCGGGCCGTACGGCAGACTGGACAGCCGTGCGAACCCAGTTGCTCATCGGCGGCCGCTTCTACAGCTCGAGTTCCCCGGACGCGACCGCCATGGCGGTCACCGACGGCACGGTGGTGTGGCTCGGCGCCGAGCAGCCGGGGCGGGCGCTGCATCCGGACGCGGAGATCATCGATCTGGACGGCGCCTTCGTGGCCCCCGCCTTCGTGGAGCCGCACATCCACCTCACCGCTCAGGGACTGCGCCTGACCGGACTCGACCTGTCGGGCGCCGCCTCGCTGGCCGAGTGCCTGCGCGCGGTTTCCGAATTCGCCGCCGCCCACCCGGACGCGACCGTTCTGGGGTCGGGCTGGGACGAGACCCGCTGGCCCGAACGCCGCGGTCCTTCCGCCGACGAACTCGACGCCGCCACAGGCGCGGGCAGGCGGGTGTACCTGTCCCGCGTGGACGCCCATTCCGCCGCCGTCTCCACCGCCCTGCTGGACGCCGTGCCACCCGCCACGCCGGGCTACACCCCGGGTGAGCCGCTGCGCGCGCAAGCGCATCATCTCGCGCGCGCAGCGGCCCTGGCCGGCCTCGACCGCGCACAGCGCGACCGTGCCCGCCGCGCCGCCCTCGACGCGGCGGCCGCGCGCGGCATCGTCGCGGTGCACGAATGCGGAGGCCCGGACATCGCGGGTCGGGATGATCTGCGCGAACTACTCGAATTCGAGCACGGCGTGGCGGTGCGGGCCTACTGGGGCGAAGCGGTGCGCACCGCGGACGAGGCCCGCGAGCTGCTCGCCGCCACCGGGGCGCATGCGCTCGGCGGCGACCTGTTCGTCGACGGCTCCCTCGGCTCGCGCACCGCGTGGCTGCGCGAGCCCTATGCCGACGCGCCCGGCAACGGCAACAGCTACCTGGACGCCGACGCGATCGGCGCGCACGTGCGCGCCTGCACCGAGGCGGGGATCCAGGCCGGATTCCATGTCATCGGTGACGCGGGGATGGACGCCGTCGTCGCCGGTTTCGAGCAGGCGGTCGAGGCGTTGGGCGGCCCGGCTGTCGCCGCGCGCGGCCACCGCGTCGAACACGCCGAAATGATCGATGTCGAGCAGATCGAGAAGCTGGCCCGCTGGGGCGTGATCGCCTCCGTGCAACCCGCCTTCGACGCGGCCTGGGGCGGCCCGGACGGCATGTACGCCGCCCGCCTCGGCGGTCGGCGTGCCGCAGCGCTCAACCCCTTCGCCGCGATGGCCTCGGCCGGGATCTCGCTGGCCATCGGCTCCGACGCCCCGGTCACCGAGATGAATCCGTGGGCAGCCGTACGCGCGGCGGCCCTGCATCGCACCCCCGAACACGGCATCTCCCCGCGCGCCGCGTTCGCCGCGGCCACCAGAGGCGCCTGGCGCGCGGGCGGGGTCAGGGACGGCGTCGCGGGCACACTCGTCCCCGGCGCACCCGCCGACTACGCGATCTGGGAGGCCGGCGAACTGGTGGTCGCCGCCTCCACGGCCTCGGTACAGCGCTGGTCCACCGACCCGCGCTCCCGGGTGCCCGGTCTACCCGCACTGGACGTCGATTCGCCGCTGCCGCGCTGCCTGCGCACGGTTCGCGCGGGCGCGACCATCTACGAGGCTTGACCATGAGCGACCGGCGCGCGGAAGCGAACGCTCACGGAACCACGGCGAGGGGTGGCGCCGCGGAGCCCGGCGCGTCCGCGCGCCCGGCGGAGGAGAGTGCCGCCCCGCCCGCGGCGAATGCCCGCACGACCTCGTCGGATGTGCGAGCGGACGCGGCCACGACCGCCGCCGGCGCGGGCGAGCGTCAGGCAGGGGGCGGCGCGGGCCACGACGCGGCGGAGGCGCGAGCGCGGTCGGCAGTCGCGAGTGCGCACGAGAGCCGAGCACACGCGGGCGTCGTCACGAGTGCCGCGTTGTCGAGTGCCGCGTTGTCGAGGGTCGCGGGTAAGAGCGCGCCACCGGTGGGTGAGCGCCGGAGTACGGCCGGTGCCGACGTGGACGGGAACCCGGTGTGGGCGATGCTGTCGCGATGGCCCGTGCTGTGGAAATCGATCGCCTCGATCCTGGCCGGTCTGCTGATCTTCGGCAGTTTCCCCCCGCGCCCGTACTGGTTTCTCGCGCCGGTCGGAATCGCGGTGCTCGTCGCGGTGCTGCGCAGCGGGACGCGGCCGCGCGGCGGATTCGGTTACGGGTTCCTGGCGGGCTTGGGCTTCTTCCTGCCGCTGTTGCCGTGGACCGGGATCTACGTGGGGCCGGTCCCGTGGCTGGCGCTGTCGGCCGTCTGTGCCGTCTATATCGGCGTGTTCGGAGTGCTGACGCGGTTGCTCGCTCGGCTACCGGGATGGCCGGTGTGGGCGGCGCTGGCGTGGGTGAGCGTCGAATGGATGCGGTCGAGCTTCCCGTTCGGCGGATTCCCCTGGGGTCGGCTGGCATTCGGGCAGGCAGACGGGTGGTTGCTGTCCCTGGCCGCGGTCGGCGGCGCTCCGTTGATCGGGTTCGTCGTCGCGTTCGTCGGGTGCGCACTGGTTGTGCTCGTGCAAGACCTCGCACCTGCGGCGCGCGGCCGGTTCGGCGCCGCCCGGGGATCGGCCGCTGGGCATCGGGCGTGGCAGCGCCGGGTGGCGCTGACCGCGGTCATGGTCGTCGTGCTGCCCGCCGCGGGGCTGCTGCTGCGGTCCGCGCTGCCCGGCGCCGCCGACGGGGACGAAACGATCACGGTCGCGGCTATCCAGGGCAGCGTGCCTCGACTGGGTCTGGACTTCAACGCCCAGCGTCGCGCCGTCCTCGACAACCATGTGCGTCGCACCGAGGAACTGGCCGATCAGGTCGACGCGGGCCAGGCGCGCCGACCGGACGTGGTGATCTGGCCGGAGAACTCCTCCGACATCGACCCGCTGCGCAATGCCGACGCGGCCGCGCTCATCACCCGGGCCTCGGAGCGGATCGGCGCGCCCATCCTGGTCGGTGCCGTACTGATCAACGGCGATCGCACCACGACCAACTCGGTCATCGTGTGGGACGGCGCGAACGGGCCGCGCGAGCGTCACGACAAGAAGATCGTGCAGCCCTTCGGCGAGTACCTGCCGATGCGGTCGTTCTTCCGGTTGTTCTCCGAATACGCCGATCGCGCCGGGTATTTCGTACCGGGCGACGGTGACGGCACAGTCGAGGCCGCGGGCACGCAGATCGGCGTGGCCACCTGCTACGAGGTCGCTTTCGATCGGGCGTTCCGCGATTCGCTGGCCTCGGGTGCGCAACTGCTCACCGTGCCCACCAACAATGCCACCTTCGGCGACAGCGAGATGACCTACCAGCAGCTCGCCATGTCGCGGGTACGGGCGGTCGAACACAGCCGCGCGCTGGTCGTCGCCGCCACCTCCGGAGTCAGCGCCGTCATCACCGCCGACGGCGCGGTCGTGCAGCGCAGTGAGCTGTTCGTGCCCGCCGCCCTGGTCGCCACTCTGCCGCTGCGTTCGGAGACGACCCCGGCCACCCGGCTCGGCGGCATCCCCGAATTGCTCGCCGTGGCCTTGACCTCGGGCGCGGTTCTGCTGGCTGTCGTGCGTCGTCGCAGGGACCGGGGCGGCGACTCCGGCGGGGCCGCTGCATCCGTCTGACCGCAGCGGGGGTGCCTTCGGCGCCGGTAGCCGCCGGGTTTGCCCGGCGGTGTCTGATTCGGGGGGATCAATCGTCTGCTCGCCGTCGGCGTTCTCGACCGATATCGCCGCCGGTGGGAGATGACCGGCCGGTAGTCGCTGCCCCGCAACGACTTACGGGGGATCGGCCGACGGCCCGCCGGTGAATTCACTGCTGTCGCAGCCTGCTTCGAGTGGTACGAACGACCGACGAATTGGGCTTCTCGGCAATCCGCCCGCGTACGGGCTCCGAATCCAAGACGTGTATCACGTCCTGCGGCCCTCCACGCGTGCGTGCGAGGGCCGTCCGATGCTCGGGGGCCTCGGAGTCAGCCGCGGAAGAATGGAGTGATTGATGAGTTCGTTGGCCACCGATCGCGTCGACTGCAATCCGAGTGGCTTGGCCCGGCACCTCTCGGCCCGGGATCTCTCCGAACGCCTCGCCGACCAGCTGTTCGATCTCTCACCCGCGCAGACCGCGCTCTGGTACGCCCAGCGCATTCGTCCCGACGTGCCGTTGACGATCGCGCAGTACGTGGAGATCCACGGCGATCTCGATGTCGGCCGTCTGCTCTACGCGGTCGAACGATGCGGCGCGGAAAATCAGTCGGCCTACCTGCGGGTCATCGAGATCGACGGGACGCCGCGGCAGGTCGTCGACACCTCCCGCAGGCCCGGCTGGGGTCGGCTGGATCTGCGGGACCGGCCCGATCCCCGTGCGGCGGCGATGCGCTGGATGAGCGAACACGCCGCCTCGCCCATCGACATCGAGAACGACCCGCTGGTCACGAACATCATCCTGCGCATCGGCGACACCGAGTATCTCTGGTACGGCCGTGCCCATCACATCCTGATCGACGGCTACGCGGCGATGTCCGGCGTGGCGCGCACCGCCGAGATCTACACCGCGCTGGAGAACCAGACCGAACCCAGCGTCTCGCGTGCGACCCCGCTGGCCGAGATCTACGCCGAGGAGGGCGCCTACCACCGGAGCGGCAGGCACGACCGTGACCGCGCCTACTGGAGTGAGCACATGCGCGGCGCGGGCGAGCCGATCAGCCTGTCCACGGTCGCGGCGGGCCCGATGCCGGATCCGGGCAGGCGGCTTGCGCAGGGCGTGCTCGACGACGACCTGGCCGCCGCGCTCGGCAACGCTGCCGCCGATCTCGGGTCCAACACCTCGACGCTGCTGGTCGCCGCCCTCGCCGGCTATGTGCACGCGGTGACCGGCGATCCGGACGTGGTGCTCAGTCTCCCGGTCGCCGCCCGCACCACCGTCGCCCTGCGGCGTTCGGCGGGCGTGCTGTCGAACGTGGTCCCGCTGCGGTTCGATCTCGGTGCCGAGACCACCGTCGGCGACATCGTGCGCGCGGCCGAACTGGAGATCACCGGCGCGCTGCGCCACCAGCGCTACCGGCACGAGGACATCCGCCGCGACTGCGGCTACTCCGCCAACACCCGCGGATTCTTCGGCCCGATGGTCAACATCATGCTGTTCAACAACGAACTGCGCTTCGGCAGCCTGGTCGGCGAACTGCATGTGCTGTCCACCGGTCCGGTCGAGGACCTGTCGGTCAACGTCTACGACGGTGAAGGCGGCACCCACCTCGACTTCGAGGCCAACCGGCTGCTCTACGCCGAGCGTGAGGTCACCGCGCATCACGAGCGTTTCCTGGACTACCTGGCCCGGTTCCTGACCGCCGAGCGCGACGCGACGGTGCGTGGACTCCAGGCGATCACCGCGAGCGAACGCGATCTGGTGGTGCGTGCCTGGAACGACACCGAAGTCGCGGTCCCGGAGGCGACCCTGGCGTCGCTGTTCGCCGATCGTGCCGCGCGCTGCCCCGAGGCGATCGCCCTCGACTTCGAGGACAGCACCCTCACCTACGCCGAGTTCGACGAGCGGACCAATCGCCTGGCTCGGCTGCTGATCGAGCGCGGCGCCGGCCCGGAGACCGTGGTCGCGCTGTGCCTGCCGCGCGGCATCGACCTCGTCGTCGGCATGTACGCGATCGTCAAGACCGGCGCGGCCTACCTGCCACTGGACCCGGATCACCCTGCCGAACGCCGGGACGGCATCCTCGACCAGGCCGAACCGATCTGCGTGCTGGTCGCCGACGACGACCTCCCACCCCCCGCCCACACCCCCGTCCTACGGGTCGACGCCGCGCTGTCCACAGGCTACGACCCGGCCCCGATCACCGACGCGGAGCGGACGGCGCCGCTGCGCCCACAGCATCTGGCCTACGTACTGTTCACCTCCGGCTCCACCGGCACACCCAAGGGCGTGGGCATCAGCCACGCCGCCATCGTCAACCGGCTGCTCTGGATGCAGCACGAATACCCGCTCGACGAGACCGACGCCGTCCTGCAGAAGACCCCGGCCACCTTCGACGTCTCGGTATGGGAGTTCTTCTGGCCCCTGCAGGTCGGCGCCCGTCTCGTCGTGGCCGCGCCCGACGGTCATCGCGACCCCTCCTACCTGGCCCGCGTCATCGCCGAGAAGCAGGTCACCACAGCGCATTTCGTGCCGTCGATGCTCTCGGTGTTCGTCACCGACACCGACGTGCGCGACTGCCGGGTGCTGCGACGGGTGTTCTGCAGCGGGGAGGCGCTGCCTGCCGCCACCGTCACCGCCTTCCACGCCGCGCTCGGCGCGGGTCGTGACACCGGTCCCTACCTGCACAACCTGTACGGGCCGACCGAGGCCGCCGTCGATGTGACCGCATGGCCGTGCCCGCCCGGCATCGCCACCGTGCCGATCGGCTCGCCGATCTGGAACACCCGCACCTATGTGCTCGACCCGCACCTGCGCCCCGTCCCGCCCGGCGTCACCGGTGAGCTGTACCTGGCCGGCGTGCAGCTGGCCCGCGGCTACCTGGGCAGACCCGTGCTCACAGCAGACCGTTTCGTCGCCGATCCGTTCGTCCCCGGTGCTCGGATGTATCGCACCGGGGACCTGGCGCGTTGGCGGCAGGACACCGCTGTCGGCGCGCTGGACTATCTGGGCCGTACCGACTTCCAGGTGAAGATCCGTGGCCAGCGCCTGGAACTGGGCGAAATCGAGGCGGTGCTGCTCGATGACGAGCGGATCGCCCGCGCGGTGTGTGTGGCGCGTCCCGGCCGCGACGGCGACGAACTCGTCGCCTACGTGGTCGCAGCCCAAGACCCCGCCACCCGCCCCGCACCGGACTCCACCGTGCTCGACATCGAGGACATCCTCGCGGGCCTGCGCCGCACCCTACCCGGCTACATGGTGCCGTCCGTGCTGGTGCGACTGGCCGAACTGCCGCTCAACGCCAACGGCAAGATCGATCGCAAAGCACTGCCCGCGCCGCCGCAACGCCCGGTTCGTTCCACCGCCGAGACCCGGCCCCGGACGGCGACCGAGCAGATGCTGGCCGAGATCTTCGCCGCCGTGCTCGGTCTCGACGACGTCGGCGTGGCGGACGGGTTCTTCGAACTGGGCGGCAATTCGCTGAGCGCGGCCCGCGCGGTCGCCCGGATCACCGCCGACCTCGGTCTGGGCCTGACCATCCGCGACCTGTTCGAATCACCGACCGTGGCCGCACTGGCCGAGCGCTTCGCCCACGGCGTGCCGGACGAGACGTCGCTGCGGCTCGCGCCGGTCAGCCGCCCCGCGCACATCCCGCTCTCGGCCGCCCAGCAGCGGCTGTGGATCCTGAACCGGTTCGCCGAGCACGCGGCCGCCTACAACATGCCGCTGGCGCTGCGTCTGGACGGACCGCTCGACCAGGCCGCGCTGCGTGCCGGTCTGATCGATGTCATCGACCGGCACGAGAGCCTGCGCACGACCTTCCCGGAGGGACCCGACGGTCCCTACCAGTTGATCCACCCGGCCGAGGACATCCCGCTCACCCTGGACCCGATCGACGCCTCCGGTGGCGATGTCGCCGCGCTGGCCGCCGAATTCGCCGGATACGGTTTCGATCTGCGCAACCAGGCGCCGGTGCGCGTGGCCTTGTGGTCCACCGGTCCCCGTCAGCACGTCTTCCTGATGGTGCTGCACCACATCAGCGGCGACGGCTGGTCGATCGCCCCGCTCGCCCGCGACCTGATGGCCGCCGTCACCGCGCGTTCCCAGGGCAGTGCGCCGCAGTGGACGCCGCTTCCGGTGCAGTACGCCGACTTCACGCTCTGGCAGCACGCGCTGCTGGGCGCCGAGGGCGACGCGGGTAGCGGGCTGAATCGTCAGCTGGCGTACTGGCGATCCGCGCTCGACGGCCTGCCCGACCAGCTGGATCTGCCGCTGGATCGGCCACGTCCGCTGCGCAGGCAGGCCACGGCCGCCCGCGTCCGGTTCGTCATCGCTCCCCACGTCCGCACTGCCGCCTACGATCTCGCCGCCGGCCGCGGGGTCAGCCTGTTCATGGTCCTGCACGCCGCGCTGGCGACGCTGTTGTCGCGCTTGTGCGCGAGCACCGACATCGCCATCGGCACACCGATCGCGGGCCGCTCGGATCCCGCGCTCGACGAGCTGGTGGGCATGTTCGTCAACACCCTCGTGCTACGCACCGAGGTGGACCAGGCGGCCGGGTTCGAGCGGGTGCTCGAGGTGGTGCGTGATGCCGATCTCGACGCCTTCGCCAATGCCGACGTGCCGTTCGAGCGGCTCGTCGAGGCGGTCAACCCGGAACGCTCCACCGGCAGGCATCCGCTGTTCCAGGTGATGCTGTCCTACGACCACACACCCGAGCTGCGGATCGAGCTGCCCGGAGTCACCGCCGAGGTGCTCGAGGTGTCCGCCGACATCGCCAAGTTCGACCTGCATCTCGAGGTCCACGACGGACGGCCTGACGGTTCGCTCGACGCCGAGTTCGTCTACGCCACCGACGTCTTCGACCACGACACGGTCGAGGCGTTCGCGCGCCGGTTCGTCACCGTGCTGGAAACCGCCTCGGCCGCGCCCGCGCTGCCGGTCGGCGACATCGAACTGCTCGACGCGCGGGAGCTCGCCAACCTCGCGCCGCTGGCCGCGGCCCCGGCGGACCCGCCGATCACCCTGGCACGCCTGCTGTCCGAGACCGCGGAACGGGTGCCCGACGCCGTCGCGGTACGCCATCTCGAGCAGGGGGCCGGACACCGGGAATTTCGCGGCACCAGCTACGCCGAACTCGACGCGCGCTCCAACCGCTTGGCCCGCGCGCTCATCGCGCGCGGTGCCGCGCCGGAGACGGTCGTCGCGGTCGCCATGCCGCGCGGCCTCGACGCGATCACCGCCATCTGGGCCGTGGCCAAGACCGGTGCGGCCTATGTGCCCGTCGACCCCGGCTACCCGCCCGAACGCATCGCCCACATGCTCGCCGATTCCGGTGCGCTGCTCGGCCTGACCCTGCCGGAATCCGTGACGGCTCTGCCCGCCTGGCCCACGGCTGCCCGTGGCAGGCACGCGCGGACCGCCTCGGACTGGCTGGTGCTCGGCTCGGCGGATTTCACCGCCGAATGTGCCCAGCACCCGGCAAATCCCCTCACCGACGCCGATCGGCTGCTCCCGCTGCGGGTCGCGCACCCGGCGTACCTCATCTACACCTCCGGATCGACCGGCACGCCGAAGGCCGTGGTCGTCACGCACGCGGGACTGGCTTCGCTCGCGCACGAGCAGGTCCATCTGTTCGGCATCAGCGTGGGGGCGCGCACCCTGCACTTCTCCTCACCGAGTTTCGACGCCTCGGTGCTCGAGCTGCTGCTCGCCTTCGCGGCGGGCGCGACGATGGTCATCGCGCCCGCGGGCATCTACGGCGGGCGGGAACTGGCCGAGTTGCTGCGCGCCGAACGGGTGACGCACGCCTTCGTCACGCCGGCCGCGCTGGCCACGGTGCCCGCCGACGACCTGCCCGATCTCTCGACGGTCGTCGTCGGCGGTGAGGCGTGCTCGCAGGACCTGGTCACCACCTGGACCGCCCGTCACCGCATGCACAACATGTACGGCCCGTCGGAGGCCACGGTGGCCGCGACCGCGTCGGCCCCGATGCCCGCCGGGCAGCCGGTGTCGCTGGGCAGGCCGGTGCGCGGGATGCGGCTGTTCGTGCTGGACACCCGGCTGCGGCCGGTTCCGCCGGGCACGCCGGGTGAGCTCTACCTGTCCGGCCCCGGCCTGGCTCGCTGCTATCTGGGCCGCAACGGTCTGACGGCGCAACGCTTCCCGGCCAATCCGCTCGGCAGGCGCGGCGAGCGCATGTACCGCACCGGCGATCTGGTGGTCACCGACGCCGCGGGTACGCTGCGCTTCCTCGGTCGCGCCGACGACCAGGTCAAGATCCGCGGATTCCGCATCGAACTGCACGAGATCGACCATGTGCTGCGCGCCCATCCCGGCGTCGCCTTCGCCCTCACCGTGGTGCACACCGACGAGCACGGTCACCCGCGGCTGGCCGCCTATGTGACGGGTGAACCCGGCGGCGAACCGCTCGACGCCGCCGACGTCCGGGCCACCGCGCGCGACCGGCTGCCCGGCTACATGGTGCCCGCGGCGATCGTGGTGCTCGACCAGGTACCGACGACCCCCTCGGGCAAACTGGATCGCAAAGCGCTGCCCGCGCCGGAGTTCACCGCGGCCGGGCCGACCCGAGCCCCGCACACCGACACCGAACGCCGCGTCGCGGCGGTCTTCGAGAAGGTGCTCGGCCGTCCGGTGCCCGGCGCGGAGGACAGCTTCTTCGACCTCGGCGGCACCTCGCTGCTGGCCACCCGGCTGACCGCCGCACTGCACGCCGAGTTCGGTGCGGAACTGCCGGTGCGCGACATCTTCGACGCCCCCACCGTCGCGGACGTCGCCACCCGGCTGGCCACCGCGCCGCGCACCCATCGGATCCCGCTGACCGCCGCCGATCCGCGCCCGGCCCGCCTGCCGCTGTCGCCCCCCCAGCAACGGCTGTGGTTCCTGAACCGGTACGCACCCGAATCCAGTGCCTACAACATCGCCTTCACCTTGCGGATCGACGGACCGCTCGACCTCGCCGCCCTGCGCGCCGCGCTCACCGACGTCATCGAACGGCACGAAGTGCTGCGCACGGTGTACCCGGAAGACGGCTCGGGTGCTCACCAGGTCGTGCTCCCCGTCGACGAGGCCCTGCCCGAGACCCGGTTCTGCGACGTCGATCCCGACACCGCGGGCGAACGCCTGACCGCCTTCGCCCGCACCGGCTTCGACCTGGCCACCGACACCCCGGTGCGCATCATGCTGCTGCGCACCGGAGCCGACCGCTACCTGCTCGGTATCGTGCTGCACCACATCGCCGCCGACGGCTGGTCGCTGGTGCCGCTGACCCGCGACCTGGTCACCGCCTACCAGGCTCGCCGCGACGGCGCGGCCCCGGCGTGGACCCCGCTTCCGGTGCAGTACGCCGATTTCGGGCTGTGGCAGCGCGCCTGCCTCGGCGACGCCTCCGATCCCACCACCGCGGCGGGTGCCCAGCTGGCCTACTGGCGCGAAGCGCTCACCGACCTGCCCGAAGAACTGCCACTGCCGTACGACCGCCCGCGACCGGAAGACGGTCACTACCGTTCCCGCATCGTGGAATTCGCCGTGCCGGAGGATCTGCGCCGCGCGCTGACCGCCATGGCGCGCGAGCAGGGCGTGAGCCTGTTCATGGTGATGCGGTCGGCCCTGGCGGTGCTGCTGCGCGCGGTCACCGGCGGGCGGGACATCGTGATCGGCACCCCGGTGGCCGGCCGCACCGACACCGCGCTCGAGGATCTGGTCGGCATGTTCGTCAACACCCTGATCCTGCGTTCGCGGGTGAACCCGGACGCGCCCTTCGCCGAGCTGGTGCGCGTGGATCGCGACAACGAGCTGGCCGCCATCGCCAACGCCGACGTGCCCTTCGAACGGGTCGTCGAGGAGATCGGCCGGGCCGCGGGCTCCGGCGCGCAGCGCCCGGTCGTGCAGGTCGCCCTGACCGTGCAGGACGGCCCCGCGCCCGCGCTGCGGCTGCCGGGCCTGGAACTGCACGCCGAGGAACTCGACATCGCGGCCGCCAAGTTCGATCTCGAGCTGCGGGTCACCACCGGCCCGGACGCCGATCCGGCCTTCGCCTTCGTCTACGCCGCCGAACTGTTCGACGCCGCGACCATCCACACCCTGGCCGACCGCCTGCTCGGAGTGCTGGCCGCCGTCTGCGCTGATCCGCGGACGCTGATCCGCGATATCGATGTCCGCACCGACGTCGAGCGCCGCCACTTCAGCCCGGTGCGCGGGCCACGCACCGACGGAGTCCCGGAGCCTCGGCCGCTCGGCGCCGAGGCCGACCTCGGTGATCTCACCGCCGGTTCCGCCGGATCCCGTGCCGACGGGAACTCCGGCGCCGATGCCGTCGCGCTCCCGGGCGCGACGGCACAGCCGAGCACCGCCGTGGATACGTCGGTCGGCGCGGTGACGCGCGAGCCGCGCACGTTGGCGGCGTATTTCGCCGACGCGGTTCGCCGTGGTCGCGCCCGCGTCGCGCTCGCCTCGGCCGCCGACGGGATCGAGCTGACCTACGCCGAGGTGGATCGACGCGCCAACCGTCTGGCCCGCGCGCTGATCGCCCGCGGCCTGGGCCCGGGGGACCGGGTCGCACTCGGGCTGACCCGCTCGATCGACTCCGTGCTCACTATGCTGGCCGTCGCCAAATCCGGTGCGGCGTTCGTCCCGGTGGACCCGAGCTATCCCGCCGATCGGGTGCGCCACATGCTCACCGACTCCGGCAGCACGTTCGGCATCACCACCACCGCACACATCGCCGCACTGCGGGACTGCGCCCGGACCGCCTGGCTGCTGCTCGACGATCCGCGCTCGCGCGCCGAGCTGGACGGCTACCCCAGCCACCCGATCGCCGGGGACGAGCAGATCCGGACCACTCTCGGCGCGGACCTGGCCTACCTCGTCTACACGTCCGGGTCCACCGGCACCCCGAAGGGCGTCGCGGTCACCCAGGCCGGCTTGGCGGACTTCGCCGACGAACTGCGCGACCGGATGGGCAGCGACGCCACCTCGCGCGTCCTGCACTTCGCCACGCCGAGCTTCGACGCCTCGGTGCTCGACCTGCTGATGGCGCTGGGTCCGGCCGCCACCATGGTCATCTGCCCGCCACAGATCTACGGCGGCGACGAACTGGCCGAACTGCTCGAGCGTGAGCGCATCACCCACGCCTTCATCACCACCGCCGCCATGGCCACCATCGACCGGGACCGGTGGGCACTGCCGGACCTGCGCGATCTGATGGTCGGCGGCGAGGCACTCGGTCCCGAACTGGTGGAGCGCTGGGCGCACGGGCGACGGATGTTCAACGCCTACGGCCCCACCGAGACCACCATCGTGGTGACCATCTCCGCGCCGCTGGTGGCCGGGGAACAGATCACCATCGGCACACTGGTCCGCGGTGCGCACGCCGTCGTGCTGGACGAGAGACTTCGACCGGCGCCGATCGGCGTCGCGGGGGAGCTCTATCTCGGCGGGCCCGGCGTGGCGGCGGGCTATCTCGACCGTTTCGGGCTCACCGCCTCCCGATTCGTCGCCGACCCGTACGGCGCGGCCGGCGCCCGCATGTACCGCACCGGCGATGTGGTGCGCTGGACGCCCGAGCGATCGCTGGTCTATCTGGGCCGCAGCGATTTCCAGGTGAAGATGCGCGGGTTCCGCATCGAACTCGGCGAGATCGACGCCACGCTCACCACCCATCCTCGGATCCGGTTCGCGCACACCGAGGTCCGCAGGATCAGCGGGGCCGACCGGCTGGTGTCGTTCGTGCAGCCGTCGGGCGCCGACACCGATCTGGATGTGGCGCAGGTCCGCGCCCACGTCGCCGAACATCTACCCGGCCACATGGTGCCCGCGAGCATCACAGTGCTGGACGAGATCCCGCTCACCCCGGTGGGCAAATTGGACCGCGCGGCGCTGCCGGAACCGGTCCTGCTCGCCGCGAGCGCCGGTCGCGAACCCGAGACCGGCACCGAACGCCTGGTCGCCGCGGTCATGGGTGAGTTGCTCGGCACCGAAGGCGTCCACGCCGACGACAATTTCTTCGAGATCGGCGGCACCTCGCTGCTGGCCACCCAGCTGGTCGCGAGGCTGGCCGCGGCCACCGGCGTCAGGCTCGAGGTGCGCGGTGTCTTCGCCGCCCCGACCGTCGCCGGGCTGGCCGTCGCTCTCGACGCCCGCACTGGCTCGGAACCGGGGTTCGAGCGACCCGCACCCGTCAAACGCGAACGGCCCGAGCGTATTCCGCTCTCGGCCGCCCAGCGCAGGCTGTGGTTCCTCGACCGGTTCAACGCGGGCGCACCCGGCGCCGAGAGCACCGCGGGCGCCTACAACGTGCCCGTCGTGTTGCGCCTGCACGGCAAACTCGAACTACCGGCGCTGGTCGCGGCGCTGCACGAGGTGCAGCGCCGCCACGAGTCGCTGCGCACGGTGTACCCGGAGGTCGACGGTGTGCCCGTCCAGGTGGTGCTCGACCCCGCCGAGGCCGCCGTCACCCTCTACACCGCCACGGTCACCGAGGACGAGGTGGCCGCCACCGTGCGGGGATTCGCGGCGGGCGGCTTCGATCTGGCCGCGGCTCCGCCGTTGCGCGCCGCCCTGATCACCCTGGCCGACGCGGCGGAACTCGGTGTGGCCACCCCGGCCACGGCCGCCCACAACGTGCTGGTGCTCGTCGTGCACCACATCGCCATCGACGGCTGGTCGCTGGAACCGCTGGCCGCCGATGTGGCCGCGGCCTATCGCGCGGCTTCCGCCGGACGCGAGGCCGACTGGCCCGAGCCGGAGCTGCAGTACGCGGATTACACACTGTGGCAACAGGACACGCTCGGCACCGAGGACGATCCGTCCTCGCCGCTGAGCCGACAGCTCGACTACTGGGCGCGTACCCTCGACGGCAGCCCGGAGCTGCTGTCGGTGCCCGCCGACCGCCCGCGCCCGCCGGTTCCGTCCTATCGGGGCGGCACCGTCGAATGCGCGATCGACGCGTTCACCCACCGTGAGCTGCACCGGGTTGCCGTGGCCAACAACGTCAGCATGTTCATGATCCTGCACGCGGCGCTCGCGGTGCTGCTGCACCGGATGACCGGTGCCGACGACATCACCGTCGGCACCGCCATCGCCGGCCGCGGCCATCCGGCGCTGGACCGGATGATCGGCATGTTCGTCAACACCCTAGTACTGCGCACCCGGATCGATCCCGACGCGCGCTTCACCGACCTGCTGCGCGAGGTCCGCGAGATCGACCTCGACGCCTTCGCCCACGCCGACCTGCCGTTCGAGCGGCTGGTGGAGGTGCTCAACCCGGCGCGCTCGCAATCGCACCACCCGCTGTTCCAGGTGATGCTGTCGGTGCGCGACCATCCCGTGCGGGTGCTGGAACTGCCCGGTCTGCGCATCGAGGCCGAGGACATCGACACCGGAGTCGCCAAGTTCGACCTGCAGTTCACCCTCACCGAGTCGCACACCCCGCTGCGCGAACCCGACGGCATCACCCTCGCGGTGACCTACGCGGGCGATCTGTTCGACGAGTCGACGGCCCGTGCGCTCGGCAAGCGCCTGCGCAGGCTCATCGCGGGCGTCGCCACCGGCCCGGCCACCCACGTCGGCGATCTGCAACTGCTCGACCCGGTCGAATGGTCGGGCCTGGCGGAGGTGCGCGGCGCGGCGGCCGACCGGCCGATCACCTTCCCCGAGGTGTTCGCCGCGGCGGCCGCGCACGACCCGCTCGCGGTGGCGTTGTGCAGCGACGGCACCGAGGTCACCTACGAGGCGCTGGATCGGTGGACCAACCGATTGGCGCGAGTGCTGATCGAGGCGGGCGCCGGACCGGAAACTCTGGTGGCGCTGGGGTTCACCCGATCGGTGGAGGCGATCGCGGCGATGCTGGCGGTGGCCAAGGCGGGTGCGGCGTTCGTCCCGGTCGACCCGCTGTACCCGCCCGACCGGATCACGCACATGCTGGCCGACTCGGGCGCCGCGCTCGGTCTCACGCTCGCCGAGAACAGCGCCGCTCTGCCCGCCGATCGGGGATGGATCCTGTTGGACGACGCAGAGTTCCGTGCCGCGGTGCTGGCCGCCTCACCCGCTCCGATCACCCAGCGCGACCGGCGCGCTCCGCTGCGCCTGGACAACCCGGCCTACGTCATCTACACCTCCGGTTCGACCGGCAAGCCCAAGGGCGTGGTCGTCTCCCACGGTGGTCTGTCCAATTTCGCGGCCGAATGCGCGCAGCGGTACGACGTGCGCCCCGCCGACCGGGTGCTCAACTTCGCGACCCCCAGCTTCGACGCGGTGATGCTGGACCTGCTGTTCGCCCTCGGTGGCGCGGCCACCCTGGTGATCGCGCCCACCGGTGTGGTCGGTGGGGCGGAGCTGACCCGCACCCTCGTCGAGGAGGAGATCACCCACGCGTTCATCACCACCTCCGCGCTCGGCACCGTGGACCCGGAGCAGATCACCGACCTGCGACACGTGCTCGTCGGTGGTGAGGCGCTGCCGCCGGACATGGCCAACCGGTGGTCGGTGGGTCGCAACCTCTACAACGTGTACGGGCCCACGGAGACCACCATCGTCACGCTGATGTCGCAACCGCTGATCCCGCACGGTCCGATCACCATCGGCGGCCCGATCCGCGGTGTCGGTGCGAGCATCCTGGACCGGCGATTGCATCCCTGCCCGGTCGGCGTGACCGGCGAGCTGCATCTGTCCGGCAATGCCCTGGCCCGTGGCTACCTGAACCAGCCCGGCCTGACCGCGCAGCGGTTCGTGGCCGACCCCTACGGCAAACCCGGTGAGCGGATGTATCGCACCGGCGATCTGGTGCGCTGGCGGCCCGCCTCGCCCGGCGATGTCGAGTACGTCGGTCGGGTGGACCACCAGGTCAAGATCCGCGGTTTCCGCATCGAACTCGGCGAGATCGACGCCGCGCTGGCCAAGCATCCGGCGGTGGCGATGTCGACCACCTTCGGGCACAGGACCGCGGCGGGCAGCACCGCGCTGGTGTCGTATGTGAAGCCGCACCCGGGTAGCGAGATCACCGCCAGGGAGCTGACCGCGCACACGGCCACGCTGGTGCCCAATTACATGGTCCCGCAGGCGATCATGCTCATCGACGAGGTGCCCCTCGGTCCTACCGGCAAGATGGACCGTGGGCGGCTGCCGGAGCCGGTGTTCACCGGAGCGGGCGAGTACCGGGCGCCCGGCACGGCTGTGGAAGCGGCGCTGTGCGCGGCCTACGCCTCGGTGCTCGGCGTCGACCGGGTAGGCGTGGACGACGGGTTCTTCGAACTCGGCGGCAACTCGTTGCTGGCCACCAAGGTCGTCGCCGAACTCCGCGCCGTGGGCATCGACATGCCGGTACAGGTCATGTTCGCCGACGCCACTCCCGCGGCGGTCGCGGCCAAGCTGTCCGACGCCGATCCCACGGCCGCGGTCTCCGCGGCGCTGGCGCCGGTACTGCCGTTGCGTTCCGGCGGCGCGCGGCCCGCGCTGTTCTGCGTGCCCCCCGGTGTCGGATTGTCCTGGTGTTACGCCGGACTGCTGGCCCACCTGCCCTCGGACCTGCCGGTGTTCGGCCTGCAATCCCCGCACGTCACCGGGACCGCGGGTTTCCCATCGATGGACGAGGCGGCCGAGCACTACGTCGGCGTCATCCGCGCGACGCAGCCGCAGGGCCCCTACCATCTGGCCGGCTGGTCGCTGGGCGGTCTCATCGCGCACGAGATCGCGGTGCGGCTGCGCGAGGACGGCGACGAGGTGGCGACCCTGGCGATGCTCGACAGCCACCGGCTCACCGATCGCTGGCTGGACCGGGCGGTGCCCTCGGTGGCCGAGATCCTCGCCGAGTTCGGCATCGACCTCGGCGACCAGGCGGGCGCCGAACTCGACGCCGATCAGGCGGCGCGGCTGCTGCGGGCTCAGCCGGGACCGTTCGCGGCGCTGACCGACGACCAGTTGCGTGGCCTGTTCCGCGAGTACGCCACCGGCACGGTGCTCGCGCACGGTTTCCGGCCCCGCGTGTTCGACGGCGACCTGGTGTTCTTCCACGCGGCCGACGACGAGATCAACCTCGCCGATCCCGATCGGTGCGCGGCGGCCTGGCAGCCGTTCGTCGCCGGCCGGGTGCACGAGCACGCGGTGCCGTGCTCGCACGCGGCGATGACCACCCCCGAAGTGCTCGACCGGATCGGCCCGCTGCTGCGCGGCCATCTGGACGGCCGGGATCCGATCGAGCAGTGATGGCGACCGAGCAGTGAATCCGACGAAGGAGAACTCTGGTGAGTGAGGCCACCGGCGTGCGCCGGGACGAAGGCGGGCGCAGATGAGCACGGCTGTGGAAGTGCACGGACTGGTCAAGAACTACGGCAAGACCCGCGTGCTCGACGGTATCGATCTGGAGATCCCGGCAGGCACGGTGATGGGCCTGCTCGGCCCCAACGGCGCGGGGAAAACCACCACCGTCCGGATCGTCACCACCTTGCTGCGCCCCAGTGCGGGCTCGGTGCGCGTGGCGGGCGTCGATGTGCTGCGCGACCCCGCTGCGGCCCGGCCCCGCATCGGACTGTCCGGCCAGTACGCCGCGATCGACGCCAATCTCACCGGTTTCGAAAATCTGCGCATGGTCGCCCGGCTCTACGGCATGAGCAGGCAGGAGTCCGCCCAGCGTGCCAGGACGCTGCTGAGCGAACTGGGCCTCGAGGAGGCTGCCGATCGCAGGGCGGGCACCTACTCCGGTGGCATGGCGCGCCGCCTCGATCTGGCGGGTGCGCTGGTCACCCGGCCACCGGTGGTGGTGCTCGACGAGCCGACCACCGGGCTGGACCCGCGCGGCAGGCTCGACATGTGGCGAGTCATCGGCGAACTGGTCGAGGACGGGACCACGGTCCTGCTCACGACCCAGTATCTCGAGGAGGCCGACATGCTGGCCGACCGGATCGTGGTGATCGACCACGGCCGGGTCATCGCCCGCGGTTCCGCGGAGGAACTCAAGTCCGCCATCGGCGGTGACCGGCTCACCGTGACCCTGGCCGCCGGTCAGGATGCGAAGCCCGCGCTGACCGTGCTCGGTGAGGTCGGACTGGGCGAACCCCGGCACGAATCCGGCGGCGACGAGATCTCGGTGGTGGTCGGCGACGGAACCAGGACCATGGTGGAGGCGCTGCGCAGACTCGACGACGCGGGCGTGTGGGTGCTCGACGCGAATGTGCACCGGCCCAGCCTCGACGACGTGTTCCTGTCCCTCACCGGCAGCCCCGCCACCGGCGATGCCGAACCGGAAACCGACGACGTGCCCGAGGAGATCCTGTCGTGACCACCGCCACCGAACCGACGCGGGAAGAACTCGCGCCCATACCTCCGACGAAAAACATTGTGGCGCTGGAGTATTCGCCCAGATTTCGGTTCGTCAGGGACAGTGCCATCGTCGCGCACCGCAATCTACTGACCATCCTGCGCGTGCCGACCCTGCTGGTCACCGCCACCATCCAGCCGCTGATGTTCGTGTTCCTGTTCGCCTACATCTTCGGCGCTTCTCTGGGCGGCAGCCAGTACCGCGAGTTCCTGCTGGCGGGCATCTTCACCCAGACCGTCGCGTTCAGCGCGGCCTTCACCACCGTCGGCCTGGCGGGCGACCTGCAGAAGGGCATCATCGACCGGATGCGCGCGCTGCCGATGTCGCGGATGGCGGTGCTGATGGGCCGCACGCTGTCGGACCTGGTGGTCAGTGTCCTGAGCTTGGCGGTCATGGTCGGCTGTGGCTACATCGTCGGATGGCGCATCAACGGCTCGATCGCCGACGCGACGCTGGCCTTCGGCATCATCCTGCTGTTCGCCTTCGCCATGTCCTGGGTCGGCGCGCTGACCGGTCTGCTCTCACCCAATGTGGAGGTGGCCCAGAGTGCGGGGCTGATCTGGCTGTTCCCGCTGACCTTCATTTCCTCGGCGTTCATCTCCGCCGCCGCGCTGCCCGGTCCGCTGCGGGTCATCGCGGAGTGGAATCCGATCACCGCGGTCGCCGCGTCCGGACGGAAGCTCTTCGAGAACGGTGCGCCGCCGTTCTTTCGCCAGCCCACCGGCTGGCCCGCCGAGCACTGCGTCGAGTACGCCGTGCTCTGCTCGGTGGTGATCCTGGCGATCGCCATGCCGATGGCTCTGCTGCGCTACCGCAAGGTCGCCAGCCGTTAGACCGCGCTCACCCGCTGTCCGCTCCACGACAAAGGCCGTTCCCTCCGCAGTGGGGGAACGGCCTTTGTCGGTGCTGTGCGACGAGTCAGCCGCGGCGGCGGGTCTTGAGCAGATCGAGGCGCTCCTTGAGCAGCTCTTCGAGCTCTTCCTTGCTGCGGCGCTCGAGCAGCATGTCCCAGTGGGTACGCGGCGGCTTGACCTTCTTGGCTTCCTGGGTGCTGCCTTCGAGCAGGATGCCTTCCTGGCCGTTGCGGCACAGCCAGGTGGGCGGGATCTCCGCGTCGTCGGCGAAGGGAACGTCGAACTCTTCGCCGTTGTCGGTCCGGTACCTGGCGATGCGGCGCGGAGCGAGGTCGTGGTCGCGGTCGGTCTCGTAGCTCACCGCTCCGAGCCGACTGCCCCGGAGTACGCGATCTGCCATGGTGTGCCTCTCCCTGTGTGTCCGAGTGTCCCTGTGTATCCGAAGTGCCGGTAAGGACAACGCCTGTAAAGGACAACGCCTGAATCCGCGTCTTCGTTCCCGATCCGGCGATCGGCGAACCGTTCCATTCTAGTCGGTGGCACGGTCGGTGCTGCTCGCGGCCGTCGCCGGCATGTGCCGGGTAGCGGGCGCATGTCGCGGGGTCCGCGCGCGAATCCGCGTGTGACGCACTAGTCTCTTGGCCCATGACGCGGCGCTTGCTGGCCTGCCTGTGGTGCGGGCGGGAGATCGTGGAGTCCGAGTCGGGGCGCCGGCGCCGCTACTGCCGTCAATCGTGCAGGCAGCGTGCCTACGAGCACCGCAACAGTGTGAAAGGCACCGGAATCCCGGAGGATTCGGTGATCCTCAGTGCTCAGGAGGCCGCCGATCTGGCCGACCGTTGGTTCGCGGCGCGCTGTGCGGCCGAGGACATCGCGACGGCGATCGAGGAGGGGGCGAGCGCCGAGGAACTGCACGATCTGAGCGTCGCGCTGGTGAAGCTCGCTCGTGAGGCGGAACGGCTGCGCTGAGGGCGGTGCCCCGGGTGGGCGCGACTCAGTGGTGCACGTCGATGCCGCGCGCGCTCAGCCAACCTGCCGGGTCGATCGGGCCGACCCCGGGCAGATGCACCTCGTAGTGCAGGTGCGGGCCGGTGGAGTAACCGCGGCTGCCCACGGTGGCGATCACGTCGCCCGCGCGGACAGGCTGGCCGACGGAGACGAGGATGTCGTTCATGTGGCCGTAGACGCCGATGGAGCCGTCGTCCTGCTGGACACGAACCCACAGACCGAATCCGCCGGCCGGCCCGGCTTCGATCACGACGCCGTCGGTGACGGCCGCGATGGGTGCGCCGAGCGGGTCGCCGAAGTCCAGGCCCGCGTGCATGGCGCCCCAGCGGTAGCCGAAGCCCGAGGTGAGCACACCCGCGGTAGGCCGGACGGTGGTCGGGCGCGGGGGCGCGGGCGGGGGCGGGGGAGGCGGCGCCAGCTGGGCGAGAAGATGCTCCGCCCACGGGGTCTGTTCGACGGTGATCTCGGGGAGTCCGGGCAGCGGCGGGAGTTCCGGGCTCGTGACTTCACGCGAAGAGAAGGCGGTGAACTTCGTCAGGTCGGTGGTCGAGTCGATGAGCACGCGAGGGGTGCGGACGATCTCGGCGGCGGAGGCGGCACCTGCCTCCTCAGGTCCGAATGCGTTGACGGTGGTGAGGCTGATGCCGACCGCGGCGGCGAGGGCGAGCGAGCGGCCAGCGGCGCGGCGGCGACGGGATGCGGCGGTGCTCGGACGAACAGTCGGTAACGAATCGGTCACGGGCATGCCGATGAAGTTACGACAGTGCGCGGTGGTGTCCGCAATCCTGTGGCTACCTTCACAGTCCTGGGAAAACGCTCGATTCAGATAACGATGTGATCAAGACATGCCGTGTCAGCGGTGACAAGCTGGCTTTATGCGTTATAGGGGCGATCTTGAAGAATCGCGCACAGCTGCGCAGACTATTGAAGTGGTGACTAACGGAGTGCGGGCGCTCGAAGCGCTGGCCGACCCCACCCGGCGGGCGTTGTTCGAAACGCTGGCACGCGGCCCGCACTCCGTGAACGAACTGGCCGCGATCGCCCGGGTGAGCAGTTCGGCGGTTTCCCAGCATCTGAAGGTGCTGCGGGCCGCGCGCCTGGTGATGCGGCGTCCGCTCGGCAATCGCCGGATGTACAGCCTGGATCCGAGGGGGCTCGGTGATGCCCGTGACTACCTCGAACAGTTCTGGCCGAGTGCGTTGGCGGCCTATGCGGCGGCGCTGGCGGAGGCGGATCCCGAACGTGGACCCCCGTGAGTGTGCCCCAGCTGGTCAGCCGACCCGGCGAAAGCCGGTCGGGCGGCGGTCCCCAGGGGCGGTGCCCGACCAGGTGCGGCGGGTGAGCTGCCGCGCGGCGGCGTCTACCACATCGGCCACGTCGATTTCGAGCAGGCCGGGGTCGGGTGCGTCGGCGAAGGGGTCGCCGTACCGTCCCGTCCACAGCACCGCATGCCTGCCCATCAGGTGTGGCGGCGGTCCGGCGCAGCGTGGCGGGGTCGGGCCGAACAGCAGCACGGTGCGGGTACCGAACGCGGTCGCCAGATGCGCGATACCGGTGTCGCCGCTGATGACCAGGGCGGCCTCGGCGATCGTCGCGGCCAGTTCGATGAGGTTCTGCGCGCCCGCCAGCACCCGGTCTCGGCCCAGTCCCGCGCGGGCGGCGACGGTGAGGGCGATATCGCGTTCGAACTCGTCGCCGGTGAGCACCACCTCGCGGCCCAGCACCAGTAGATGGCGGACGACCGAGGCGAACCGTTCGGCCGGCCAGCGCCGCGCGGGAGCGCCGGCGCCGATGTGGACGACGACGCAGTCGCGATGGCTGGTCGTCGCCACCGGCGGCACCAGGCCCAGGTTGCGGCGGTCGGCCACGATGCCGCGGGATTCGAGCAGATGGCACCAGCGTTCGGTGTCGTGCACCTCGGGCTGCCATTGCGGTCCGTCGATCTCGGGATACGCCTGATGACGGTGGGTGAGCACTCGGTCGGCGCCGGTCCGGTTCAGGGCGGCGATGCTCTCCGGGCCCGGTCCGTGCAGGTTCACCGCGAGTGCGGGGGCGGGGGCGTCCCAGCGCAGGGTGTCGGGGGAGGAGGTCGGCAGCAGGGTGTCGACCGAGGAGATGAGGTCCACGATCGGCTTGAGCCGTTGCGGTGCGGCGAGCACGATGCGGTGACCCGGCTCGGCTCTCCGCAGTGCGCGGAGTGCCGGGACCGCGGTGAGCAGAGCGCCCAGCCCGCGTGCCTGAAGCACGAGTAGTTCCGCCACCTTCGTCTCTCCTAGCAGCCTTCGGTTCGTGGTCCCCGACTCGCTCACCCGAGGCCCGGCTTCGGCGCACGCAGCGAGAGTCACTGGATGAGGACTTCCCCTGGCGTGGCGGCGATAAACGTTGATCAGCTACGGCGTAATCGATCCCACTGCGCGCCGCGGGCAGTATCGTCGATCCCGGCCGCCTCGGCGGTGTTCTCCCAGCTGGACGCATCTCCCAGCCGAATTCCCACGACGAGGAGTATTGGTCATGGCGTGCAAGCTCAACCCCTACATCAGCTTCCGCACCGAAGCCAGGCAGGCGCTCGAGTTCTACCGCGACGTCTTCGGCGGAACCCTGTCGATCCAGACCTTCGGCGACGTCGGAGACGCGGCAGGAGACCTCGGCTCGCTGGTGATGCACGGGCAGCTCGAGACCGCTGACGGTTTCACGCTGATGGCCGCGGACACCCCGCCGGACATGCAGTACCAGGAGGGCAGCAGCATCTCGATCAGCCTCAGCGGCGAGGACGCGGACCGGCTGCGCCGCTGGTGGGAACGACTCGGTGACGGTGGTGTCGTGACCGTGCCGCTGGAGAAGCAGATATGGGGCGACGAGTTCGGCATGTGCGTCGACCGCTTCGGCATCGCCTGGATGGTGAACATCGCTGGCGAGGGCCGGTGAACGGTGACTCGGTGACGGGCCGCGGCATATCCGGGGCAAATCCCTTCGCCCGGAATAGCATCTGCCCATGACAACGGAAAACGTGGTGGAAGGGCCGGTCCAGACACTCGCCAGATCGGCGTGGCAGGCGATTCTCGTGACCGGTGTTATCTCGATATTGCTCGGCATCGTGATCTTGGTGTGGCCCGGCAAGACACTGCTGGTGGCAGGCATCCTGTTCGGCATCTACCTGGTGGTCTCCGGTGTGCTGCAATTGATCTCGGCATTCGGCGCGACCAGGTCCGCGGGCATGCGGGTGCTGTATTTTCTCAGCGGCGCGCTGTCGATCGTGGTCGGGGTGTTCTGCTTCCGCGACGAACTGGCCTCGATCCTGCTGCTCGGGCTGTGGATCGGCATCGGCTGGTTGTTCCGCGGCGTCGCGTTGCTGGTGGCCGTGGTGTCCGAGCCCGCCCTGCCCGGACGCGGCTGGCAGGGCTTCTTCGGCGTGCTGACCGTCGTCGCCGGTGTGGTCCTGGTGATCTGGCCGGTCACCTCGATCGCCACCCTCACCTTGGTGGCGGGGATCTGGCTGATCGTGCTCGGCGTGATGGAGATCATCACCGCGATCGGGGTCCGCCGAGATGCCAGAAGGCTCGATGAAGCGCTTCGGGTGCCCCCGAATCCCGTGTAGTCGAGGTCGCTGCCGGGACGGTCCGGGCCCTCGCGGGGCCCGGACCGTCCTGCGTCTCGTCGAACAGTCCGCCGCGCGTCCTGCTCCGAGCCGCCCGCCATGACCGAACGGCTCGGGACTTCTCAGACGTACTGGGCGCGCAGCTTGCCCTTGACCAGCTTGCCGGTGGGCGTGCGGGGCAGGTCCTCGGCGAAGTCGAAGCTGCGGGGAACCTTGTAGTGGGCGATCCGCTCGCGCAGGTACTCGCGCAGTTCGCTCGCCAGCTCCGGTCCGGTCTGCACCCCGGGCGCCGCCTGTACGACCGCCTTCACCGACTCGCCCATCTCCTCGTCGGGCACGCCGATCACGGCCACGTCCAGCACCTTCGGATGCAGGGCGAGCGCGTCCTCGATCTCCTGCGGGTAGATGTTCACGCCGCCGGAGATGATCATGAAAGCCTTGCGATCGGTGAGGAACAGGTAGCCCTCGTCGTCGATGTAGCCGATATCGCCGGTGGTGGTCCACGTCGGATGCTCGGGGTGAGCCGCCTCGGCGGTCTTGGCCGGATCGTTGTGGTAGGCGAACGGCGCCACCTCGCGCTCGAAGTACACGGTGCCGATCTCGCCGGTCGGCAGCTCCGCGCCGTCCTCGCCGCAGATGCGGATGACGCCCAGCCCCGCCTTGCCGACCGAGCCCTGCTTGCGCAGCCACTGCTCGCTGTCGATGAAGGTGACGCCGTTGGCCTCGGTGGAGGCGTAGTACTCGTGCAGCACCGGGCCCCACCAGTCGATCATCGCGCGCTTGACCTCGACCGGACACGGTGCCGCGGCGTGCACGGCAACTTTCAGGCTGGACACGTCGTAGCGGTTGCGCACCGACTCGTCGAGCTTGAGCATGCGCACGAACATGGTCGGCACCCACTGGCTGTGGGTGACCGAGAACTTCTCGATGGCTGCCAGCGCCTTCTCGGCGTCGAACTTCTCCATCACGACCAGCGTGCCGCCCAGGGCGTGCACGACGCCGCCGAAACGCAGCGGCGCGGCGTGATACAGCGGCGCCGGGGACAGATACACGGTCTCGGTGTCGAACCCGTACATCGGGCCGAAGATCGCGGTGTAGGTGTCGCCGGGGGCGTCGCCGACCTGGCGTTCCGGCAGCGGCTGCTTGATGCCCTTCGGCCTGCCGGTGGTGCCCGAGGAGTACAACATGTCGGTGCCGCGCGGCTGATCTTCCATCGGCTCGGCCGAGGAGGAAGCCAGCGCGTCTTCGTAGGACGCGTGGCCGGGGACCTCGCCGCCGTAGGCGATGCGCAGTTCCACCTTCGGAGTCTGCTCGACGATCGCCTGCGCGGCCTCGGACAGATCGGCCGACACGATCAGCGCCTTCGCTCCGCAATCGTCGACGATGTAGGCGATCTCGGCGGGCGCCAGGTGCCAGTTGACGGCGGTGATGTAAAGCCCGGATCGCAATGCGGCCCAGTAGACCTCGTAGATCTTGGGATCGTTGCCCGACACCAGCGCGATGTGGTCGCCGCGACGCAGCCCGGCCTCGCGCAGGTACCGCGCGAGCCGGATCGAGTTGTCCTCCAGCTCCCGATAGGTCAGCGTCTCGCCGGATTCGGCCATGACCACCGCGGGCTTGTCCGGGAAGTGGTCGACGTGTGCGCCGGGGTACATGGTGCTCCTCGCGGGAACGAGCGGTCCGTTGCGGTGACCGCCTGGCCTGGCCGGGATATGACGAAACGCGGCCGGGCCGGCGTCGTCGATGTCCCGTCGAGCGGTTGCTCTGGTACAGGACAATAGCCGAAAGTGAACCAGGATTCGTGTTCTGTCACAGATCCGCGGTGCCGCTGCGCTTCGGCGGGACCCGCTTGCCGCGGCCGATCCCGGCTGTGCTGGCATGGAGCTGTGCCGCCCGCTGATGAGACCGCGCAGTTCCCGCCAGGCTCCGCCGTCGAACACATTCTCGCCACGCCGTGGTCGCGCGCCCTCGGCCTGCGTGTTCCGGTGGTGAACGCGCCCATGGGCGGGGTGGCCGGAGGCCGGCTGGCCGCGGCGGTCAGCGCGGCGGGTGGACTCGGCATGATCGGTATGGGCAGCGCCGCGACAGCCGATGCCCTGCGCCGCGAACTCGCCCACGTCGAGCCGGTCACCGCCTCGTTCGGCATCGGCCTCGTCGACTGGGTCGTCGCCGCCCGCCCGGAGTTGCTCGAGGTTGCCGTCGCCGCCCGCCCCGCGCTGATCGCGATCTCCTTCGGCACGGACCTGTCCTGGGTCGCGGGCGTGCGGTCGCACGGCATCCGCACCGCCACCCAGGTGTTCACCGCCGATCACGCCCGCCGTGCCGCCGACGCCGGAGTCGACGTCCTCGTCGCGCGTGGACTCGAAGGTGGCGGACACGGCGCGGTCGACATGGCCACCCTGCCGCTGCTGGACGCGGTGCTCGCCGCCGTCGACACCCCTGTGCTGGCCGCGGGCGGGATCGGTTCCGCCGCGAGCCTGGCCGCGGTGCTCGCCGCGGGCGCGGGCGGCGCGTGGATCGGCACCGCCTTGGCGGCGTGCGCCGAATCCTCGCTGTCGGCCGCCGGTCGACGGGCGATGCTCGCCGCCGACGGGACCGACACCGTGGTGACCACTGCTGTCGATGTGGCCTTGGGCTATCCGTGGCCGGCCCGTTTTCCGTCGCGAGTCCTGCGGAACGATTTCGTCACCAGGTGGACCGGACGCGAGGACGCTCTGCGCACCGACACCGACGCCCAGGATGCCCTGCGTGCCGGGATAGCCGCCGACGATCCGCGCGTGCTGCCGGTCGACGCCGGGCAGGGCGTCGGGTTGGTCACCGCCGTCGACCCCGTCGCGCGGGTGATCGACGGCTGGTGTCGAGGGGCGGCCGAAGTGCTCGCAGCGCGAACGTCGATCAGCAGCTGACCCACCTCGATGGTCTGAGCAGAGCTCGCCGGTGGGGCGGCGTCGGCGCTCAGCCGGCCACCCCGCCGGGTCATGCTTCGAACAGGGTCTGCCCGAGGTACCCGCCCGGCTCCGGCACACCGGGAGGCAGGACGAACACCGCCGAGCCGATGGGGGTCGTCCACTCGTTGAGAGCGTCGAACTCCGCCAGGCGTGCCTGCACCGGAAGGAATTGGGTGTGCAGGTCGCGCTGGTAGGCGGTGAACAGCTGGCCGGAGTTGGAGATCTGGCCCGGGCCCGGAGCGTCGTCGTAGTTGTAGCCACGTCGAAGGAACTGCTCGCCGGGGTGGGTGCGCCTGGCGCGCGCGACGTGCGACGACGGTGGAATGACCGGGATACCCAACGAGTCGACGGCGGTGAGGTCGGGGTCGTCGAACTCCTTCGTGCCGGTCAGCGGGGCGCCGGTGGCCAGCGTGCGGCCGATGGTGAGCTCGCGTCCGGCCGGGTCGATCTGGTCCCAGGTGTCGAGGTTCATCGCGATGCGGCGCAGCACCAGGGACGTGCCGCCGGCCAGCCACGGGGTCGCCGCCCCGTCGTCCCACACCAGCCGGTCGAATTCCACGCCGGGCGTGGGATTGACCGTGCCGTCGACCTGCCCCATGAGATTGCGCGGGGTGCGGCCGGGCTCGGCGTCGCGGAAGCCGCGTTGCACCCAGCGCACGGTCACCAGGGAGGTGACGCTGCGGGAGAGCACTCGGACCGCGTGCGCCACGGTGGTGGCTTCCTCCGCGCAGATCTGGAGGAGCAGGTCGCCGTCGCACCACGCCGGATCGAGCCGGTCGATGGCAAACGGCGGCAGCGGTCCCAGCCAGGCGGGCCGGTGGCGGTCCAACCCGGAGACGGCGAACACGCCCGGGCCGAATCCGACGGTGACGGTGAGCCGCGCGGGGCGGGCCGCCAGTTCCGGTTCGGTATCGGCGAGGGCGGGTTCGCCTCCGGTCAGGCGCGCGGCATCGGCCGTCCAGATCTTCAGCAGGCCGATGATGTCGTCGCGGTCGAGGCCGGGGCGCAGGTCGAAGGCCAGGAAGGTGGCGTGCCGCTGCGGCCGGGTGGCGATCCCGGCCTGGTGCTCGCCGTGGAACGGTTCGGTCGCCCCGGCCGAAGGTGCCGCGCTCTCGCCACTGCCGCGCGCGAGAGTTCCCGCCCCGAGCCCGGCGGCGCCCGCCGCGCCCGCCGCGACGGCGCCCGCTCCCAGCAGCCGCCGCCGTGACCAACCCCGCGCCTGTTCGCGCTCAGGCACCGTCATTCGGGGTCGCCGGAGTCGCCGGGGTCGCCGGAGCGCCGTGCCCGGAGTTGGGCACGTAGTTCTCCTGATTGCCCGCGAAGTCGCGGACCTGCGCGGTGAATGTCGTCGTCGAGCCGTCGTCGAAGGACAGGGTCACGGGCACTTCCGAACCGGTGCGCAGCGGGCCGTTGAGGCCCATGAACATGATGTGCTCGTGACCGGGCGCCAGCGTCAAGGTGCTGCCCGCGGGCACGACGAAGCCGCCTTCCTTCTCACGCATGGTGGAGGCGCCTGCCGCGTCGACCACGACCTCGTGGAGTTCGACGCGTTGGGAGGCCGGGCTGGTGGCCGACACGATGGTCAGTTCGCTGTCGCCGGTATTGGTGAGCACACCGAAGGCGGCGGACATGCCGCTGTCGGCGGCCTTGATCCACTGGTCCTCGATGGTGACTTCCTGGGCCGCGGTGGTTTCGGCGGGCGAGCTGTCGCTGGAGCAGGCGTTCAGCAGAAAGGGGGTGATCGCGACGACGGCGAGGCCGGCGACGCGACGGTGCAGGGATCGCTTGATCATGGGAGAAGACTCCGTTCGAGTTCGGATGCGGCACGGACGCGTAGGCGTCCCGCGTGGCAGTGCCGCGTAGGGGTCCCGCGTGGCAGTCCACGTAGGCGCCCGCGTGGGCGTCCGTGAAGAGGTGACGACGCGCAACGGGCGTCGCCGACATGAGGACGGGCGCACGATCCGGCCACTACGACGCGCCGGCACGCTCGTCCTTCATCGAGAAGAACTCAACGTCGCCGCGGAGGTCCGCGGGTTCCCGCGCCACCGGACAGCAACCACCCGGAGCGGACCGCCGGTTCCGCACCGACGAGCACGACCGGGGCGTACTCCCACCGAAACGCGCCGACGAGCGCGGCCAGAGCGCGACGCACGCCCGAGGCGGCCGCGAGCAGTCCGGCCTCCGCGGCCCGGATCAGCAGTGCCGCGCACAGCATCGCCACCAGATGGGCGAACACCATGGCGAGCGTCAGGTGAGCCGAATGCGGACGGCCCACAGTCAGCGCCGCGTGCCCGATGCCCTGCCCGGCGGCGAGCAACACCACCAACTCGACGCGGCCGACCCGGCCCCGCCGCGACCCCGCGGCGACTCCGACGGCCGCGCACGCACCGACCAATTGGACGAGCCCGGCCTGCGAGAGATGGACGGTCCCGCCGCCGAGCGGATGGGCAGCCAGACTGACGGCTCCGGCGGTCGCCCCGACGAGCGCACCGCGCGCCGCCGCTGCTCCCTCGTGAACCGCCGTCCGCACGCCTTGCATACTACCCGGCGTCGTAGATCGGGCGGGGTGAGGTCGGCGCTGTCTCAGCTGCCCGTGCGACCGAGCATGTGGCGCAGCGCGCCCTCGAGTTCCGGATGCCGGAACGAGTGCCCGGCAGCGACCAGCCGACTGGGCAGAACGCGCTGGTCGGCGGCCGCGAGTTCACGCGCGCCTTCGGCGCCGAGCAGCAGCGCTGGTCCGAAACCGGGCACCGGGAGCAGGGCGGGGCGGTGCAGGACCCGTGCCAGCACCCGGGTGAATTCGCTGTTGCGCACCGGGTTCGGGGCGACGGCATTGACCGGTCCGGACAGCGTGTCGTCCCAGAGCGCACGGTGGTAGATATCGACCATGTCGTCGAGCCCGATCCAGGAGAACCACTGCTCGCCGCTGCCGATCCGCCCGCCCAGACCGGCGGCGAACAGTGGTCGCAGCAGGCGCAGGGTGCCGCCGCGGGGCGACAGGACGATGCCCGTGCGGACCAGGACCGTGCGGATTCCCGCCTCTTCGGCAGGACGGGTCGCCGCTTCCCAGTCCGTGACGAGTTCGGCGAGGAAACCGTCGCCACGTCCGGCGTCCTCGGTGAGGGTCTGATCGCCTCGGTCGTAGCCGTAGTAGCCGATGGCCGAGGCGCTGACGAAGCGGGAAACCCCGGTACGGGCGGCGAGCTCGGCGAGGGCACGGGTGGGCTCGATCCGGCTGTCGGCGACGGCGCGTTTGTGCTGCTCGGTGAAGCGCCCGGCGATGGAGGCGCCTGCCAGATGGACCACCGCGTCCACCCCGTCGAGCAGGCCGGCATCGGGGTCATCGGGATCCCAGCGGCGTTCGCCGGGGCCCTTCGGGGTGTGGCGCACCAGGCGCAGCACCCGATGCCCCCCGGTGCCGAGGAACGCGCAGACCGCCGTGCCCACCAGCCCCGACGCGCCGGTGACCGCGACCGTCAACGGGCCGAGGCCGTGCTCGCAGGCCCGGCGATGGGCGAGCAGGTCGCCGCTGAGCTGGCGGTAGCGGTAGTCGAACATCGAGCGCAGCGCGGCGGCCGGAATCGGGGTGTCCACCCGGTCGATCACCCGGGTGTGGTCGGCGTCGACCTGTTCGAACTCGTGGGTGTGACGCCAGTGCAGCAGCCGCGCGATCGGCGCCGAGGCGAGCCCGTCGGCGGCCACGGCATCGACGAACCGCTGCGGCGGCTCGTAGCCGGTGGGGTCGTGCTCGGCCACCCAGCGCAATCCACCCGGCAACCCGAGCACGGCGCGCCCGTCGGCGAGGGAATCCGCTTCGGCGATCAGCGTGACCGGCTGCCAGGGCGGCGCCAGTCGGGTGAAGGCGCCCGGCCTGGCATGCCAGGCGAAGACCTCGTCACGGGCACCGGGGACGACGCTCGAGCAGTCGATGGACATGTCTGGAATCTAGCCGCGAACTGCTGCGGCGAAACGTCGGTCGGCGGAATCGGATCCGGATCGTGGGGAGCGGGCGGTCCTGGCAGCGACACCCCCGACTACGGCAGACTCGACCGCAAGCCCCCGGACGACCAGACCGACCGGCGACACCGAGCCGATCGACGCGGCCGAGCGAGCAGGCGAGTTCGACGAGGAACCGTGGAGGGAGAAGGTATGAGCGCACGGGAGACTCCGGGCAACGCGCCGATCCTGGTGGCGGTGGACGGCTCACCGAGCTCGCAGCAGGCAGCCGCCTGGGCGGCGGTGACCGCCGCCCTGCACAACGCCCCGCTGCACGTCTTCACCGCGATCGACGATTGCGCCGGACCCGCGCGCATCCTGTCGGCGGCCGATCGGGAACGCCGGCGCGGGGAAGGCGAAGGCGTGGTCGCCGCGGCCGCGCGGATCGCGAGCGAGGCGGTGGCAGCTGAGCAGAAGACCGGCCCGGACATCACCACCGAGGTCTGCGCGGACCTCGTGATCCCCACCTTGCTGGAGCGCTCGGCCACGGTGCGCATGATCGTGCTGGGCAGCCGCGGCACGGGCGCGTACCTGCCCGGACTGCTCGGATCCGTGACGACGGCGGTGGTGCGGCACGCGACGTGTCCGGTGGCGGTGATTCCCGACCGGCCTGTCCACGACGAGCCTCTGCGCCGGGCGCCGGTGGTCGTCGGCGTGGACGGGAGCCGGCACAGCGCGGCGGCGGTGGATTTCGCCGTCGCGGAGGCCGCTCGCCGCGGGGTCGATCTGGTGGCGGTGCACTCCTGGTGCGACACCAGCACCGTCTGCCTTCCGGCCGACTGGGAGGCGATCCGGACCGCGGAGGAGGCGGTGCTGGCCGAGCGGATGGCCGGGTACGGACAGGACTACCCGGAGGTGACGATCCGCCGGATCGTGGTCTCCGACCGCCCGGTTCGCGCTCTGCACCAGGCCGCGGCGCAGGCTCAGATGCTGGTCGTCGGAAGTCGCGGCCGAGGTGGCTTCACCGGCATGCAGCTCGGCTCCACCAGCAATGCGCTGCTGCACATGGTGGAGTGCCCGATGGTCGTGGTGCGCTGACGCCCCGTCCTACCGGAACCCCCGTGGGCCGGGACGACGTGCGTTAGATTCCGACAGGTGGCCGACCCTCGCGTTCGCATGCTCGTCGCTCTCACCGCCGTCGTCGGAACGGCACTCGGGGCAGGGGGGTACGCCGTCGCCGGGCCCACGGACACCGTCGCGTCTGCGGCGCGCATCTCCCGGACAACCGTGCTCGATTCCGGCCGCGACTACGAACTCGACGTGTACTCCGCGGCGATGGACACCGATGTGCGGGTGCGGGTCCGCGCCGCCGCCGACCGGCGGATTCCCGCACCGACGGTGTACCTGCTCAACGGCATCTCCGGCGGCGACGACGGCGGCAACTGGTTCGAGAAGACCGATGTGACAACGTTTCTCGAAGACGAACAGGTCACTCTGGTGATGCCGCTCGGCGGTGAGGCCAGCTATTACGCCGACTGGCACGCCGAGGACCCGGCCCTGGGCACCCAACGGTGGGCGACGTTCCTGACCCGAGAACTGCCGCCGCTCGTCGACGACGCTTTCCACGGCAACGGAGCCAATGCGATCGCGGGGATCTCGATGGCGGGAACCTCGGTCTTCCAGCTCGCCCTGGGCGCTCCGGGTCTCTACCGGGCGATCGGCGCCTACAGCGGTTGCGCCAGAACCAGTGACGCGCGCGGTCGCGCCATCGTGAACACCGTGGTCCGTATCCGCGGCGGCGACCCGGCCAACCTCTGGGGACCGCCGGAGGATCCCCGGTGGGCTGCCAACGACCCATACCTGCGAGTCGAGGAACTGCGCGGCACCGCGGTCTATCTGTCCGCCGGTTCGGGCCTGCCGGGCGAACACGACACCCTGGACGCGCCAGGAACCGAGGGCGACCTACGGAAATTCGCCGACCAACTGGTGATCGGCGGAGCATTGGAGGCGATCGCCGCCGACTGCGCTCGCCAATTGTCCGACCGTCTCCTCGAGTCGGGAATTCCGGCGACGCTCGAGCTGCGTCGCGGCGGCACGCACACCTGGGCCTACTGGGCGGAGGACTTCCGCCGCTCCTGGCCGCTGCTGGCCGCCGCCCTGACCGCGGACTGAGTTCACGATGCGCGCACGATCTTCAGCATCCGCCCGAACGTGCCCTGCCAGAACGATCCGTCGGGTCCGATCGTCCCGGTGAGCTGCAAGGGCTCGTCGATCGGTGCGACGCCCACCTGCACGTGTGCGCGCCGCTGCCCGGTCTCGACATCGACAGCGCTGTAGTAGACGGGTCCGAGTTGCTGCACGCCACCGTGGGCGGGAGCCGGACCGTAGGCCAACGCGTGAATCGATCCGTCGGCGCGGGAGAGCTTGGGCAGGGTAGCCATCCGGTCCTCGCTCTCCCACACCCGCGCGCACCCGGTCTCGGCGACATCGATGCGGGTCATGCCGCCGCGGAAGGCGGCATGCGGGGGATCGCTGGGGCCGTCGGTCGCGTTCGGGGGATAGGCGAAGCCGTACGTGCTGGGAATGATCAGCGAGTTCCCCCACGCCATCGGCGAATTCTCGGTGCCCTGCCCCGAGGTGCCGAAAGCGGGCATGCGGCACACGACCGATCCGTCGGCGGTGCGGAGGACGATCAGCTGCGGTTGCGCGGCGTCGTCGACGATCGCCACCCAGCTGTCCCCGCCCGGCCCGAAATAGGTCGGCGTGGTACCCGAACCGGCGGCGAGCTGACCGGGCTTGCGGGTGGTGCCCGCCTCGTAGTCGCGCCGCCACACGATCTGCGGGACACCGATGCCCTCGGCGCGCATCTCGTAGAGCGCGCGGCTGGTGAGGACCGAGGCGCCGCCGGGGTGGATGCTCAGCCCGTTGGTGAGTTTCTCCCCGTCGGGTAATCGGGTGCGGCCGATCCGCCCGTTCGCGTCGACGGTGCCGATCACGCCGCCGGTCGTGGCGAACCAGATGCGACCCTCGTAGTCCGGGGCCACACCGGTGACGGCGTCACCGGCGGGAATGTGTGCGCCGAGGTCGATGCGTTCGTCGACGAACAGCTGGGTGGCGCCGTCGACGTCCCGATGGTGCGCGACCTTCACGATCGCCCCCGAACCGTCGGCGACCACCACCCGGTCGCGGCTGTCGAGATAGCCGTAGACCCCGCCCAGCAGGCCGCCTTCGGCCAGCTGCAGCGATGCGACGGGTCGCGCCGTGATCGGGTCGAACATCAGCACTGTGGGCGAGACAACCGTGAGCGGGTCGAGCCCGACGAAGGCTGTGCACAGCGCCACCGGCCGACCCTCCGAGGTCAGGAATGTCGCGCTGCACACCGCGCCGGGCATCGACCAGGCGGCCGCCCGAGCGCCCGGCCCGGGACCCGGATGCGGAGTGGAATCGGTCGAAGCGAGATCACCGTGCATCAGAGCCGTCCCCGCCGGACCCACATCCGGCGCACCAGGAGCGGCACCCGCAGGACCCGGCCATGCCATCGCGATCACTGCGGCTGCGATCGAGGCCGCATTTCTCATCAGGTGATGCATCGGTCACTTCCTCGGCGGATCGGCGTCCGGCGAACCGCCGAGCCGTCATCGGGGGTCGCGTCGCAGCAGGCTACCGCGCCCACCGTCGCCGGGCGCAGCGCTTCGACCGGGAAATCCGGCGCGGCACCAGCATTTTCGGGCCGTGCGCACCGAGTCGTGTGCGGCCGCGGACAGCGTCGCGCTCGAGCAACGCTGTCGCCGGCCCCCTTCGCGGCCGAGCGGGGAGGCCACCGTGACCTGTGTATCCCGCTGTGAGGCATGACCTTCGTGCTCGATCAGAGGTCACCGAAACGACGTGACGAATTCACTACCGAACGTAGTAGACAAGGCGATCATCCATTAGCCTCTGGTCCCATGGATGTCGTCTACAACTTGATCGTCGTCACCCACTTCCTCGGCCTCGCGGCGCTGATCGGCGGCTACGCCGCCGGGCAGCCCAGGGTGAACGAGGTGATGGTGTGGGGTGCGCGCCTGCAGATCCTCACCGGCGTGATCCTCGTCGGCCTGGCCGAGTCGATCGACTCGCTCGGCAAGGACCCCGACATGGCCAAGATCGGCACCAAGTTGGTCATCGCCGTGGCGGTCGCCGCCTTCGCCGAGATCGGCCACGCGGACGCCAAGAAGGGCAAGGACGTCGCGTGGATGACGCACGCCGCGGGTGGCCTCGGCATCGTCAATGTCGTGATCGCAGTGCTCTGGAACTGATCGTCTCGAGCGATCACGCGCCGCCGCGGGCGTTGTAGACGGTGAGTCCGCGCTCGACGGCGATGCGCCCGTACTCGGCGAACATCGACACGGCCTGCTCGCGTTGCACGCCGATGACGACCTCGATGCCGCGGCGGCGCAATTGCTCGGCCCAGTCCTGGCGCATCGGGCCTTCGTCGAAGCCGGTGAGTTGTTCCACTTCGGGCCCCTCGCCGGCGATGACGAGGCGTTTCACACCCGACCACAGGACGGCTCCGTAGCACTGGGCGCACGGTCGCCAGTTCACGACGAGTTCGCGCTCGGGGGCGCTCGCGGCCCCGAGGTCCCAATCGCCGACGCGGGTCTGGGCGAGGGAGAGCGCTGTGACTTCGGCGTGCGCGACGGAAAGCCCACTGGACAGAACGAGATTCACGCCCGCCGCTACGATCTCGCCGGTGGGGGAGTCGATGACGAGCGCGGCGAACGGTCCGCCGGCCCCCTCGAGGGGGTTGCGTGCGGCCAATCGCAGCGCCAATTCCATCCGTTCCGCGTCGGTGCGCAGCGGGGTGGGGGAGTGGGCCAGTTCGTCGAACACCCAGTCGGGCAGGGTGGCTCCGAATGAGCGCGGCAGGTGCCCGTGGTTCACGGCGCGGTCCCTTCTCGTCGGCGCGAGTTCGTCGACCCGCCCTCGGCACGGTAGGCGAGGGCGGTTGCGGAGTGGTTACCGCAGTGGGTCACCGCAATATCCGATTATCCGTGTCGATATGGAGATATTGCCATCTATTGATGATTACCGCGGCACGTGACCGCAGGCCACACCTGAACATCACCTTCACCGAAGCAACGAGGGAAGGGGGGCTGGTCTGCCGTCAGTCGGCGAGTCGCTCTCGGAGGGCGAGCGCGTCACGGGGTGCCATCACTTTGGCGTCGTTGTCGAAATAGGCGTACACGTCGCCCTTCTCGGCCCACCGGCGGATCTTGCCGGCCCACATGTCCAGACCTTCGTCGGTGTATCCGCTGACGTAGAGCTCCTCGTGACCGTGTAGCCGCACGTAGACGAAATCGGCCGTGACTTCCTCGATGAGGGGGAACGTGCCCGCTGTGTCGGCCACCACGACAGCGATGCCGTACCGGCGCAGCAGATCGCAGAACTCCGTGGTCAGGAAACTGGGATGCCTGATCTCCAGCGCGTGCCGCATCGGACGATCGGCGCCGACGGTCGTGTGCGGGTCGGTGACGCGGTGGTCGTGGTGGCAGGCGATCTCGGCGGCGTGGGCGGTGCTGCGCGGCAGAGCCTGGAAGAACCCGGCGAGTGCCTCGGGGTCGTAGCGGAAGGTCGGCGGCAGCTGCCACAGGATCGGGCCGAGCTTTTCCTCGAGGGCGAGGACGCCGGAGGCGAGGAAGTTGGCGAGTGCGCTCTCGCCGCCGCGCAGACGTTTCATGTGGGTGATGAAACGGCTTCCCTTGACGGCGAAACGGAAATCCGATGGGGTCTGCGCGGCCCAGCGCTGATAGCTCGACGGTCGCTGTAGTGCATAGAACGATCCGTTGATCTCGACGCTGTCGAAGCGCTGGGCCAGGTAGGCCAATTCGTTCTTGTGCGGCAGGCCCTCGGGATAGAACACGCCGCGCCACGGCGGGTACACCCAGCCCGAGGTTCCGATGCGGATCCGACCCATGCCTCCATGGTGCCTCCGCAGGCCATCGGGGCGTCGCGGGAAACGCTGTCGCCCTTTGTGCCGGGCCGGTGCGGAGGGGATTCGCCGTGGTCGTAGACTCTCCTCGCTCCTGCCGCCCGGCCCGTGAGCGGCCTTCATGTGATCGAGATGTTTTCGAGGGTTCGCCGAGGTCGCTCTCGGGTACGAAGAGACGGTTGCTGTTCTAATTCAAACAAGTTCGTGGAGGATCAGAAATGCCGAAGGTCGATGCCGTGCGGCTGTCGAGTGAGCTGGGCATCGGTTTGCCGCAGGCCATGTTGCGGCTGCGGCGCGAGGCTCATCCCGGTGAAACCGAGCACGACACGTGCCTGCGTCTCATCGCCGAGGAGTTCCGCCGCCGCAAGCACGGAGCCTGACACGACCGGGTGGGCGGCGATCCTCGTCAGCGCCGTCCGCCCGATCGATCGTCTCCAGAATCGTCGCCCGCTGGGGCAGCCGCAATCGCCCGGGAGCGGGCTCGCCGACCCAGCGCCATCCGAATCCGCTGTCGGTGACCGGCAGGATCACCCGTCGTCCGCGTGCCCGCACGGTGACCCCGCTTTCGGCCAGCTGTCGCCGTCGTGCCGCGGTGATCGGGCCGATCGGCCGGACGAGGAAGGTCCACACCGTGTCACGCGGATTGCGGATCACGGGGGCGGATATCTGTTCGCCCGCCGCTGCGTTCGTCAGTTCGTCGAGCACCGGGCCGGCCATGTGCGCGGGGATGTCGATCGCCCCGATGCGCGCCCCGCAGACCAGCGTCGGCCGGTAGCTGTCGAGGGCGACCGGCAGACCGTAGCGGCGTCGGAGCACGTGCGCGATATCGTATGGGGTGCAGCAGGATTCGTACATCCGCCGAGATCATCAGAAGCCGGTTGCCGACCGATTGCATTACTGTTGCCTGTGCATTGCGCACACCGGTCCCTGTGTTCGCGGCGTCGAGTACCGCGGGTGCCGCCGGGGCGCGGCGCCGAGATGGGGCATGCTGGCAGGGACGGCCGGGACGTCTCCCGGACAGACATGGTGGAACGGAAGGGACCCGAGGTGGCCGAGACACGGGAGAAGTCGATCGAACCGCTGATTGTCGCCGCGGTGGACGGTTCGGAGAGTTCACGTCAGGCAGCTGTGTGGGCCGCGGCCGAGGCAGCGCTGCATGGCAGCACCCTGCATCTGATCACCTCGGTGGCGGTGAGCACCGGCTACGGCACCGGCCTCACGCTGCCGGTGACGGAGCTGGAGTTGCTGCAGGCCGAAGGAGAGCGCTTGGTCGCGGAGGTGCGCGAGCAGCTCGCGGCGTCCGCGCCCGCCGACCTGAAGATGACCACCGAGGTGACGTTCGATTTCGTCATCCCGTCGCTGCTGGCCTACTCGGAGCGGGTCAGGATGATCGTGGTCGGCTCACGCGGGCTCGGGGCGTTCCGGCGCGGGCTGCTCGGTTCGGTGAGCACCGCGGTGACCCGGCACGCGCAGTGCCCGGTCACCGTCGTGCACGAGACGGCGGCGGGCGCCGACCAGTGGGCGGGCAAGCCGATCCTGGTGGGCGTCGACGGCACCGAGAACAGCGTGGACGCGGTCGAATATGCCTTCGAGGAGGCGAGTAGGCGCGGCGTCGGACTGATCGCGCTGCATTCCTGGAGCGACACCAACAGCCTGGAACTGGGCATCGTCGACTGGGAAGCCATCGCCGCCGACGAGGAGGCACTGCTGGCGGAGCGGCTGGCGGGATACGGCGAACGCTACCCGGAGGTGGCGGTCCGCCGGATCGTGGTGGCGAACCGCCCGGTGCGCGCCATGCTGGACGCCTCCGCGGACGCCCAGCAGGTGGTGGTGGGCAGTCACGGTCGTGGTGGCTTCACCGGCATGCTGCTCGGCTCGACGAGCAACGCGTTGATTCACACCGTGGAGTGCCCGATCACGGTGGTACGCAAGCGCTGAGCTGCTCTCGTGCGAATGGACGCCGGATCGGTCACGGCCCGATCCGGCGTTCGGCGTTCGGCGTCGAGGGTTACCCGCCGCGGCCGTCCGGCGCGTCCGCGCCGGTGCGCGGCGGCGGTTCGGCCGCCAGCCGTTCGGTCTCGTCGTCGGTGAGCAGCCGGGAGCGCAGGAGGAAGCGCACGCCTTCGGGCGCCTCCACGGAGAATCCGCTGCCGCGGCCGGGCACCACGTCGACGGTGAGGTGGGTGTGTTTCCAGTACTCGTACTGGTCGGCGCTCATCCAGAACGGGATGTCGCCGCCCACTTCACCGAGCAGCACGTCTGAGGCGCCGACGCGGAATTCTCCGCGCGGGTAGCACATCGGCGCGCTGCCGTCGCAGCATCCGCCGGACTGGTGGAACATGAGCGGGCCGTACTGCGCGGTCAGCCGCGTCAGCAGTGCGGTCGCGGCCTCGGTCAGCGCGACCCGCTCGATGCTTTCGGGCATCAGAAGAATCCGAGTTTGTCCGGCGAGTAGCTCACCAGCAGATTCTTGGTCTGCTGGTAGTGGTCGAGCATCATCTTGTGGTTCTCGCGGCCGATGCCGGACTTCTTGTAGCCGCCGAAGGCCGCGTGCGCGGGGTAGGCGTGGTAGCAGTTGGTCCACACCCGGCCCGCCTTGATGGCGCGTCCGAGCCGGTAGGCGGTGTTCATGTCGCGTGTCCACACGCCTGCGCCCAGGCCGTAGAGGGTGTCGTTGGCGATCGCGATGGCCTCATCGACGGTGTCGAAGGTGGTGACCGAGACGACCGGGCCGAAGATCTCCTCCTGGAAGATCCGCATGTCGTTGCGGCCCTTGAAGATCGTCGGCTCGACGTAGTAGCCGCCCTCGAGGTCGTCGACCTTGCGCGGCCCGCCGCCGGTGAGGATCTCCGCGCCTTCCTGACGCCCGATGTCGATGTAGGACAGGATCTTCTCGTACTGGTCGTTGCTGGCCTGCGCGCCGATCATGGTGGCGTCGTCGAGCGGGTTGCCGCTGACGATGGCCTTGGTGCGCTCGACGCAGCGGGCCATGAACTCGTCGTAGATGGACGAGTGGATCAGCGCGCGGGAGGGGCAGGTGCAGACCTCGCCCTGGTTGAGCGCGAACATGACGAAACCTTCGACGGCCTTGTCGAGGTAGGCGTCGTCGGCGGCGGTCACATCGGGCAGGAAGATGTTGGGGCTCTTGCCGCCGAGCTCGAGGGTGACCGGGATGATGTTCTCGCTGGCGTACTGCATGATCAGCCGGCCTGTGGTGGTCTCACCGGTGAACGCGACCTTCGCCACGCGCGGGCTCGAAGCCAGCGGTTTTCCGGTCTCGATGCCGAAACCGTTGACCACATTGAGCACGCCGGGCGGCAGCAGGTCGGCGATCAGCTCGACGACCTTCAGGATGGAGGCCGGGGTCTGCTCGGCGGGCTTGAGCACCACCGCGTTGCCCGCGGCCAGCGCCGGGGCCAGCTTCCAGGTGGCCATCAGGATCGGGAAGTTCCACGGGATGATCTGGCCGACCACGCCGAGCGGCTCGTGGAAGTGGTAGGCGATGGTGTCCTTGTCGACCTCGCTGATGCCGCCTTCCTGGGCGCGCACCGCGCCGGCGAAGTAGCGGAAGTGGTCGACGGCCAGCGGCAGATCGGCGGCCAGGGTCTCGCGGACCGGCTTGCCGTTCTCCCAGGTCTCGGCCACGGCGAGGGATTCGAGGTTGGCCTCGATGCGGTCGGCGATCTTGTTGAGGATGTTGGCGCGCTCACCGGCCGAGGTGGCTCCCCAGGCGTCGGCGGCGCCGTGCGCGGCGTCGAGGGCGAGTTCGACGTCGGCGGCCGAGGAACGGGCGACCTCGGTGAACACCTGACCGTCGACCGGCGAGGGGTTCTCGAAGTAGCGGCCCTCCACCGGCGGCTTCCAGTCGCCGCCGATGAAGTTGTCGTAGCGGGCGGCGTAGTCGGCGACGCTGCCCTCGGTTCCCGGCTTGGCATAGATCATGGCGGGTCACTCCTCGCTGAGTCCGGATGCATGCACGGTGCTCGACCGTGATGCGGCTCACTATGCCGCGCGAGGGTTGGCGAAACGTTGAACCGAGGGCGGGCGCGTCGTCAGGCCCGGCTGGGAGCGGGTTCGCCCGCGGTCACCGGGATCTGGGCCACGCTCTTCGGGCGGCCGGGGATGCCGAGCGCGACCAGGGCGGCGGCCACGGCCAGACCGCAACCGAGCAGCAGGCCGGTGCGGAAGCCCGCTTCGGTGGGGATCGTGTGCCCGCCGAACCGGGTGGTCATCCCGGCGAGCACCACGCCGATCACCGCGGCCGAGGTGGTGGTGCCGATCGAGCGCATGAGGGTGTTGAAGCTGTTGGCCGAGGCGGTCTCCGACAGCGGCACCGAGGACATGATCAGCGCGGGCATCGCGCCGTAGGCCAGGCCGACGCCCGCGCTGGACACACACGTCACCACCAGCAGGCCGGGCGCCGAGCCCATCAGCACCATCGAGATGCCGTAGCCGAGCGCGATCACCAGGCTGCCCGCGACGAGGGTGATCTTCGGGCCATAGCGCGCCGAGACCCGGGCGCCGACCGGCGAGACCGCCATCATGACCAGGCCGCCGGGGAACATCCACAGGCCCATCGCCAGCATGGACTGCCCCAGTCCGTAGCCGGTGGCGGTGGGCAGTTGCAGCAGCTGCGGCAGGATCAGCGACTGCGCGTACATGCCGAAGCCGATCACCACCGAGGCGGCATTGGTCAGCAGCACCGGGCGCCGCGCGGCGACCCGCAGGTCGATCAGCGGGTCGTCCAGGCGCAGTTCCCACCACAGCCAGACGGTCAGCGACGCAGCGGCGGCCGCGAACAGGCTCAGCGTGAGCGTGCTCGTCCAGCCCCAGTCGCCGCCCTTGGACACCGCGAGCAGCAGGCACACCAGCGTGATGCCGATACCCAGTGCGCCGAGCGGGTCGAAACCGCCGGTGCCCGTCGGCTCCGCGTGCGGAACCAGGAACCACACCGCCGCGGCGACGAGCGCGACCAGCACCGCGACCCCGAGGAACATGATCCGCCAGCTGGTGTACTGCACGACCGCGGCCGAGATCGGCAGGCCGAGCGCGCCGCCGATCCCCAGCGAGGCGCTCATCACCGCGATGGAGCTGCCCAGGCGTTCGGCGGGCAGCACGTCGCGCATGACGCTGATGCCCAGCGGGATGATGCCCGCGCCGATGCCCTGCAGACCGCGGCCGACGATCATCGGCGCGACCGACGAGGAGGCCGCGCACACCAGCGGGCCGATGAACAGCGGGATCGCGCAGATCAGCAGCATGCGCTTCTTGCCGTGCAGATCGCCGAGCCTACCGGTGATCGGCGTGGCCACCGCGCCGACCAGCAAGGTCACCGTGATCACCCAGGAGGCGTTGGACGCGGAGGTGTCGAGGATGCGCGGGAGTTCACCGATGAGCGGCACGACCAGGGTCTGCATCAGTGCGGCGACGATGCCGCCCGCGGCGAGCGCGGCGACGACGAATTCGCTACGCCTGGGATTTGCTGGGGGCACCGGGATCTCCTCATGACGAACAGAATCGTGTGTGCGGACACGACCGATGCAGGATACACATGGTTTGCATAATGCAAAATTGCTGGTGAACGACGTAACTGTCGGCAGCGGGCGCATTCGCGTTGCCGGGACGGGTATGTTCGTGGCTCGCGCAAGGCCCCGGCTGTCTTGTCGATCCGCTCGGCGGGATGCGCCACCGCGATATCGACCGAGGGTGAGATATTCGGCACCGCGCCGGGCCGCGGAGAGACAAAGCGCGCCGCGGGGCGGCGTGGTGCGCGACGATACATCCGGACACGACAGGGCAGGGGAGATGCGGTGAGAGGCGGCCCGGGCGAGGACCATGCGGCGCCGGACGACGCCGGGAGCGAGTGCGCGAGCGCTGAGGCCGGGGTCGGGGCGGCAGGTCCCGACGCTGCGTCGAAGGGCGCGCCCACCGATGCGGTGGAGTTCGAGACGATGCTGCTCGGTCGCCACAGTCTGGCGGGCATCTCGCGCCGGGGCGGCCCGCTCGATCGCAGCGCCTACATCGTGTTGCACCGGGTGCGGATGCAGGGGCCGATGTCGGTCGGCGAGCTCAGCGACGCGTTCGGCCTGGACACCTCCACTCTGCACCGGCAGACCACCGCCATGATGGGTGCGGGTCTGATCGAGCGCATTCCCGACCCCGCCGGTGGGCTGGCCCGCAAGTTCCGCATCACCGAGGAGGGCGCGGCCCGGCTCGAGCAGGTGCGCGAGCGCAACATCCGTGCACTGGGGCGCGCTCTCGAGGACTGGTCCGCGGAGGACGTCGCGGCCTTCGCCGAATACCTGCGCCGATTCAACACCGGCCTCGAGCGCCTGGACCGGCGCCCGTGGCCGCGTCCGGACGGCCGTACCGAGCCGCCGTCGGACCACCGCGCCGACTCGCGGTAGGCGACCTCGCGCCGATCGGCATCGGCGAGCGCGGCGGCGCGGGCTCATCGTCCGTGGCGGCTGCCGGGTGAGTCGCCGACGGTCGATCCGAGCTCGTGCGGACGGGCGGCGTGGTCGGCGCGCGCTATCCTGGCTCGGCGCCGGGATCGCGGTGCCGGTCGCCGGGCGCGTATCCGCAGGCAGGCCGAATTGCTAGGGGTGTCCATGAACGAGCCCGTCCTCGTCGAACGTCACGGCGCGATCGTGGTGTGGACGTTGAACAATCCGTCCGCGCGCAATCCGATCTCCGAGCCGGAGACGATCGAGGCGCTGGAGGCGGCGGTCGCCGCGGCCGAGGCCGACCCGCAGGTGCGGGTCGCGATCCTCACCGGTGCGGGCTCGGCGTTCTCCTCCGGCGGCAACATCAAGCACATGCGTGATCGCGCGGGCATGTTCGGCGGCGGTCCCGCCGATCTGCGTCCCGGCTATCGACACGGTATCCAGCGCATTCCGAAGGCGTTGTACGACTGCGAGATTCCGACCATCGCCGCGGTCAACGGCCCGGCCATCGGTGCGGGTTGCGATCTCGCGCTGATGTGCGACATGCGCCTGGCCGCCGACAAGGCCGTCTTCGCGGAGAGTTTCGTCAAGGTCGGGCTGATTCCCGGTGACGGCGGTGCCTGGTTGCTGCCGCGGGCGATCGGCATGGCCAGGGCCAGCGAGATGGCTTTCACCGGCGATGCCATCGACGCGGCCACCGCGCTCGAATGGGGTCTGGTCTCGCGGGTGGTGCCGGGGGAGGAGTTGCTCGACACGGCTCTCGCGCTGGCCGCCCGGGTCGCGGTGAACCCGCCGCACGTGTTGCGGATGACCAAGCGGCTGATCCGCGAGGGCCAGCATCAGCGGCTCGAGTCGCTGCTGGAGCTGTCCGCGGCCATGCAGGCGATCGCGCACACCACCGAGGATCATCACGAGGCGGTCGTCGCGATACTCGACAAGCGCCCGCCTCGATTCACCGGCCGCTGACCGGCCGCCTCCTTCCGGCTCTGTACGCCTGGTCTCCGCCCCGCCGCTCGGTGAGCGGCGGGGCGGTCGTGTGATGTCCGTTATGAACTATTTGATTAGCGAAAGCAATTAAAATATAGTTGCTTACTGCAACCAATCAATCCGTGGAGGTCTCCGATGTCGGTGTCGACCGAAACAGCCCAGAATCTGATCAGGGAGTTCTATCTGATCGGCCGGGCTGTGCGGGGTGCACTGACCCATCCCGACGAGAGCATGCTGCTGCCGGGTGCGATCGGGGTGCTCGGCACCCTCGACGCCCGCGAATCCTGTCGGCAGGGCGATCTGGCGGTCGATCTGTGCATCAGCGCCTCCGCGCTGAGCAGGCACGTCACCGAACTCGTCGGGGCGGGCTATGTCGCGCGTTCGCCCGATCCCAGCGACGGACGCGCCACCCTGATCCGGGTCACCGGCTCCGGACGCGCGCTGCTCGAGCGCATCAGGGCGTCCCGGGCGCAGGGGCTGCAGTCGATTCTCGCCGAGTGGGACGAGGCCGACGCCGAACAGGCGTGCTCGGCGATGCAGAAGCTCAGAACCTCGCTGACCGAGTACGCGCAGTCCGAGCACGCAGCACAGACAGAACACGCACACCGCACCCTCGTGGGCGAGGGAACGCCGGCGACGAAAGAAAGTCAGGAAGTGGATGTCTAGTTCAGTGGAGACGGTGAGACGATCCGATCCCGCCGCGATGACCCATCGCGAAGTGCTCGAGGCGATGACGGGTCTGCTGGCCGCGCTGTTCACCGCGCTGCTGAGCACCACCATCGTCGCGAACGCGCTGCCGACCATCATCGGCGATCTCCAGGGTTCGCAGACCGCCTACGCCTGGGTGATCACCACGGCGCTGCTGGCGAACGCGGCCTCCACCCCGATCTGGGGCAAGCTCGCCGACCTGTTCAACAAGAAACTGCTCGTCCAGTCCTCGATCGTCATCTTCGTGGCGGGTTCGGTGCTGGCGGGCTGCGCGCACAACGTCGAACTGCTGCTGGTGGCCCGGGTGTTCCAGGGCATCGGCATGGGTGGCCTGACCGCGCTGGTGGTCGCCATCATCGGCTCGATCGTCGCCCCGCGTGAACGCGGCCGCTACTCCGGCTACATGGGCGCGGTCATGGCCGTGTCGATGTCCGGCGGTCCGATCCTGGGCGGCGTGATCGTCGACAGCCCGCTGGGCTGGCGCTGGACCTTCTTCGTCTGTGTGCCGCTGGCCGTGATCGCGCTGTTGCTGCTGCAGCGCACGCTGCGGCTGCCCACCGAGCGCAAGCAGGACGTCTCCATCGACTGGCTGGGCGCGACGCTGCTCACCGCCGGTGTGTCGGTGCTGCTGATCTGGGTGTCGTTCGCCGGCAAGGCGGGCTACTACGGCTGGGCGTCGAAGGAGACCGCGCTCTATGTCGGCGCGGGCGTGCTGCTGCTGGCCGCCACCGTGTGGGTGGAATCGCGGGCGCAGTCCCCGATCATCCCGCTGAAGATCGTGACCGAGCGGACCACCGGTCTGGCCATCATCGCCTCGATCGCCGTCGGTGTCGGCATGTTCGGCGCGACCACCTTCCTGGGGCAGTACTACCAGACCGCGCGGGCCTATTCGCCGACTGTCGCGGGCGTCCTGACCATCCCGATGGTGGGCGGCATGCTGGTCGCCTCGGTGGTGTCCGGTCAGCTCATCACTCGCTTCGGCAAGTGGAAGGGCTTCGTGATCGCGGGCGCGGCGCTCATGGTCGTGGGCTTCTCGCTGCTGGCGACCATCGACCACGCCACCAACCTGTGGCTGGTCGGTATCTACATCACCGTGGTCGGCATGGGCACCGGCATGATGATGCAGAACTTGGTGCTGGCCGTGCAGAACACCGTCAGCGTGCAGAACATCGGCGCGGCATCGAGCAGTGTCGCCTTCTTCCGTACTTTCGGCGGCGCTATCGGCGTGTCGGTGCTGGGGTCGGTGCTGGCGACCCGCGTCGCGGACCTCTCGGCCGATGGCCTGGCGAAGCTGGGGGTGCCCGCGGGCTCCTCCGGCGGCGGCAACCTCGATCTGAAGGCGCTGCCCGAACCGGTGCTCGCGGTCATCCGCGCCGCCTACGGTGACGCCACCGGACGGCTGTTCCTGTTCGCCGCGGTCGCCACCTTCATCGCCCTGCTCGCGACGCTGGTGCTGCCGAACCGGCCGCTGCGCACCACGATCGACATCGATCCCGCCGACGATCCGATGCGTGCGCCGGATCGCGCGCGGGCCGGTGGCGGGGTGAGCGCCGCCGACGTGGAGTCGGCCGAGGCGCCCACCACCCCGGCCGAGCTGGTCGAGGAGGCGTCGGTCCAGGTGTCGAACAGCCGATGACCGACAGGCGATCGGCAACGATGACACAGTGACGAACCCCTGCCCGGCAGGCCGGTCCGGACCGGCCTGCCGGTCGGCTCAGCGGGCGGCGCTCAGTACCTCTCGCAGGGTCCGGGCGAACTCGTCGGGCTGCCCAGGGTAGCCGAACTCGCCATCGGTGAAACCGCCGTGGTGGCTGGGAAATACGGTGGCCTGCTGTCCGAGCAGCGCGGCGGCGGCGTGCGAGGTTCGAGCGGTCAGGGTGTTCCCGGTTTCCTCGCCGACCGCGATCACCACCCGGGTCGGCGCCGCGGCCAGCGCCGCGACGTCGGGGTGGTAGTCGCTCACGGCACGGGAGCGGTCGGACAACAGTGGGTCCTCCCGGGAGCCGTCGTCCTCCGTCGGCATCCCGAACATGGCCGGATCCGCCGCGGGCTGGGCGAAATAGTCCTCGGTGAACTCACCCTGCCACGACGTCATCACGAGGAACGCGGCCATTCCGGCACCGAATCCCTTGGCCTGGTAGGCCTCGCGCACTTCGGCGAAGGCGCGCTCGGCGGCCGCGGCGTCGGGCAGCAGCGGGAGCAGCGGCGGCTCATGCGCTACCAGCGTCGTCACGTCACCGGGGTGGGCGGCCACCAGGGCCAGCGCGGTGACCGCGCCACCGCTGCTGGCGAACATCTCGACAGGACCCGCACCGAGGGCCGCGATGACCTCGTGCACATCCTCGGCCTGCGTCGAGGGCGTATGGTCGATCCGGTTGTCCTTGCGTTTGCTGCGACCGAGCCCACGCGGGTCGTAGGTGACGACGGTGCGATCGGGAAATCGGTCGGCCAGGGCACGGAAGCCCGCGGCGTCCATGGGCTGGCCGATCATCATCAGCGGCGGGAGCCCGTCCGCGGTCGGCAGTGGGCCTCGCACGTCGTAGACGAGGTCGGCCGCCGCGGTTTCGAGAACATGTGTGGTCTGCATGTCACTGTGGACGGTGCGGACGGCGAGAATTCATCGGTTCACGGAGAGATCGACCGGACTGCTCGTCGCGGCCGGTTATCCCGTGTTCAGGATGCGAAGGCCGCGCTGATCTGTTGCGCCGCGGCGATTGTGGCGGCCACGTACTCGTCGCGCTCCGCGCGCGTCGCCGCCGAGCGCAACGGCCCCGACTGCACCTCATGCGTCGCCACCCCCTGGTCGAACACCGGCGCCGCCAGGTAGCTGACCGGCAGCGGATCCGGGGAGTCCAGGTCGGCGGCGGTATAGGGCCGCGCGGTGAGCTCGCTCAGACGGCGCAGGGTCCGGGTGCGCAGGTGCGGTTCGAGCATCTCCGGTCCCAGCGCGGTGAGCAGATCGGCGAGCAACTCGACGGTGTTCGCGTCTTCGGGGCGCGGCCCGAACACCGCGACCCCGCGCTCGCGGACCAGCGCGGGCAGGGCGGCGGCGTTCGTTCGCTCGGCGTCCGGTGCGCCGGCCAGCCAACGCCGCAGTTCGGCTCCCGGGCGCCACGGCAGCACCGCCGCGCCCGCCGGATAGTGGACCGGTATGCGATGGCCCAAGGGGACTCCCGCGATGGCTCGGTCCGGTCCGTGGCGCACCGCCAGCACGGTGAGGCCGCTGCTGTCCACCCGGCTCAGGGTGGCGCCCGCGCCGGTGCGGGCCACCAGGGTGGCGAGCGCGTCGGCGATCGCGGCATCCGGGGGACCATCCGGTGGGGGGCCGCCGAACAGTGCGGCGGGGGCGGGACCGAGCCGGTAGCGGCGTCCGGCGTCGCGCTGCGCCCAGCCCGCCTCGTCCAGCTCGGCCAGGATCGCGGTGACCGTGGCGCGGGCCAGCCCGAGCCGATCGGCCACCGCGGCGACCGGCAACGCCTCGCGGGCGTCCGCGAGCAAGGTGAGCACATCCAGCACCCGCCGGGTGGGCGGTGAGGGCGAGCGATCCACGGTTGACCTCCGGAGGTGAATTGCCCGCGATCCCTTGTGTTCCGCGCGCATCGGTTCGTACTATGACGAATATTAGTCAAGTCTGTGACGAATATTCGACGCAGGTTCGCTGACCCTGAGGAGGGGCATGATTCTCGATCGGTTCCGGCTGGACGGCAAGGTCGCCGTCGTCACCGGCGCGGGCCGCGGGCTGGGGGCCGCCATCGCCCTCGCTTTCGCGGAGGCGGGCGCGGACGTGCTGATCTCGGCACGCACGCAGGATCAGTTGCGCGGAGTCGCCGAGCAGGTCACCGCGTGCGGCAGGCAGGCCCACGTGGTCGCGGCGGACCTGAGCGATCTGGACGCCGTGGCCGGACTCGCCGACGCCGCCGTCGCCCGGTTCGGCCGGCTCGACATCGTGGTCAACAATGTCGGCGGCGCCCCGCCCACCCCGCTGCTCGACCTCACCCCGAAAGCGCTGACGGCGGCGTTCGACTTCAATGTCGGCACCGCGCACGCCCTCACCCGCGCCGCCGTGCCGCACATCCTGGCGAGCGCGGGCGGCGGGTCCATCATCAACATCACCTCCGCCATGGGCAGGCTGCCCGGCCGCGCCTTCGCCGCCTACGGCACGGCCAAGGCCGCGCTCGCGCACTACACCCGGCTGGCCGCACTGGACCTGAACCCGCGGATCCGGGTCAACGCCATCGCGCCCGGCGCCATCCACACCTCGGCGCTCGACATCGTCGCGGGCGATCCCGGTATGCGCGCTGAGATCGAGAAACACACCCCGCTGCACAGCCTCGGCGCTCCCGAGGACATCGCCGCGGCCGCGCTCTACCTGGCTTCGCCCGCGGGCGCCTACCTCACCGGCAAGGTGCTCGAGGCCGACGGCGGGCTGATCGCGCCCAATTTCGAACTCCCGATCCCGGATCTGACATGACATTTCGCGTAACGCTCTTCGGTACCGGCAATGTGGGACGGCATGCCCTGGCCGGCATTCTCGCCCACCCCGACCTGGAGCTCGCCGGTGTGCGGGTGAGCTCCGACGCCAAGGCCGGGATGGACGCGGCCACCCTGGCCGGCTTACCCGATCCCGTCGGCGTCGCGGCGACGACCGACACCGCCGCGCTGCTCGCGGCGAAGCCGGACTGCGTCGTCTACTGCGTCATGACCGACAACCGCCTGTTCGACGCGGTGCAGGAACTCGCGACGATTCTGCGTGCCGGGATCGATGTGGTGGCCTGTGCGCCGGTCTTCTTCCAATACCCCTACGGCGTGCTGCCGGACGAGCTGCTGCGCCCGGTCGAGGAGGCCGCGGCCGCGGGCGGATCGACGTTGTGGGTCAACGGCATCGATCCCGGCTTCGCCAACGACCTGCTGCCCCTGGCGCTCACCGGCACCTGCCTGTCCGTGGAGCAGGTGCGCTGCCTGGAGATCGTCGACTACGCCAGCTATGACAACCGCGCGGTCATGGTGGACATCATGGGCTTCGGTCGTCCGCTGGACGAGACGCCCATGCTGTTGCAGCCCGGCGTGCTCTCGCTGGCCTGGGGTAGCGTGGTGCGCCAGCTGGCCGCCGGGATCGGGGTGGAACTGGACGCGGTCACCGAGATCTACGAGCGCGCGCCCGCGCCGGAGTCGTTCGACATCGCGACCGGGCACATCGAAGCGGGCAGCGCCGCGGCGCTGCGCTTCGAGGTGCGCGGCATGGTGGGGGATCGGGTGGTGACGGTGCTCGAGCACGTCACCCGGCTGCGGCCGGATCTGTGTCCGCAGTGGCCGCAGCCCACCCATCCGCAGGGCTGTTACCAGGTCCGGATCACCGGGGAGCCGTCGTACGCGCTGGATCTGGTGGCTTCCAGCCGCAACGGCGACCACAACTACGCCACCCTGGTCGGTACGGCCATGCGGATCGTGAACGCGGTGCCCGCGGTGGTCGCCGCGGCACCGGGCATCCTGACCGCGGCGCAGCTTCCGCTGATCTCCGCGCCCGCGGCGCACTGATCCCGGTCGGGGTGTCGATGCCTGTTCGGTGTCACCGGTCGGCAGGGATGTCGATCAGGGCAGCGCGTGGTCTGATCAATCTCCCACCACACGATAGGCGTGTTCGCGGCCGAGCCGAGTCCACAGGATGTCGGAGCGCACGTCGGTTCCCTCGGACACCAGTACGCGTTTGAGGATCTTGTTGGTGGCGGTGGTCGGGAGTTCGGTGGCGATCCGCACGAACCGCGGCCATGCCTTCGGTGACAGATCCTCCTGGCGGGTGAGGAATTCGCCGAATTCGCCTGGGTCGAGCCGTGATCCGGATCGCGGCACGATCGCCGCCATGATCTGGTCGCCGACCAGATCGTCGGGGACCGGGTAGATCGCCACGCGGCTGATGTCGGGGTGGCGCTGCAGTATCCGCTCGATCGGTGCCGAGGTCAGGTTCTCGCCGTCGACGCGCATCCAGTCCGCGGTGCGGCCGGCGAGGTAGATCCAGCCGTCGGAGTCCTTGTAGCCGAGATCTCCGGACCAGTAGATCCCGGCGCGCATCCGTTCCGCGGATGCTTCCTCGTTGTTGTAGTAGCCGGAGAAGAATCCGGCGCCCGCGGTATTGACGAGTTCGCCGATGGCGGCGTCGGGGTTGGTCAGCACTCCGTGGTCGTCGAAGACCGCCGGCGGACACTCGGCGATCGGATCGCTGTGGTAGATCGCGACGCCGGGCAGACCGCGTCCGACCGATCCGGGCGGAGTGCCCTCCTCGCGGATGATGATCACCGCGTTCTCGGTGGAGCCGAAGGCGTCGACCACCCGAACACCGAACCGTTGGGAGAACCGCTCGATGTCCTGGTCCGACGCCTCGTTACCGAAAGCCACACGCAGGGTGTTCTCGGAGTCGTCGGGTCGGGCCGGGGTGGCGAGTACGTAGGCGAGAGGTTTGCCGACGTAGTTCATGTAGGTCGCTCGGTAGGAGCGGATCTCGTCGAGGAATCCGGAGGCGGAGAACTTGCTCGGCGCCATGGTCGCGCCCGCCGTGACGGCGGGGGCGAAACCCGCGACGATGCCGTTGGAGTGGAACATCGGCATGGCGAGATAGCAGACGTCGCCACTGTCCAGCCCGAATCTGTCCACGAGGTTGCGGCCCGCGAAAACCACCATGTGGTGGGAGACGAGAACAGCCTTGGGATCGCCGCTGGTGCCCGAGGTGAAGATCATCATGAACGGGTCGGCCGGCTGGGCTCGGTGGATCGGTGTCAGTGCCCCGGCGCCGTCGCATCGGTGCTGCCATCGGCTGTCGTCGACGTCGATCACACGGACGGTCGCCAGGTCCAGGTGATCGAGCAGGTGCCGGTGTTCGGCGTCGGTCAACAGAATCTGTACGTCCGCGGTGGTGATGTCGGCCAGCAGGCCGCCGCCGCGCCGCGTGTCGTTGATCCCGCACAGCACGTATCCGCCCAGCGCGGCTGCCGCGATGGCGGTGAGCATGGCGGGCGTATTGCCCAGCAGGGCGCCCACGTGCAGGGGGCGGCGGGTGTCGAGGTGTTCGATGATCGTCGCTGCCTGCCGGGACGCGCGTTCGATGTATTCCTTCCAGGTCCATCGCAGCTGTCGGCCGTCGCCGGTGTCGTGGACGACGGCGAGGTTGTCGCGTTCTGTGTGTTGCGCCAGCAGTTGTTGCATGGTCAGGGACATGGAAGACCTCCGATCCGAGCTCGGCGAAGCAAGTGCTCGCTTGGTTCGAAAGTAGAACATGTTTCAATCAGTGATACAAGCATTGATTGACGAGTGGGCCGCGGTCGGAGTGTGCCGCTCGCCGGTCGCTGACCGCTTGAACGCGGCCTGACATCGGGAAAGGGGTCAGAACAGCAGATACAGACCTGTGAAGGTGAATCCGACCATCGTCAGCATCAATGCGAGCTGACCGGTCAACCGATGCCGGGTGGGTAACAACTCCAGGCATCGGTCGTGTGCGGCGGCGACACCGAGGATGTGCCCGGTCAGCACCGCCGCCACCTTGATCGACCCGAGTGCCGCCGGGTGAGTCGACAGCACGTACTGCACATCGAGGCTGCTCAGGCCCGGCAGCGACCAGCCGAGACCGAACGGGTCGGCCAGCAGGAGCAATGTCGCCTGTCCCTTCTCCACCAGAAAGCTCAGGTAGTGCGCGACCACGTAACCGGCGATGACCGGGATCAGACTGTGCGCCAATCGAATCGGTAGCAGCCTGCGCTCGCTGCGGGACACGCCACCGGTGGCGCGGGCGGCGAGGGTGAACACCCCCGCCACGATGCCGATGACCGCCAGCAGGCCCGCCGTGTGGATCAGCGTCCGGACCGGAACCGACGTGCCGCCGAGATCGAGCACCAGATCACGCCAACCCGCCGAGGCCGAAAGGCTGTCGAACGCGGTCGATCCGAGCAGCGTCGCCGTCACCGCGACCATGCCCGCCACCACCGGGGCGCCCGCCAGGTTGTTCAGCGGAGCCCGCAGGACCAGGGTCCCGGACCCGCGCCGCGCGAGCGGACTCAGCCGTGCCATCAGACTGCTGTAGACCTCCAGCGGATCGCCGCGCTCGGCCCACACCGTCCCGAACACCACCAACCCCGCCAGGTCCACCACGACATAGCCGAACAGCCACAGCGTCACCGCGATCACCGAACCCGGTTCCGGAGAGGCCGATTCCAGCCACACGAAACTCAGCAATCCCAGCGCGGCGGGCCGCGTCCCCCAGGAGGCCGGATACGGCAGCAGCCCATCGGCGGGATCGCGCCCGGCGACCCGGCAACCCAGCCGATGGACCGCCCGCACCGGCGAGACGATCTTCCACACCGGGCCCACGATCAGCGATGCGACCATCACCCCGACCCACAGGTAGATGTACACCATGCCGGGCAGGGCATTGCGAGCCGGTTCCCGATCCCCGAACAGCCCGATCGCCAGTGCCGATGCCATCACCGACACGCCGAGCGCCGCGAGGATCGTGCGCACGGCGGGGGAGTCGCAGAACGCGCGAACCGGCGACGGAAGGGCGATCCCGGGCGAGTCCGGGTCCAGGCGCGGTTCTCGCCAGGCGAAGGCGAGGATGGCGAAGGAGAACGTGAGTGCCCAGGCTGCGCCGACGACGGCATAGGCGAACGGGATGGGCAGATCGGCGGCTCCGCCGATGCCGTGGGCGAGCAGGGTCAAGGGCGCACGTAGATGGTCGTGACCGTCACCTTCGCCCGGTGCAGTTCGACATCGACACGTCCGGGGACGTCGACGGCGAAGGTGAAGCGCTGGTCCGCGCCCGCCCGCACCGTGAACGTGTGTTCCGGTGTGGCGTGGATGTGCAGTTCGTCGTCGGTGTCGCTGTCGATCACGAGGGTCACCGGTTCGCCGACGTGCGCCTCGGCCCGCGCGTTGACCGGGGTGACCGAACCGCCCGCGATCCGGATATCGACGGTGACCGCGTTCCCGCCGTGATCGGTGGCCGTGGCGTCGACGAGGGCAGCGCCCTCGCCCCGGGAGCTGTCGGAGCCGCAGCCGGTGAGCGCACATACCGCGGTGACGAGTACGGCGAGGGCGAGCGCCGCCGGTGCGGATCGAGCCGGTACGCAACGGCCGGACCTGCGGGTCATCGGTTCTCCTCTCGTCCGCGCGGAGCATCACCGCGCGCGGCATCGGCATCGCCCTCGATGTCGGTGTCCCCGCCGATGCCGGTCGTGGCCGGACTCCCGGTATTCGGTGCGCGGGCGTCGTCGGCGGTGTCGGTGATATCGGCGGTGTCGCTGTTCTCCCTCGCCTCGGCGCGGCGGTCACGCACCGCGATGACCACGATCACCGCGACCAGCGCCACCGCGGGCAGGAACGCGGGGATCGCCAGCAGTACCGAGTGGTCGGCGAGCAGTTCGACCCCGGGGCGGTCGGCGGTCACCGCTCGCCCGTCTCGCCGCCGGTCTCGCGATGTCCGGGGCCGGGGTGCTCGACCGCCGGCCGCTCGGCCTCGTCGCCTCCCCCGGAGCCGGCGGAGACCGGGCCCGCCGACGCTGGTGGCGAAGGGGTCGACGCCGCTGCCGGGGTGGACACGGGCGTCGCGATACCGCCCGGCGCACGTCCCTCAGGCGCCGAAACGGCGAGGTAGCGATCGTTGATGCGCGCCGCGCCCCACGACAGTCCCCAGACCATCGCCACGCTGCACGCCAACACCACCAGCGAGGCCACGCCGAACAACCAGGCCGGGTGGTCGAAAGAGCGTTCGCGTTGCAGCACGGTGATCTCGGGAACGAACGAACGCCGGAATTCGGCGAGCGCGGGCGTCTCCTCGGCGCCGATACCGGGATCGGCGGCCATGTAGATCGGCAGCGCGGTATAGGTGCGGCCGTCGTGCACGCGCAGGATGGTCTTCCAGGAGCCGTCCGCGGGGACCGGGCGGGTGGACAGGTAGTGGCCCTCGCCGACACGGGTGAGCTGGTCGACGACGAGTCCGCTGCCCGCGTCGTCGGCGTCGACACCACCCTGCCAGGCCAGGATCTGCACCCACTCGGGGTCGTCGCCGACCAGGTCGGCCGGTTGCAGACGGATGTCGGCGACGACCATGCGACCGCCGTCCGCCGGTGCCGTATCGCGCAAAGCGACCGTCGCCGAAGCATTCTCGGGCACGGTGACGATCAGCCCGTTGGCGGTGGCGGCGCCGAGGACCAGGACCGCGGCCACCATGACCGCTCGTCGTACGGCGGGGCGTGGCAGCCGCTCGCCGCGCAGCACCGTGCCGAGCATCCCGCCGACGACACCGCCGAGAATTCCGGTCGGCACGGCCATGGCGAGTAGTTGCGGCCACATCGACATCGGCCACGGGTTGAGATAGACCGCCGCGACCCACCGCGATTCGATCCACACACCCACCGTGGCGATCCCCAGGCCGGCCAGCGCGCCCCACCACATCCGGTGGCGGTGCAGCGGCAGCAGCGCGAGGAGCTCGACTACGACCGCGGCCCCGAGATACAGGGGGAAGACGTTGCGCGGGGCATCGATGACCGGTCCGGCGACGAGGTAGGCCACCAGTCCGCGCACGACCACCGCGAACGCGACCACGGCGAGGGTGCTCCCGCGTCCGAGGACGATCCGCGCCGCGACCAGGGTGACGGTAGCGGCGGCGGTGATGAGCAACGGTTGCAGCACCAGAGGGAACTGCTGGACGCCGAAGTCGTATTCGACCTGGAAGACCGACAGACCGATGAGCAGACCGCCGAAGGCGAAGACGCGCTGGACGCGCACGTGCGTCGGGTCGGGCTCGTCGGGACGGGGCTTGTTGCGGCTGCCCTCGTACTCCAGCAGCAGCACCGCGACCAGCGACAGTCCCGCACCGCCGATCAGCATCAGATGAGTGGGTCCCCACAGCGTGACGTCCTGGCCGAAGAGCCGGTGCCACAGGTCGTCGAGCGGGAACCCGATCAGCGCGTACAGGCCGGTCGCCGCGAGCAGGATGCCGCCGACAGGGGCGTACCAGGTGCGGGTGATCCGCACGGCCGCCGGCCCGGGCTTCTCGTCCAACGGCAGCACGATGGCGGTCATGCCCGCGGTGAACAAGAAGAACAGGCCCACGAGGATGAAGTAGTGCGCGGGGTTCGCCAGCGGCCCCTCGTCGCGGCCGTTGCCGATGTGCAGGCTGACGTCCCAGATGAAGCCGATGAGTGCGGTGACGATGGTCAGCAGGAACAGCACCAACGGCAGGCCTACCCAGCCGGGCCGGTTCATGCCCTCGCCCACCCGGTCGGCCACCGATCCCAGCCAGGTGATGCGCCGGGTGCGGTGCAGGTAACCGATCCACAGCAGCAGCGCGCTGATCACGCCCGCGGCCGCGGTCATGGCGAAGACCTGGTCCAGTGCGGCGCCGCCGCCTTCCTGGGCGAGAAGTTGTTCGACCGCCTCGTCGGTGGTGCTGGGCACGCGACCTCCCATTCGGAAACCGGTATCTGTAACTCAGGGTAGTGCGTACGCTGCGGAGGCGGGCGAGCTTTCCGCGATGCGCGGCTCGTCCGCCGGTACCGACCCGGCGGGCCCCGGAATCCGACACCACCCCCGGCGCAGTGCATGAGGAATTGCCCGGTAGACACGCCTTCAACACATTCTCGCGCCGCCGACCGGCACCGCGCGCTCTCCGCGCCGACCGGCTCAGCGGCTGCCGGGATGCGGGAACAGCAGCGGCGCCAGGAAACGGCGGGCGAACTGCTTCGCCGCCGCGGCGTCGTCCAGCGGCAGCACCCCGCGCGGGTTCGAGATGAACGACATGGTCAGCCTCACGAACAGTTCGGCGACCACCTCGGTATCGAAGTAACCCAGTTCACCGCGCCGCTGCCAATGCGTGAGGAACCGTGCCACCAGCGTGCGCCCCTGGGCGATGAACTCGTCACCGGTGAGGAAGCTGGTCAGCTCGCCCGCGGCCGAGGACACCCGCAAGCTGCGGGTCAACAGGCGCGGGGAACGGGCCTCGCCGACGAAAGCGGCGAACATCTCCGCCAGCGCGCTCACCGGCCCCGCCGACCGGTGTACCGCCTCGGCCATGATCACCCCCACACGCTGCGACTCGGCCATCAACGCGAAACGCACCAGCGCCGACTTGGTGCCGAACCGCCGGTACACCGTCGCGACCCCGACACCGGCGAGTTCGGCGATGCCGACCATGGTGGTCTCCTCGAACCCCACCTCGGCGAAACAATCGCGCGCCGCGTCGACGATGCGCCGCGAACGCGGATCGAGGGTGGCCAGATCCGCCCAGGTCTCGCCCGCCGCGGCAAGGAATTCCCCTGCGGTGCCGTCGATTTCGGGTCGCGGTTGCACAGAGGGGGCGCTGTCGGATCGGTCGCTGTGGCCGGTGCTGCTCCTCGGATCCTCGGTATGCGCCTTCACCGGCGCGAGCCTACCGCCCACCACCGCCGACCCGGTCGCACGCCGCGCCCGCCGTTGCGGCAGGACGGACCGGTCACCGCTGGCAGGCTCTCCGGTGTCACCGGATCACGACTCGGCCAGCAACCGGCCGAGTTCTTCGGCGTCCAGCCCGAAATCGGCCAGCCTGCTCAACGGAATCGACTCCATCATCCGCAGCATGTCGACACCGAGAGCATCACCGCCGCCCAGCATCGCCCCCATCCCCGCCGCGACCTTGCCCAGCGCTTCGGCCGCCTTCGGATCGGCCAGCGCCTCGCCCAGCGTGGACTCCAACGTCACCGGCACCCGCACCTCGTCGCCGGTGACCGCCACGCGCGCAGTACCCCGCAGGTCACGGCTCGACGCCCCGACCGACACTTCGTACTCGCCGCCCTCGACCACCCACCGCTCCAGCCGCGGATCCCAATACGCCAGATCCGCACGCCGAATGGGCACCGACACCCGCACACTCGCCCCCGCCGCCACCTCCACGGTCGCGAACCCGGCCAGCACCCGCACCGGCCGCACCACCGACGACCCCGGCAGCCCGGCATAGACCTGCACGACCTCCCGGCCGTCCCACGACCCGGAATTGGTCACGGTCACCTCCACCACACAGCCCGCCGCGTCCGAGTGCACCGTCAGCTCGCCGTAGTCGAAAGTGGTGTAGGACAACCCGTGCCCGAACGGGAAACACACCTCCATCTCCCGCGCGTCGTACCACCGGTAACCGACGAACAACCCCTCGCCGTAGCGCACCCGCGAATACTCGCCGGGGAAGTTCAGGAACGCCGGAGTGTCCTGCAGGCGCATCGGCGCGGTCTCCGCCAGCCGCCCCGACGGATTCACCACCCCGAACAACACATCCGCCAGACCGCCGCCACCGGCCTGCCCGAGCAATCCGCCATCCAGAATCGCCTGCGCCTGCGCGGCCACCGGCGCGAGCCGCACCATCCCGCCGTGCGCGAGCACCACCACCGTCCGCGGCTGTACCCGGACCACCTCGGTCAACAGCCGCAACTGATCGGCGGGCAACTCGATATCGGTGCGGTCGAACCCCTCCGACTCCTGATCGGCCGCCAACCCCAGAAACACCACCGCCACCGCCGCCTCGGAAGCCACCGCCACCGCCTCGACCCGCAGCGCATCCGCGTCCCCCGTCCCGTCGGTGGTGAAACCGCGCGCATACGTGACCGACCCCGGCCCGGCATGAGCGCGGATCTCCTCCAACGGCACATCCAGCCGCGTCGCGTTCACGTGCGAACTGCCACCACCCTGATAGCGCGGCGACTCGGCGAACTCACCCACCACCGCCAGCGCGCTGCCCGCCGACAGCGGCAACAGCTCACGATCGTTCTTCAGCAACACCACGCATCGCCCCGCCGCCTCTCGGGCCAGCGCGTGATGAGCCGCCGTATCCACCTCGGGAATGTCGAGCTGCCTGCCCTGCCGCACCCGCTCGGCCAGCACCGCCATCCGCCCCGCCGCCGCATCCAGATCCGCCGGATCCAGCTCGCCGGTCTCGACAGCGGCCACGACCTGCGCATCCGAGGCACTTCCACTGCCGGGCATCTCCAGATCCAACCCGGCACGCACCGCGCGCACCCGATCGGCGACCGCCCCCCAGTCGCTGACCACCACCCCGTCGAACCCCCACTCGCCACGCAACACCTCGGTCAGCAGCCACCGGTCCTCGCAGGTGTACACCCCGTTGATCCGGTTGTAGGAGCACATCACCGTCCACGGCCGCGCCTCTCGCACGATATGCGCGAACACCCGCAGATAGATCTCCCGCAACGGCCGCGCGTCGACATCCGAACTCGACCGCATCCGGTCGTGCTCGGCATTGTTCGCCGCGAAATGCTTCACCGACGCCCCCACCCCGGTGCTCTGCACCCCGCCCACCCACGCCGCCCCCAGCACCCCGGTCAGCAGCGGGTCCTCGGAGTAGTACTCGAAATTCCGTCCACCGCGCGGATCACGCTTGATGTTCACCCCCGGCCCGAGCAGCACATCCACCGCCGCCGCCCTCGCCTCGCGCCCCAGCGCCACCCCGACCCGGCGCACCAACTCCGCGTCCCAGCTCTGCGCCAGCCCCACCGCGGGCGGGAAACACGTCGCGGGCACGCTCTCGGACAGGCCGAGATGGTCGGTGGCCACGAGCTGTCTGCGCACACCGTGCGGACCATCGGTCATCGTGACCGACTCGATCGCCCCCACGGACTTCGTGGTCCAGAAATCCGCCCCGCTACCGAGTGCCGCCTTGTCCGCCGTCGACAGATCCGCGATCGGAGAGTCAGTCATGGGCCAACACTAGGGCACGCGGAGGCTCTGACCACGGCATTCGACACCCGGCTCCGCCGTGCCCGCGTCCGGCCCCGGCCGAGAGCCCCGCGCCTGCCTCACGGCACGATGGCCAGCTGCCGGGACTGGGCCACCAGGGCGCCCGTGCTGTCCCAGAGCTCGAAATCCTCCTCGTGGAAACCGTTCACCAGATGCTTGGTGGTCACCCGGCACGCCAGCCAGCCGGGCGCGGGCCGCCTGCGGATATGCGCGGTCAACTCGATCGTCGAAGAACCGCGCACCCCGTGATCGAAGACGACCGGGGGAGCGGCATCGACCAGCGCCGCCAGCGCGACCGGGTCCGCATCGCGACCATCGGTGAAACGCATCCAGAACTCCCAGGTCGTCGCACGCCCCAGCTCGCCGCCCCAGAAACCGCGCAACTCCGGCATCCGGAACTCGACCCGCGCACCGATCCCCGTCGTGGCGACCTTGTTCCGGCCCGCGACCGGATCCACGCAGTCCTGCGGGGCAGGCAGCTCCGGTGCCACACCGAGCTCGATCGTCTGCCCCTCGGCCGCCGCCAGATCGGTGAACGTGGCCAGCACCCGGATGATCTCCTTGTCGTCGCGCAACAGCGTCGCCGCACCTGTCCCGGTCCGCCGGCCGATCCGCGCCGTCTCGGTCACCACCCGCGCCGGACCCGGCGTGCCGGGACGCAGGTAATGCGCCGACACCGACAACAGATCGGGCTGCGGCACCTCACCGCGCAACGCCTGCAGACAAACCGCCAGTAGATAGCCGCCGTTGGCGGTGCCCGCAGGGGTGTTCCAGCGGTCGGTCAGCTCCAGTTCGTAGACGTGGTCGCCGATCGCGGTGCTCGCGGTGTCGCTGTCGAAGGCGTAGCGCGCGGTGGTGGTCATCGTTTTCCTTTCCGGTACTAACGATGATCATCGCGCACCGGCCCGAGCGCGCATCCGGTGGTGCCTGGCAGCGAGCCCGGCCGGCGTGGCGAGCCGTCAACCCAGCCGGGCGATCACCTTCTCCGCGAACCGGGACAGATGCGCGATCTTGGTCTCCAGGCTCTCGGTGTCCGGCTCCCGGGTATACGGATAGCGGAAGCCGACGATCACATCGGTGACACCCTTGTCCTCCAGTCGCTTCACCCCGTCCACCGTGAACCCGTCCATCGAGATCACATGCACCTGGAAATCCTCGCGCGTGCCGTACTCCGCGCGCAGTGCGTCGAGTTCGTCGAGCAGTCGATCCAGCTCCATCGGATCGCCGCCGGCGTGCATCCAGCCGTCTCCCCGCTGCGCCGCTCGCCGCAGCGCCGCCTTGCTGTGCCCGCCGACGAGAATCGGGATCGGCTCGCTGGGCACCGGGGCGATCTTGATGGGCGGTATGTCGAAGAACTGCCCGTGGAACTCGAAATACCCGCCTGCCGTGAGCCCACGGACGATGTCGATGCACTCGTCCATCCGCGCCCCCCGCTTCTCGAACGGCACACCCATGATCGCGAAATCGTCCGGCCACGGACTGATTCCCACCCCCAGGCCGAGTCGATTCCCGCTGAGTACCGCCACCGAGGCCGCCTGCTTGGCCACCAGCACCGGCGGGCGGATCGGCAGCTTCACCACGAACGGCGTCAGCCGCAGCGTCGTGGTCGCCGCGGCGACCGCCGCCGAGAGAACGAAGGCCTCGGGAAACGGCTTGTCCTCCAGAAACTCCCGGCTGCCGTCGGGGGTGTAGGGGTAGGTGGCATCGGAATCGCGTGGGTAGGCGATGCTGTCGGCGATCGTCATCGAGCTGTAGCCCGCCGCCTCCGCCGCCTGCGCCAGCGGCACGTAGAACGACGGGTCGACCATGGTCTCCGCGTAGGTGAATCGCATCAGATCAGCCTTTCTGCTCGCGAGGCGGCGTGATCGAGGCCACACCTCGCCGCCCAATCAATCATCCGGCCCGCGATGCGTCAAGACCGGCTAGGCCGAGCGCGCCCGCCGCGTCAATTCGACCGTCGCGGCACGCAATTCACCGATTTCCTCGATCGGCTCCCCGTAGCCCACCCGCGTGCGAGCGACCCCGCGAGGCGTCTGCACCCGCAGATCCAGCCCGTACCGATCCGCCCGCTCGCACAGCGCCGTTGTCGCATCCGGATAGCCGCCCAGCACCCGCGCCATAGCCGCCAGCGCGTCAGCGTGATCATCGTTGAGATGGGCAACCGCACGGGCCGCGTTCGGCGCGATCCGATCCGGCTGCGCGGCCGCGTACTGTTCGGCGCTCGCCGAATCCATCCGCCCGTAACCACCGACCCAGCGCACCCGCCGCACCCGCAGCACCCATAGCGTGAAATCGCTGTAGTCGATGTAGTGCTCGGCCGCGGGCACCGCCGCCAGGTGTGCCGCCCGCGCCTGCTCCGCCTCCTCGCCTTCCGGCCGCTGCACGACCCCGGCGAGGGTCACCCGGGTGCCCGCCAACGGATCGGACGGCGCATCCGGTGCCACGACGGACAGGCTGGCCCGTGCGTCGGCGGCCAGATTGCGCCCGTGCTCGGCCATCCGTGACACGCACAGCACCGGCTGACCGTTCAGTTCGCCGTAGGTGACGAAGGAGGCCCACGGCGCACCGTCCTGCGAGAGGCTGGCCAGCGTCGCGATGTTCGTCGACGCGACCACGGTCCTGGCTTCCTCGGCGGGGGAGGGCCTGGCCGGATTCACCACCGGTGCGGTCGGCTGGGGGACCGAAGGGGCATCACCGGGGTCGCCGTGATCGAGAGTCATGCCGTACAGCGTGCCATCCGAGGGGAGGGGAGTGGTGCCAGGGCGAAGCCGAGCGCTGTCCGGGGGGAGACCTCGAAGCGAGAGCGCGCTCGATCCGGGGATGCGGGTGTACAAGCCTCGAAGCGAAGATCGCCGCCGAAGTCCTCGGTGGATACGAGACATCGGACTATGGAAATATGCGCATTCAACTATGAAATCTCTCCTCGATATCAACAGTCACCGAACCATAGTTACCTCACAAACAGCATCGACGACCAGCAGAAGCTGCACCCGCCTACCGCTGCCTATCCATGTCGGAGAGTTCGACATGGATAGGCAGCGGTCGTGGTCACGGATTGGCGTTGAACACGTACCAGAGCAGGGTCATCGTCCCCAGGCCGAACAGCGGGGCGATGACCCAGGTTTCGACCTTGTTGCCGGTCCGCTCGATGATCGGCACACTCGTCCGCCATGTGATCGGCCACAGCAGAGGGCAGCCGCGATCGGTCAGGCAGTCGCCGAGAATATGCGTTAGCGAACCCAAGGCCACGCAGAACGGCAGCCAGGCCGGCTTGTCGCTGATCCAGTGGTCCATGGCGAAGGTGCCCGCGGTCGCGAGCGCCGCCACCGTGCCCCAGCTGCGGATGCTGTCGCCGGGTGGGCACAGATGCAGTGCTTTCACTGCCAGCGCGAGCAGGAAGAACACCAGGGCGAGGGTGAACCATCGTCCGACGTAGAGCATTCCGGCCCAGGTGACCACCCCGGCCACGAGCACGAACAGCAGGGAGTGAGTGCCCTGGCGGTGTCCGCCGGAGAGCATGGAGATGAGCTTGCACGCGTAATGCGTCAATGGACCGAGTACTCGGGAGATGGTGCCTTTCGGGTGATCGGCGTCGGGCAGCAAGGCCGCGCCCGCCGTCAGGAAGACTCCGAGCAGGACGTCCGCGGGCCCGAGGCGGGCGTCGGTGTCCAGCATCTCCGGAAAGGTCATGACCGTTAGAGGCAACGTCGCCGCTGCCGCCGACCAGGCGAACGCGCCGCTGGTCGCGTGTGAATGTCCGAGCACCAGTTCGAGATTAGTTCACTTCAAGATCATCTCGCGGTCCCCGCCGCCGCAGTGCGGAGGCGACGACGCGCGGCGCCCCGTGGACCTGCTGGTTCACGGGGCGCCGCGCGTCGAGACGAGAAAGGGAGCCGGGCCCGGTGCGAGGATCGGGCCCGGCACCTGTGTCAGGCGATGTCGAACCGGTCCAGGTTCATGACCTTGTCCCACGCGGCCACGAAGTCATGAACGAACTTCTCCCCGGCATCGTCGGTCGCGTAGACCTCGGCCAGCGAACGCAGCACCGAGTTCGAGCCGAACAGCAGGTCGACGCGGCTGCCGGTCCACTTGACCTCGCCGCTGCCCGCCGCCTTGCCGACATAGGTGCCGTCGTCGTTGCCCGACGGCGCCCACTCGGTGTTCAGGTCGAGCAGGTTCACGAAGAAGTCGTTGGTGAGCGACCCCGGCGTATCGGTGAAGACGCCCAGCGGCGAGTTCAGGTAGTTGGCGTCGAGCACCCGCAGACCGCCGACGAGCACCGTCATCTCCGGCGCGGTCAGGGTCAGCAGGTTCGCCTTGTCGACCAGCAGGTACTCGGCGGGCAGGCGCGAGGCCTTGCCGAGGTAGTTGCGGAAGCCGTCGGCCTTCGGCTCGAGCGCGGCGAAGGATTCGGTGTCGGTCCACTCCTGGGTCGCGTCGGTGCGGCCCGGGGTGAACGGAACCTCGATCGTCACGCCCGCGTTCTTCGCCGCCTGCTCGACCGCGGCCACGCCGCCCAGCACGACCAGATCGGCGAAGGAGACCTTCTTGCCTCCGGTCTGCGCCGCATTGAAGTGCTCCTGTACGCCTTCCAGGGCGCGGATGACGCGGACCAGCTCGTCGGGCTCGTTGACTTCCCAGCCCAGCTGCGGCTGCAGGCGGATGCGGCCGCCGTTGGCGCCACCGCGCTTGTCGCTGCCGCGGAACGAGGAGGCCGCCGCCCACGCGGTCTTCACCAACTGCTGCACCGACAGGCCGGTGCCCAGGATCTGGGTCTTGAGCGCGGCGATGTCGGCGGCGTCGACCAGCTCGTGGTCGACGGCCGGGACCGGGTCCTGCCACAGCAGCTGCTCGGACGGAACCTCGGGGCCGAGGTAGCGGGAGACCGGGCCCATGTCGCGGTGGGTGAGCTTGAACCAGGCGCGCGCGAACGCGTCGGCGAACTCGTCCGGGTTGTCCTTGAAACGGCGCGAGATGACCTCGAACTCGGGATCGAAGCGCAGCGACAGATCGGTCGTGAGCATGGTGGGCAGCTGCTTCTTCGACGGGTCGAAGGCGTTGGGAATGATCGGCTCGGCATCCTTGGCGACCCACTGGTGCGCGCCCGCCGGGCTCTTGGTCAGCTCCCACTCGTAGCCGAACAGGATCTCGAAGAAGTCGTTGCTCCACTGGGTGGGCTTGCTGGTCCAGGTGACTTCCAGGCCGCTGCTGATCGTGTCGGGACCCTTGCCGGTGCCGAACGAGCTCTTCCAGCCCAGGCCCATCTGCTCGAGTTCGCCCGCTTCCGGCTCGGCGCCGACGAGGCTGGCATCACCGGCGCCGTGGGTCTTGCCGAAGGTGTGGCCGCCGGCGATGAGCGCGACGGTCTCGGCGTGATCCATGGCCATCCGGCCGAAGGTCTCCTTGATGTCGACCGCGGCCGCGATCGGATCCGGATTGCCGTTGGGGCCTTCGGGATTGACGTAGATCAGACCCATCTGGACCGCGCCGAGCGGGTTCTCCAGGTCGCGCTCACCGCTGTAGCGCTGGTCGTCGAGCCATTCGGCTTCCGGACCCCAGTACACGTCCTCTTCCGGCTCCCAGACGTCCTCGCGGCCGCCCGCGAAACCGAAGGTCGTGAAGCCCATGGTCTCCAGCGCGACATTGCCGGTCAGGATCAGCAGGTCGGCCCAGGAAATGCTCTGGCCGTACTTCTTCTTGACCGGCCACAGCAGGCGGCGGGCCTTGTCGAGGTTGACGTTGTCGGGCCAACTGTTGAGCGGAGCGAAGCGCTGCTGGCCGGTGCCCGCGCCGCCACGTCCGTCGTGGATGCGGTAGGTACCGGCGCTGTGCCAGGCCATGCGAACCATGAGCGGGCCGTAGTTGCCGAAGTCGGCGGGCCACCAGTCCTGGGAGGTGGTGAGGATCTCGGCGATGTCGCTCTTGACCGCGGCCAGGTCGAGCGCGTTGAAGGCGGCCTTGTAGTCGAAGTCCGCGCCGAGCGGGTTGCCCTCGACGGGGTTTTTGGTCAGCACCTTCAGGTTGAGCTGGTTGGGCCACCACTCATGGTTGCCGCCACCCTGCAACGGGTGCCGCAGACGGCCGGCTACCGGGCAACCCCCTTCGGCGGGTTCGGTGTTGGCCTCACCAATGGGCGGAGTTTCCACAGACACGGCATTTCCTTTCGGGGGAGAAGCGAGTAAGCAGGCTGCTCACTTCGGTGGTGCAGACAGCTGGGCTTTCGAGCAGTCGGGGCAGTGGCCCCAGTAGATGACCTCGGCCTCGTCGACGACGAAACCGTGGTCGTCGGCGGCGTCGAGGCAGGGAGCCTCGCCGACCGCGCAGTCGACGTCGACGATGACGCCGCAGCCGCGGCAGACGAGGTGGTGGTGGTTGTCGCCGACCCGGGTTTCGTACCGGGCGACCGAGCCCATCGGTTGGATGCGGCGCAGCAGACCGGCGCTGGTCAGTGCGCGCAGAACGTCGTAGACGGCCTGGTGGGACACCGTTCCGACGCTGTCGCGCACCCGCCCGAGGATCGCGTCCGTCTCCGAGTGCGGATGCTCGTGCACCACGCTGAGCACGGCGAGTCGCTGCGCGGTGACCCGCAGGCCTGCGTCGCGCAGCATGCGCTCGAAATCGGGAACTGTGGACACAGTCAGAAACTTTACATGTTCAAGTTTAGGAGCGCCAGTGGATTCGCCGAAGTGATCGTGAACACGAGAATTGCGGTCGACTGCACGGCATCGACCTGCGAAAACCCCAGAAAACAGGTACCGCCCGCACTGCGAGCGAGCATGCCACAGTGCGGGCGGTACGGAGGGGAGATCCGGCAAGTTCCGTGCCGAAAATGTGTCAGAGGCTCGTGAGGACGACCAGCTGCCGCGTCGCGCGAGTCATCGCGACATACCGATCGACCGCACCCGCCACGCCCGCACCGAACGCCTCGGGATCGACCAAGACGACCAAGTCGAACTCGAGCCCCTTGGCCAGCGCCGGACTCAGCGACCGCACGCGCAGGGTCGCCTGGAACGTCGGATCGCCGATGACACAGGCGAGGCCGTCGACATTCTGGGCGAGCCAGGCGTCCAGAACCGACCCCAGCTCCGAAACCGACCCGTGGACGACCGGGATACCGCTGCTGCGAATGGAGGTCGGCACATTCGCGTCCGGCAGCGCCGCCCGGATGACCGGCTCGGCCACCGCCATCACCTCTTCGGGCGTCCGGTAGTTGATACTCAGCGACGCCATCTCGACGCGATCGAGGCCGACCCGCTCGAGTCGATCCCGCCACGACTCGGTGAACCCGTGCCTGGCCTGCGCGCGGTCCCCGACGATGGTGAAACTGCGCGACGGGCAGCGCTGCACCAGCATCTGCCATTCGGCGTCGGTCAGCTCCTGGGCCTCGTCCACGATGATGTGGGCGAAGGGCCCGGCGAGCTGGTCGGGCTCCACGCTCGGCAGAGCCGCGTCGTCGACCAGCAGTTCGCGCAGATCCTGCTGGCGCAGCTGGGTCATCAACCCCTCACCGTCGGCATAGGCGTCGGAGGCGATCAGATCATCGATGACGCTCGACATGCGCTCGCGCTCGGCACTCACCGCCGCGGCGTGCCTGCGCGCACGCATCGCTGCCCGCGGGTCACCGAGCCGGCGCCGTGCCATGTTCAGCAACGGCAGATCCGCCGTCGTCCACCGCGTGGGCTCCGCGCGCTGCAACTTCCGCACTTCCTCGGCGCTCAGCCACGGCGCGCACCTGCGCAGGTAGGCCGGCACCGACCACAGATCCGCGACCAGGTCGGCGGCCTCGATCAACGTCCACGCGTTGTCGAGCGCGGTGTGCAGTTCGTCGTTGCGCCGCAGTGACTTCCGCAGTTGCGTGGGCGTGGCGGCGCCGTCGTACCTGTCGACCAGGATCGTGAGCAGCAGTTCCCGGATCTGTTCACGGGCCTCGTTGTGCGGGGTGCCCGGCTCCGGCGCCTGGAACGCCTCTGTCCAGTCCGCGGCGGTCAACGGGATGTCGGACCAGTCGGTCGCCACCACCATGCCCTCGTGCGGCGGCTGCTCGTAGAACGCGACGGCCGCCTCGATTGCCTCGGCCATGCGCGCCGATGACTTCAGGCGAACCACTTCCGGATCGTCCTCCACCACCGCCGACTCGCCTTCGGCGACGAGATCACGCAGGGTGCACAACTGCACGCTCTCCTCGCCGAGGCTGGGCAGGACATCGGCGACATAGGCCAGATACGGTTCGTGCGGGCCCACGAACAGTACGCGGTGGCGCAACGCCGGGTCGGAATAGAGCAGGTAGGCGGCGCGATGCAGCGCGACGACGGTCTTGCCGGTGCCGGGTCCCCCGTCGACGACCAGAGCGCCACGCGATCCCGCGCGGATGATGGCGTCCTGATCGGCCTGGATGGTGCCGAGCACGTCGCGCATCCGCGGCGAGCGGTTGGCGCCCAGCTCGGCGATGAAGGCGGACTGGTCGTCGAGCGCGGCCGCGCTTTCCCCGCCGTCCGGGGTGAACACCTCGTCCCAGTAGTCGCTGATCCGGCCGCCGGACCAGCGATATCTGCGGCGCCGCAGCAGACCCATCGGATCGGCGTGGGTGGCGCCGAAGAACGGCTCGGCGGCGGGGGAGCGCCAGTCCACCAGCAGGTGGTTGCCCGCGTCGTCGAGCAGTCCGAGTCGCCCGATGTACACCGGTTCCGAGGAGCCCTGCGCGACCATGTGGCCCATACACAGGTCGATGCCGAATCGGCGCAGCGAGCGCAGGCGTTCGTTCAGGCGGTGGACTTCCGCGTCCCGCTCGACGGCTTCCTGGCCCGGATGCGCGGGCGCCTTGCGGATCTCATCGAGCCGCCGGGTCAGTGCGGCGGTGGTGTGTTCGAGGGTGGCCGCGATGGTGGTGAAGTGCTGTTCGTCGACCTCGATCAGCGCCGGGTCGGCTTTGTGGGTGAGGTGGCCGGCGAGAGCGAACGCGCTGGCGGTCGATGACGACACGGGCAATTCGGGACCTCTGTTTCCGCAGGTGGATGGCTCGAGCGGACCATTCTGCGGGACACCCCGGGTCTTGCCGCAAGACCCGGGGTGCGCTATAGATTGAGAGTGGGAGAGAGCGTCCGACGCCTCTCACCCTCCTCGCACGAAATCCCTTATGGCACGAAGCGGTGCGTCATTCCTGCAGGGCTCGTGGCTCTCGGCTGCGCGCGATCCACCACGCGACGATCACACCGACGATGCCGAGCACGCACACCACCACCACGGCGGTCGTCTCACCCCAGCCGGTGACCAGAATGCCGACCAGCGCCCATATCTGGCCGAGGGGGTAGAGGGGGAGGGTGCCGCCGTAGCGGGCGGTGATGGCGATGCCGAAGCACGCGCCCAGGATCAGGATCGCCAGCTGCCACCACAGGTCCGCCGGGTCGCCGAAGCTGCCACCGATCTCGGCCGCCCAGTTCTGGAACACCGCGGCCGACGCCCACGACGCGTAGAGACCCACAGTCGCCCGGACCAGACCGGTGAGCCAGCCCGGCGCGGACTCGTCGCACGACCTCGCCGTGAGCCGCACCGCGTCGATGAGCGCGATGGTCATGACCGTGAGAATGATCGGGGTGATCCACGGGACTTCGGCCGCCGCGCCCGCGATCCACGCGGATGCGCCGAGGAAGGCGACGAGCAGGTCGGTCAGCAGGTGGTCGGGGCGGTCTGTGCCGGTGGAGCGTTTCCAGACCACGCAGGCGGTGGTGGCGATCGACAGGGCGTAGATGACACCCCAGATCGAGAACGCGTATCCGGCCGGGGTGATGGACAGGTCGGTGGTGGATTCGGCGGGAGAGGCGCCTCCGCTGAGGCCGGCGACTACCGGCGCGAGCGCCTGAGCGATCGCGGCGAGAAGGGTTGCCCAGGCCAGCGGTGGGGTGACGCGCATTCGAGGGCTCATGAATCGAGCGTAGCCACGAGGCCTGCTGTATCACGGCAGATGCGCTTGCTCGGATCCCGCCGACACCCCGACCCGGCTGGACCAGTGGCGAGGGGGTGAGGGGCTACGCGAGGTCCTCGTCGGTGACGTGGCGCCCCGTCTGCACGGGCGTGATCCAGTCGGTCAGATCGAACCCCTGACGTCTCGCCGCGTCGAGGAATTCGGCCTTCGTCGCCTCGTCGACGACCGGTCGCCGGGCCAGTAACCACAGGTTCTTGCGGTCCGGGGTGCCGACGAGCGCGTGATCGTAGGACTCGTCGATCTTCAGCACCCAGTAGTCGCCTTCGGTGAAGGGGATCCAGCGCAGGCCCGCGGGCAGGAACGTCACCTTCAACTGCGCTGGCTCGCCCTCGACCGGAGTGGCCTTTCCCACCGACCTGGTCGGCTTGCCGTCGCCGTCGAAACAGCGGTTGTCCACGCGGATCGTCCCGTCGTCCTCGAGTGAGTACTGGGCGGTGATCTCGCTGGCGTCATCGTCTTCCCATGTGAGGGGCAGGCGCCCGATCTCGTACCAGAGTCCCAGATACCAGCCGAGATCCAGCTCGGGCAGGGATCGGACGGCGGTGGGCTGCTCGGTCATGGCTGGGCTCCCTGAGGTCGACGGGGTCACTCGATAGTGGTTCCCATACCCGTATCCGCTGTTCCCATGCCCGACCGCGCCGGATAACCTCGAAGGCTGTCAATTCCCGGTCGCCACCGCCAGTTCCGCTGCCAGCGCCCGGCCCTCGTCGTCGGCCAGTGCGGCGTCGCGCAGCCGGGCGAGCCGGTCGGCGGCCTCGGGCTTACCCGCCAGATCCCGCGTGGCCCGCATCAATCGGCCGAAACTCTCCCACCCGTGCTCCCATGTCGCACCGTATCCCTTCAGTACGCGCTGACATTCGACGATCTCGCGCGCGAAGTCGGCGTCGATACTCGCCGCCGACAACGCTGTGTCCATCCACTCTTCGATGGCGGCCTGCTCGCGGGCGAAGCGCAGCGAGCGTGGGCGCAGCGGGCGCATCCTGGCCGTCATCGACAGCGCGGTGTAGCCGGTGATGGAACTGGTGTTGACGATCATGCCCTTGTGCGTCATCTTCCGGACCACGCGGTGGAAGAGCGCGGAACGGCGCAGGCTCGCGCCCAGGCGCTCGGGCAGGGTGTCGGTGATCTCGTCGCTCTGCGGATGTAGGTACTCGCGCACCTGGATGAGCTGGTTCGGTTCCGCGCGTGCCTCGGTCCGGATGCGATCCATGCGGTGCCGCCGGGTCTTCTGCAGGGCGACGTGGATGGTGTCCTGGTAACACATCCACAGCGCGATGTGCCTGGCCGCTTCCACGGTGAGCCGCGCGGCGCCCTCGGCATCGGGGTCCACCGCAGCGAACCGTGCCACCCGCTCCAGGTACCGCCGGGCGTAGGCCTTGTTCTGGTACACCGCCGTGCGGACCAGGCCGTGCAGGATCATCGAGCCCGCCGCGGTGGGCAGTTCGGTGACCTCGGCGGCCAGCGACCGCAGCTTCGGGCCGACCAGGGATCCCGGATCGGTGGCGGCGATCTCGTTGCGGCGTTTGGTCTCCCGATTCTTCTCTTCTTCCGGCGACAGCGGCCGGGGTATCAACGTCAGCGGCACCGGCGCGCTCTGCCGCGAGACCGCGGCCGCTGTTTCAGGGGCAGCCGAGCGGGCGGCGTCGAACCCCGCGGCGAAGGCTCGCAGCGACTGTTCGACCCCTTTGCCGAAATCACGGATCGGCTGCTCGAAGTGCTCCCGGCTGAAGGGCAGCACCCCGCACCCGGCCAGCGCCCCGAACAGCGACGCGCTGATCACGCTGCGCGCCTGTTCCGCCACCGCCATGAAGTCGGCCGCGATCAGCTGTTTGGCCCCGCGCCGCGCGGTTTCCAGTAGTGCCGCCGAATCGGCCCGCCCGTCACCCGGCGCCATCCGCTCATCGATGGAGAACACCCGGTGCGTGGAAGTGATGAGTGTGGTCCGATCCGGCGTGCTGAAGCCGCGCTGCACCGCCCGCCCTGCCTCCATCAGCTCCGAGGCGACGACGATGTCGACTTCACCCGGAGTGGGAAAGACGCTGAGCACCGGCACCGTCCGCCCGGTCCCCGAAGCGGCTGTGGGCGCGAACAACTCGACGTAGTACACCGTGGCGCCGGTGCGCTGAGCGACGCCTGGCACCGAGGTGGATTGTGCCCAGTATCCTGCCTTCTCGGCAACCTCGACGATCCAGTCCGCGAGTACACCGCCGCCCTCGCCGCCCATCGCGAGGATGGCCAGCGTCAGCGGGCGCTGCCCGTCGTACCAACTCGACATCACTGCACCTCCAGACCTGCGATACGACGTTCGATACCGCGCGCGAGCACACCGATCCACCAGCCGCGCAACCGCGCCAGCACCCGGTCCCGCCGCGTCGGGTTGTCGACGACGTCGGTGCGATAGAACGACGGGCACAGCACCGCCGCATGGGCATTCGCGCCGCACACACCGCAGCCGACGCAACTGTCGAGCACCGTGGCGATCGGATCGGTGCGCAGCGGATCGGGATTGTCGGTGACGGTGAGCGAGGGGCAGCCGGAGATGCGGATGCAGGCGTGGTCGCCGGTGCAGGTCTCCGGGTCGACGCCGTAGCGTTCGCGCACCACTCGTTTGCCTTCGCGCAGCGCCTGGGCGCGCCGCGGCTTCTCCCTGCGTTGCCGGTTGAGCTGGCATTCGCTTTGCATCACCAGGACTTTCGGCCCCGGTTCGTCGGTGCTGAGCGCTTCGATGAAGGTGTCGCGGACCTTGGTGACGTCGTAGGTGTCGTCGATGGTCTTGGCCCACTTCACGCCGATGCCACGCACTGCCCGCTCGATCGGATGCTTGGTGGAGCGGGCGGGCAGTTCGGCCTCCGAGGACAGCACATCCTGGCCGCCGGTCGCGGCGGCGTAGCCGTTGTCGACCACGACCAGCAGTTGGTCGTTCTTGTTGTAGACGGCGTTGCCGACGCCGCTGCTCAACCCGTTGTGCCAGAAGCCGCCGTCGCCCATCATGGCTATCGTCCTGCGGTCGGAGTCCTGGGAGTTCAGCGCCGAGGCCGCCGCGGAGCCGAGCCCGTAGCCCATCGTGGTGGCGCCGAGATCGAACGGCGCGTTGACCGAGAACAGATGGCAGCCGATGTCGGCGCTGATGTGGTGCTTGCCGGTCGCACGTTCGGCGAGCACGAGGCCGCTGAAGATCGGCCGCTCCGGGCAGCCCGTGCACAGCCCCGGTGGACGCGGATGCACGATCTGTGGATCGACCCGGGTGGCGAACGGGCCGGCCGGATCGTCGGCCGGGCGCAGCAGCGCGGGCACGGCGGTGATCGCGTCCGGCAAGTAGCGGGACAGGAATGCGTGCAGCCCGCGGGTGACCACCAGCGAGGTGTACTCCCCGGCCATCGTGAGCAGATCCTTGCCGTGCAGTGCGGTCGTCACGTTCGCGCGGCGCAGGATGGTGTTGATGTTCTGTTCGATGAAGTCGGGCTGGCCCTCCTCGACCAGCAGCACCGCGCGCTTGCCCGCGCAGAACTCGATGACCTCTTCGTCGATCACGGGGTAGGCCACGTTCATCACATACAGTGGTACTTGCGTGTCGCCGAAGGCGTCCGAGCAGCCCAGCAGTTCCATCGACCGGTTGAGGGTGTTGTAGAGCCCGCCCTGCACGATGATCCCGACGTCGGCCCGGTCGGCGCCGAACACCTCGTTGAGCTGGTGCTCACGGATGTAGCGCACCGCGGCGGGCCAGCGGTCCTCGATCTTCTCCCGCTCGTGCTGGAAGCTGGCCGGGGGCAACACGATCCGGCTGATGTCGCGCTTGGGTCGACGGGTCGCCTCGGTCACCGTCATCGGTGGACGTTTGTTGTCCTCGGCCTCGAACGCGCCGTGCAGGTGACATGAGCGCAGCCGCAGCAGGAGGAAGACCGGGGTGTTGCTGGCCTCCGACAGTTCGAAGCCCGACTGCACCGCGTCGACGATCGCGGCCACGTCCGGTCGTGGATCGAGCAGCCACATCTGCGATTTCATCGCGAAGGCGTGTGAGCGCTCCTGCATGATGCTCGAGCCCTCGCCGTAGTCCTCGCCGAGGATGATCAGGGCGCCGCCGGTCACGCCGCCGCTGGCCAGGTTGGCCAGCGCGTCGGCGGCGACGTTGGTGCCGACGGTCGACTTCCAGGTCACCGCGCCGCGCAGCGGGTAGTGCACCGAGGCGGCGAGCATGGCGGCCGCGGTGGCCTCCGAGGCGCTGTTCTCGAAGTAGACGCCCAGCTCGTCGAGGACCTCCTTGGCGTCGCCGAGCACATCCATCAGATGCGAGATCGGTGCGCCCTGGTAGCCGCCGACGTAGGCGACGCCGGACTGCAGCAGCGCCTTGGTGACGGCGAGGATGCCCTCGACGTGCAGGGTGGTACCCGCCCCCTGACGGAGTTTTCCGACTTCGTTGGCGAACGAGCGTTCGGCCATGTGTTGTCCTCCGAATTCGTGTAGGGCGAGCTCAGCGTTCGACCAGGGCGAGCACCCGGGCCGGGCTGCCCGAGCCGCCGACGATCGGCAGCGGCGAGACGATCAGCAGCGCGCCGGTGGCGGGTAGCTTGTCGAGGTTGCGCAGGCTGGTCAGGCCCCATTTGTTGGCGCCGAGCAGCAGGTTGTGGCAGGGGAAGGCCGGATCGAAACCGGGTGCGGCGCCGGCGTCGGTGCCGACGGTCTCCACGCCGAGGCCGGCCAGTGGCGACTTCTCGGCCAGCCATCGCGCGCACTCCACCGAGACGCCGGGCGTGTGCCCCTCGTTGGTGAAGGCGGCTGTGTCCTCGCCGCGGGCTGCCCAGCCGGTGCGGTAGAGCAGCCAGCCGCCCTCGGGTAGCGGCCCGTGCTGCCGCTCCCAGTCCTCGAGGTGGGAGACCTCGAGCAGGAAGTCCGGGTCGTCGGCGACCTGTGCGGTGCGGTCGATGACGGCGGCGGGCGCGACCAGCGTCTGCAACGGTGCCTGCGAGACGTCGTGGCCGTCGCGGCCGCTCACCCAGTGCACCGGCGCGTCGAGATGGGTGCCGGTGTGTTCGCCGGTGTGGATGTTGTTCCAGTACCAGGCCGGGCCGCGGTCGTCGTATCGACTGATCTCCTCGAGTCGGAACGGGACGGTGTTGGCCAGCGGCGGCGGTAGCTGCAGGATCGGCGTGGACTCCCGCAGCGGGGTGGTGAGATCGATGATCTCGACGGCGCCGCTGCGGGTGGCGTCGACGACGGTGCTGAGTACGGACATCGCTACTCCTGCGAGGGTGCGTGGGTTTCGGACGAGTCTGGTGATCGGCGCGCCGCGGGGCTATCCGCGATGCGCGGCGGTTGTCCCGCGCACGCGGGTATCAGTGGCGGCGCAGCCGTGCCAGCGGTCCCGGCCGGGTGAGCGTGGTGGCGACCAGATGCCCGGAGCCGCCGCCGAGTCCCGGACCGGGGTGGGTCGAGGCGCCGATCTGCCACAGGCCCGGCACCGGTGTGCGGTGCCTGCCGACCGATCCGAGCGGACGCCACAGGTAGCTCTGATCGAGTTCGCCCGAACCGCCGTAGGGGTCGCCCGCGACCGCGTTGACGTTGTAGGCGGCCAGGTCCACCGGCGTCACCACGTCGACGGCGAGCACCTTCGTGCGCAGATCAGGTGCGTGCGCGGCGATCCGGTCGAGCACGCGGTTCGCGAACGCGGTCGCCAGCTGCGGTGTCCAGCCCGCGGCGGTGTCGAGTTGGCCCGCGGCGTCGCCGCGTGGGGTGAAGGGCACCTCCTGGAGTTGCAGCCACAGCGCGGCCGCACCCGCGGGCACCCGGCTCGGGTCGAGCAGGTACTGCTGGCCCACGACCACCGTGGGCCGGTGCGGCAGCAGCCCGGCTTCGGCTTCGGCGCAGGCGATCGCGGTGCCGGCCGACCCGTCGGTCAGGTGCACCAGCGGAATCTCGCCCAGCCGTGCGTCACGCCAGCCGATCGGGCTCGACAGCGCGACGTGGATCTGCATTTCGCCGCGCCCGTACCGGAACCGGGCCGCCTCGGCGCGGATGCCGGGGTCGACGGCGGTGGCCGGGAGCAGCTCGCCGTAGAGCGCGGTCGGTGTCACCGAGGCGAGCACCGCGCGCCGGGCGCGAATCGTTGTGCCGCCCGCCACCACTCCGGTCGCGCGTCCGGACTCCACCACGATCCGCTCGACATCGGTACCGGTGCGGATCCGTACGCCGAGCGAGTCCAGCAGCGACCTGAACGCGGCGACGAATTCGCCGGACCCGCCCGCGACCACCGGCAGGCCCGCGGCGTGCAGGGTGGTGGCCAGCATCGGCACCATCAGCCCGCCGGAGGCATGGTCGGGCGCCAGCCCGGCGTGCAGCAGCCACGGCGCGTACAGGTGGTCCACCTCGGGGCCACGGAAGTGGCGGCGGGTGAAGCCGCGACCGCTGGTCAGCGCGTCGCGCAGCCAGTTCTCGGTGCCGCGGCGGCCGTTGCCGCGCAGCAGGCCGGTCACCGGCCCGAGCACGGCGGGCGAGCGCAGTTCGGCGCCCATGAGTCCGCCGATCGCGGGCAGGCTCGCGGTCAGCCGCGCCACCATGTCGAGGTAGGTGGTGCGGTCCTCGGGCTCGGCGAAGGCCGCGGCGGTGCGTTCGGGGTCGCGGTGGGCGACGGTGACGGTGCCGTCGTCGGCGACGCTGGCGGTCACCCAGTCGTCGCTGTTGCGGTAGGCCAGGCCGTGGGCGTGCAGCAGTTCGCCCAGGCTGGCGTAGGCCGCGCCGGTGACAAACAGCGGATGCCAGGAGGAGAAGGTGTCGTGCCGGTAGCCGGGCAGCGTGCGTTCCTCGGTCGCGATGAATCCGCCGATGTCGTTGTTGCGTTCGGCCAGGAGCACCGACCATCCGGCGCGCGCGAGTTCGGCCGCGGCGACCAGCCCGTTGATCCCGGATCCGACGACGATCGCGTCGACCTCGGCCGGTGTGATTTCGCTCATGGCGGGGACGGTAGGAGCGCGCTCGGGGCCGCGCTATCCACTCAGCGCGAAGGCTGTGCGGATAGCGCGGCCCCGCATCACACGGACAGCGCAGCACGGACTGTGCCGGGGGTCGGCGCGGTGAGGCGGCGTGCGGCCCGGAATTCAGGCGCGGCGGTAGCCCACGAGGATGGCGTCGTCCACGTCCGGGAGGTTGACCACGATGTTGTCGGGGGTGCGCGAGGTCAGCCACACCAGCTCCTCGGTGGTGCTCATGTTCACCTCGATGTGCGGCATGAACGGCGGCACGAACACGAAGTCGCCCTCCTTCATGTCGACGTACTGCTGGTAGTTCTCGCCGAAGTAGATGCGCGCCACGCCCGCGAGCACGTATCCGCCCGTCTCGGCCTCGCCGTGGTGGTGCGGCAGCGAGCGGTAGCCGGGCTCGTTGGACACCCGGCCGTACCAGATCTTGGTGGCGGGGGTGTGCTGCGGGCTCACGCCGGACACCCGTACCGCGCCGCCGGACTGGGCGGTGTCGGTGTGCTCGTGCCCGGCCAGGGTGACGACGGGAACCGCGGTGGTGTCGAGGGTTTCGTTGCTCATCGGTTTTCCTTTCCGTCCCGCTGCGCGGGATCGTCTTCGGTGTGGAGGGTGATTCGGTTGCGGAGCAGCCCGATGCCTTCGATCTCGGTTTCCACCACGTCGCCGGGGCGCAGGTGGCGCGGCGGGTCGGCGGCGACGCCCACCCCGCCGGGAGTGCCGGTGAGCACGAGGTCGCCGGGGCGCAGTGTGGTGAAGGTGGAGATGTAGGACAGCAGCGCCGCCGGGTCGAACAGCAGATCGTCGGTGGAGCCGCGCTGTTCGGTGACGCCGTTGACGCGGCAGGTGATGCGCAGGCCGTCGCCGGGATCGACCTCGTCGGGAGTGACCAGTTCCGGGCCGAGGGGAGTGGTGGCATCGAACGCCTTGCCCTGCAACCACTGTGTGGTACGGCGCTGCCAGGTGCGCACGGAGAAGTCGTTGGCGACGGTATAGCCGGCGATTCCCGCTCGCGCGCTCGCCCGGTCGGCGTCACGCAGTTCGGCCCCGACCACGACGGCGAGTTCGGCCTCCCAGTCCAGGCCCGCCTCGTCGGCGGGCAGCCGGAGCGCGATGTCGGCGTCCCAAGCGGTGAGCGTGTCGGCGAATTTGGCGAACAGGGTGGGGTATTCGGGTTCGGCGTGCCCGAGCTCGGCGATATGCGCGCGGTAGTTGTGTCCGCAGCACAGGATCTTGCCCGGTGTGGTGACCACCGGCGCCGATCGTCCCGGCGCGGCCGGTTCGCCGGTGAGCGTGGACCGCTGGTCCGGGTGGGTGAGCAGCGCGCCGACGTCGGGTGCGGTGGTGGCGTACCAGCGCCCGTCGCGGCGGACCTGGGCGTGGGAGCCGCCGTCGTCGGTGAGGACAGTTCGCAGACGCATCGCTTGGTGCACTCCAGAGGGCTGGGCCGGGGTGGGTTCCGCGGCGGAGGAACGCGATGAGCTCTCTGCTCCGAGCCTACTCGTATATCGCGTTCTATTGACGATGGTGACAATAACACTATATTGTTGGCCGCACCACCCCTTCCCACTCCAAGCGAGGCGACATGGCTGTCGATCGAATCAATCCCGCAACCCTGGCCAAGCCGTCCGGTTTCGCCCACGCCACCCGGCATCGCGGCATCGTGCACCTGGCCGGTCAGACCGCGATGGACGCCGACGGCAAGATCGTCGAGGGCGGAATCGTCGAGCAGTTCCGCCAGGCGTTGTCGAACACGCTGACGGCATTACAGGCCGCGGGCGGGCGGGCGCAGGACCTGCTGAGCGTGACGATCTACCTGCTCGACATCCCCGACTACCAAGCCAACGGCAAGGAGATCGGGCGCATCTGGCGCGAACTGGCGGGCACCGAGTACCCGGCGATGACCGGCGTCGGCGTCACCGCCCTGTGGCAGCCCGAGGCCCTGATCGAGATCCAGGCCGTCGCCGCGATCGACTGAGCGCGCGGCCCGATCCCAGTCTCCGAAAGGGCGCAACCATGCTCACTCCCTCGGCCCACACCGATACCTTCTGCCGGGACAACCTCCCGCCGCGGTCGCAGTGGCCGGAATTCGTCTTCGACCTGCCCGCCCTGCGGTATCCGGAACGCCTGAACTGCGCGAGCGTGCTGCTCGACGGCGCCGTGGCGCGCCACGGCCGCGACCTCCCGTGCCTGTCCACCAGCGAATCCACCTGGAGCTACGGCGATCTGCTCGACACAGCCAACCGGATCGCGCGCGTGCTCACCGAGGACTTCGGGCTGGTTCCCGGCAACCGGGTGCTGCTGCGCTCGCCCAACACCCCATGGCTCGTCGCCTGCTGGTTGGCGGTGGTCAAAGCGGGCGGCGTCGTGGTCACCACCATGCCGCTGCTACGCGCGGCCGAACTGACCGAGCTCGTCGACCTGACCCGCCCGGCGCTGGCGCTGTGCGAGCACCGGCTCACCGAGGAACTCGCCGCGGCCACCGACCTGCCGATCGTGCCGGTCGGCGGTCAGGCCGCCGACGACCTCACCCGCCGCGCCGCCGTGAAACCACCGACCTTCATCGATGTCGAGACAGCCGCGGACGACGTGGTGCTGCTTGCCCCCACCTCCGGCACCACCGGAACACCCAAGGCCACCATGCACTTCCATCGCGACGTGCTCGCCATCGCCGACACCTTCGGCGCGCACATCCTCGCCCCGCGCCCGGACGATGTGTTCATCGGCACCCCGCCGCTGGCGTTCACCTTCGGGCTCGGCGGTCTGGTGATCTTCCCACTGCGGGCCGGTGCCTCGGTGGTGCTGCTCGAACGGGCCGACCCCGCCACACTGGTCGAAGCGATCGAGAAGTTCGGCGTCACCGTACTGTTCACCGCGCCGACCGCCTACAAGGCGCTGCTCAAACGCGACGACGTGCGCAAGCTGAGCACGCTGCGGCGGTGCGTGTCGGCGGGGGAGTACCTGCCCGAGTCGGTGTTCACCCGCTTCCGCGAACAGACCGGGCTGTCGATCGTCGACGGCATCGGCGGCACGGAGCTGCTGCACATCTACATCTCCGCCGCCGACGACGACATCCGGCCCGGTTCCCTCGGCCGCGCCGTGCCGGGGTTCCGCGTCGAGATCCAGGACGACGACGGCAATCCCGTGGCCGACGGCACTCCCGGCCTGCTGTCGGTCAAGGGTCCGACCGGCTGCCGCTACCTGGCCGATCCACGCCAGCGCGACTACGTGCGCGGCGGCTGGAACCGGACCGGCGACACCTGCACCCGCGACGCCGACGGCTATATCTGGTACAAATCGCGCAGCGACGACATGATCGTCTCCGCCGGCTACAACATCGCCGCCCCCGAGGTGGAGGCCGTGCTCGACCGGCACCCGGACGTGGAGGAGTGCGCGGTTGTCGGCGTGCCCGACGAGGACCGCGGCAGCATCGTGCACGCCGCCGTAGTACTGCGCGCCGGGGTCGACGGCGACGCCGGGAAGATCAGCGAACTCCAGGATTTCGTCAAGAACACCGCGGCCCCCTACAAGTACCCGCGCAGCATCGAGTTCGTGACCGAGCTGCCGCGCAACCCCAGCGGCAAGTTGCAGCGCTTCAAGGTGCGCGAACAGTGGACGGCCGCGCGATGAGCGGCATCGTGGTGGATCGGGTGGTGGACTGGCAGGACACCGACGCCGCCGGGCACTACCACCACAGCACCGTCATCCGCTGGGTGGAGGCCGCCGAGGCGGCTCTGCTCCACGGCCTCGGACTGCGCGGGCTGTTCGGCAGCATCCCGCGGGTGCGCTTCGAGGTCGATTACCTGGACCGGCTGTGGTTCGGCGACACCGCCTCCATCGCCCTGTCCGTGGCCAGGCTCGGGCGCTCCTCGGTGCGCTACGACTTCCTCGTCACCCGTGTTCCGGCGGACCCGCACCCGCCGACCCTCGCGGCCCGCGGTGTGCTCACCGCGGTGCACGCCCCCGACCCCGCGGGCGGTTCGCAGCCGTGGCCGCCGGAGGTGGCCGCCGCGCTAGGCCGCACACGGCCACCGACTACCGAACCGATTTCCCCCCGACACCAGTGAGGCTTCGATGCGAATCGCCGTGATCGGCGGAGGGCCCGCGGGCCTGTACTTCTCCGCCCTGATGAAACAGCTCGACCCGAGTCACGAGATCACCATCTGGGAACGCAACGCCCCCGACGACACCTTCGGGTTCGGCGTCGTGTTCTCCGACGAGACCCTCGGCGGCATCGAGCACGCCGACGAACAGATCTACCGCGCGATGAGCGAGCAGTTCGCCCGCTGGAGCGACATCGACATCCACTACCGCGGCCAGGTGCGCACGTCCGGCGGGCAGGGCTTCGCGGCGATGAGCCGCAAGGAGTTGCTGCGGCTGCTGCAACGCCGCTGCGCAGACCTCGGCGTGACCGTCCACTTCCGCACGCCCGCCCCCGACGTCGAGGAACTCGCGCGCACCCACGACCTGGTGCTGGCCTCCGACGGCATCAACTCCGCGGTGCGCACCCGCTACGCCGAGGTGTTCGAGCCGAGCCTGGACCCGCGGCGCAACAAGTACATGTGGCTGGGCACCGACCTGGTGTTCGAGGCGTTCGAGTTCTTCGTCAAGCACACCCCGCACGGGGTGATGCAGGTGCACGCCTATCCGTTCAGCGCCGAGCAGAGCACCTTCATCGTCGAGATGCGCGAATCGGTGTGGCGTGAGGCCGGCTTCGCCGACTTCGCGGACCGGGAGTTCGCGCCGGGGGAGAACGACGAGAAGTCGATCGCGCTGATCGCGGAACTGTTCGCCGAGGAACTGGACGGGCACAGCCTGCAGGCGAACAACTCCCGATGGATCACGTTCACCACCGTGCGCAACCGCACCTGGCGCCACGGCAACATCGTGCTCATCGGCGACGCCGCGCACACCGCCCACTTCTCCATCGGTTCGGGCACCAAACTGGCGATGGAGGACGCGCTGGCGCTGGCGGCCTGCCTGCACGAGAACGATTCGGTGGCCGGCGGTCTGGCGGCCTACGAGGCCGAGCGCAAGCCGGTGGTCGAATCGGTGCAGCGCGCCGCGCAGGCCAGTCTGGAGTGGTTCGAGTCCATCGCCCAGTACACCGACCAGCATCCCGACCAGTTCGCCTTCAACCTGCTCACCCGCAGCCGCCGCATCACCTACGACAACCTGCGGCTGCGCGACGACGGCTTCGTCGACGCCATCGACGGCTGGTACCTGTCCAGCCAGCAGGGCGCCGAGGCGCCGAGGCCGCCGATGTTCTACCCGCTGCGGCTCAAGGACGTCGAGCTGCCCAACCGCATCCTGGTCTCGCCGATGGACATGTACTCCGCCGTCGACGGGGTGCCCACCGACTTCCACCTGGTGCATCTGGGTAGCAAGGCGCTCGGTGGCGCGGGTCTGGTGATGACCGAGATGGTGTGCGTCTCGCCGGAAGGGCGCATCACTCCCGGCTGCGCCGGGCTCTACACCGAGGAGCAGGAACGGTCCTGGGCGCGGGTCGTCGATTTCGTGCACTCCGCTACCCGCTCCAAGATCGGTGTGCAGCTGGGCCATTCCGGCCGCAAGGGCGCCACCAAGGTGATGTGGGAGGGCATCGACGACCCGCTCGAGGCCGGCGGCTGGGAGACGGTCGGTCCCTCGGCCATCCCGTACGGTCCCGCCAGCCGCACCCCGCGCGAGATCACGGCCGAGGAGATGGATCGGGTGACCCAGCAGTTCGCCGACGCCGCCGCGGCGGCCGCGCGCGCCGGCTTCGACCTGCTCGAACTGCACTGCGCGCACGGTTATCTGCTCTCGTCGTTCCTCTCGCCGTTGGCCAACCAGCGCACCGACGCATATGGCGGGAGCTTGGACAACCGGCTGCGTTTCCCGCTGCGGGTGTTCGACGCGATCAAGCAGGTGTGGCCGGCCGATCGCCCCCTGTCGGTGCGTATCTCGGCCACCGATTGGGCCGAGGGCGGCAACACCGTCGACGACGCGGTGGAGATCGCCCGCGCCTTCGCCGAACACGGCGTCGATGTGCTGCACGTGTCCTCCGGGCAGGTGGTCGGGCACGAGAAGCCCGCCTATGGCCGCAGCTACCAGACGCCCTTCGCCGACCGCATCCGTCAGGAGGTCGGGGTGCCGCGCGGTGTCGCCGTCGTCGCCGTGGGCGCCATCTCCTCCCACGACGACGTCAACTCGGTGCTGCTGGCCGGCCGCGCCGACCTCGTCGCCATCGGACGCGCGCATCTGTGGGATCCGCAGTGGACCTTGCACGCCGCCGTGGAACAGGGCTACCGGGGCGAGGCCGCCGAATGGCCCGCGCCCTTCCGCGCGGGCAATCGCAAACCGCCTACCGGCCGCACCGACGGCCCGCCCCCACGCCTGGAACTGATCCGTGCGACCGCGAGGTCGGCGGCGCCCCAGCGGCGGTGGACGCCACCTCGAGTGACCGCAGCGGCGGTCTGACACCGGACTGTGCCCGGGAGCGTCATGCTCCCGGGCACAGTCGTTTCGGCGACCCGCGGGTGTCGTCGTCCCGCATACCGGCTGGCGCTCGGAGGTTGCGCGCCGCCGGGACAGGGGACCGCGTCGACGCCGGACAGGTGCGGTCCGCGACCACCCAACCCCGGCGTATCCCGTATCGGTGCCTTCGCGGCAGGGGATGGGGCCAGGACCCTCAGACGGCGGCGGCGCGGGCCTGCGCCCCGTCGGTCGCCAAACGCAAGGTCTGCGAGGGTGATTCGCCGAAGCGGTCGCGGTAGAGCACCGAGAGTCGGCCGGGATGCAGGAAGCCCCAGCGCATCGCGATGTCGGTGACGGTGGTGAGGGTGGGGTCGGCCTGCAGCAGGTCGGTGCGCACGCGGCGCAGCCGGACGTCGCGCAGAAAGGCCATCGGTGTGGTGTTGTAGTAGCGCCGGAAGCCGTCCTGCAGGGTGCGGGTGCCGATGCCCACCGCGTCGGCGATGTCGTCGACGGTCAACGGCTCGTGGGCGTGCGCCTCGATCAGTTCGGCCGCCTTGGCGATGGGTCGCGACACCACCGGCTGCGGCCTGCGGTCGAGTTCGTCGCGGTAGTTGTGCGGCTGGCCCAGAATGAGCTGACTGATCAACAGCCCCTCGAACTCCCGCACCGCGATGGAGGTCGGCGCGGCCGCACGATCGATGGCGTCCACCAGCAGTGCGAGCAGCCCGCGCCAGGTCCGGTTGGACGGTGTGGTGAGGTCCATGAGCGGGTCGAACACCAGCGGCACGGACGGCTCGCGGCCGAGCTTCTTGCGGACCGCGTCGTGTACCGTGGCTCGGTCCAGCCGCAGCAGCAGCTGCCGGTTGGCGCCCTCCCACGACATCGACACCCGGTCGCCTGGCTCGAGCACCGAGGCGACCTCGGCGGTGGAGACGAAGCTGCGCGAGCCGACCGTGATCGTAGCGTGGCCTTCCAGTGGCACTTGGATCAGATAGAAATCGTCGAGGTCGCGCGGGTCGATGCGCACGTCGGTGCCGTATTCGAGGTAGTAGACACCGGCGGTGTCCCAGCGGACGCCGTGGAAGTGCGCGTCCAGGGCGATGTCGCGGCGCAGGGGCGAGAGGCGGTGGTCGCAGAACGCGGTACCGACGGCCGAGCGGACGAGGTCGGGATCGCCGGATGTCGTGAGCTGGTGGCGGGCCAGCGGCCGGTCCTCGTACTGCAACGGCGTCCTCCACGGAAGGGTCTCAACGTATGACGATTCAATGACCATCGTCACAAACGCGCGTTGCCATTGTGTTCCCTGTCGTGGTCGGGCGTGTCAAGAATCGCGAAATCGATCCGCCGGTCCGCCTCGGCCGAGGGGCCGGGCGTCGCGACGCGTGACAGTCTGCCGTGATCGGGCTCACACTGTCCAGTTCGCTCCGCCAACCGTCGTCGACGACCCACAGACTTCGGACAACTCCCGCGCTCTGCGGATAGCTGCGCGCCCACCGTCCCCTTAGCGTGACAGCCCTCACAGCAACCAGCGTCTCGGAGGGCGTGATGCCACATTCCAGCTCACTAGCGAACAAGACCGCGATCGTCACCGGCGGAGCCACCCTGTTCGGTGCCGCGGTCGTCGAGGAACTCGTCGCCGCGGGCGCACAGGTGGTGGTCGCCGACATCGACGACACCGCCGGGACCGAGGTCGCACAGCGGTTCGACACTGCCACCTTCGTCCACACCGATGTCACCGACGACGACTCCATCGCCCGCTGCGTGGCAACCACCGTCGAACGCCACGGCACCCTGGACGTGCTGGTCAACCTGGCCTGCTCCTACGGTGACGACGGCGCCGAGACCGACCGGGCGACCTGGCGCAGAACCCTCGATGTGAACCTCGTCGGCGCGGTGGTCTTCGCCGCGACCGCGCGTCCGCATCTGGCCCGCTCGGGCGGCGTGGTGATCAACCTCAGCTCGATCTCGTCGAAGGTGGCCCAGACCGGCCGCTGGGTCTACCCGGCCAGCAAGGCCGCGATCGTGCAGGTCACCCGCAGCATGGCCACCGACTACGCCGGCGACGGCATCCGGGTGAACTCGGTCAGCCCGGGCTGGACGTGGTCGAAGATCATGGACGACCTCTCCGGCGGCGACCGCGCGCACACCGACGCCGTCGCCGCCCCCTTCCACCTGCTCGGCCGCGTCGGCGACCCGCACGAGGTCGGCCGCGTGATCACCTTCCTCGCCTCCGACGACGCCTCCTTCGTCACCGGGGCCGACTGGGCCGTCGACGGCGGCTACTCCGCGCTCGGCCCGGAACAGGCGGTGCCCGCCATTCCCCGACTCGCCGCGAACGACGCGACCGCCTAGACCACCCGTTCGAAAGGAACACACCCATGCCTTCCATCACCATCGTCGGCGCCGGGCAATCCGGCCTGCAGCTCGGATTCGGCCTGCTCGCCGCCGGATACGAGGTCCGCATAGTCTCCAACCGCACTCCCGAGCAGATCTACAACGGCCGGGTCAGCTCCAGCCAGTGCATGTTCGGCGGCGCGCTGGCGCGCGAACGCGTGCTCGGCATCGACTTCTGGGCGAACGAATGCCCGGACGTGGAGGGAATCGGCTTCACCGTGCCCGACGGCGCGGGCGGCAAGGCCATCTCCTGGGATTCCCGGCTCGACCTCCCCGCCCAATCGGTGGACCAGCGGGTGAAAATGGCCCGCTGGATGGCCGAATTCACCCAGCGCGGCGGCCGTCTCGACATCCACGACGCCACCGTCGACGACCTGGAGGAGTACGCGCGCTCGAGTGACCTGGTCCTCGTCGCGGCGGGCAAGGGCGATATCGCGACACTGTTCGAGCGTGACGCCGCCCGCTCCACCTTCACCGTCCCGCAGCGCGCCCTCGCGCTCACCTACGTCCGGGGCATGACGCCGCGCGAGCCGTTCTCGGCCGTGTCGTTCAACATGATTCCCGGCATCGGCGAGTACTTCGTCTTCCCGGCGCTGACCACCACCGGCCCCTGCGAGATCATGGTGATGGAAGGCGTGCCCGGCGGGCCGATGGACTGCTTCAACGGCGTCACCGACCCGCAGCAGCATCTCGAGATCGCGCTGGGCATCGTGCGCACCTACCTGCCGTGGGAGGCCGAACGGTGCCGCGACCTGGAACTCACCGACGACCTCGGCACGCTCGCCGGACGCTTCCCGCCTACCGTGCGACATCCCGTCGGCGTGCTGCCCTCGGGCGCGACCGTGCTCGGAATGGCCGACGTGGTGGTACTCAACGACCCGGTCACCGGCCAGGGCTCCAACAACGCCAGCAAATGCGCGTCGTCATACCTGGCCAGCATCCTCGAACACGGAGAGCGCCCCTTCGACCGCGCTTTCATGCAGGACACCTTCGAGCGGTACTGGGACTACGCCCGCTACGTCGCCACCTGGACCAACGCGCTGCTGGTCCCGCCGCCGGAGCATGTCCTGCAACTGCTCGGCGCGGCCGGGAAGAATCCCCGGATCGCGCGCCGCTTCGCCAACGGCTTCGACGACCCGCGCGACTTCTTCCACTGGTTCATGGACCCCGACAGCGCGAAGGCGTATCTCGACGACCTCGCTGTGGTGGCATGAGCGCGCGGGCGCAGCGGCGGATCGCGATCGTCGGCGCCGGGCAAGCGGGCGCCCTGGTCGCGCTGGGACTACGCAGGCACGGCTGCGCGGTCACGCTGATCGGCGACCGTGATCCCGACCAGGTGCGCACGGGCGGAGTGCTGTCGAGCCAGTGCCTGTTCGGGTCGGCGGTGCGGGTGATGGACCGAATCATCGACGGGGCGGACATCGCCGCCCCGGCCATCGACCGGCTGGCACTGACCGTCGACGGCGTCGGCACGGTGGTCTCGGCGTTCGAGACACCCGCACAATCGGTGGACCAGCGGGTGGCCTGCGCCGCGCTGATCGAGGACTTCGTCGCGGCAGGCGGTGACTTCCAGGTCGCCGATGTCGACCCAGGCCGGCTGGACATGATCGCCCGGCACCATGATCTGACCATCGTGGCGACCGGCACCGGCGACCTGGGCCGAATGTTCGTCCGCGACGCCGTCCGCTCGCCCTACGACCGGCCGCAGCGGGTGCTGGCCGTCGCCTACGTCCACGGCCTGCGGCCCGACGAGACCGGCGCGGAGCTGACCGTCACCGTCGCGCCCGGGGTGGGGGAGTTGATCACCCTGCCCGCGCTGACCACGACCGGCCCGTGCTCGATCCTGGTCTTCGAGGGCGTGCCGGGCGGGCCCATGGACCGCTTCGAGGACGTGACCGGCCCCGGCGAACACCTGCGCCGCTGCCTGACAGTGCTCGACGAGGTGTTCCCCGCGGTCGCCGAGCGCGCTCGGGAGGTGGAACTCACCGACGAGAACGCGGTGTTGCGCGGCCGGCTCACCCCGATCGTGCGCAAGCCCGTCGCCTACACCGCCTCGGGACATCCCGTGCTCGGCCTCGCCGACGCCGTGGTGCTCAACGACCCACTCACCGCGCAAGGCGCCAACAACGCCGTGCACGCGGCGGGCAGCTACCTCGACGCGGTGCTGCAACGAGGGACACGACCCTTCGACGCGGAATGGATGCACGAGACGTTCGAATCGTTCTGGCGCAGCTGGGGCCGATGGTCGGTCGCCTGGACCAACCGCGTCCTGGGTGGGCTGCCCGCGCACGTCGTGGACCTGATCCCGGTAGCGGCCGAGGAGCCCGCGGTGGCCGCGCTGTTCGCGGCCGGCTTCGACGATCCGAGCACCCTGCACGACTGGTGGTTCGACCGCGCCGACGCCGAGCGGATGCTCGCGGCCGTCCGCGCCGCCGACCGTCCGGCGGATCCGCGTGCACTGCGCAACGCCTTCGGCCAGTACGCCACCGGCGTCACCGTGGTCACCACCCGCGCGCCGGATGGCCGCAAGATCGGCGTGACCGCCAATTCGTTCACCTCGGTGTCGCTGGATCCGCCGCTGATCGCGTGGTGCCCGGCCAAGAAAGCGCCGAGTCTGCCCGATCTCATCGCGGCCAGTCATTTCGCCGTGAATGTACTCGCCGCCGACCAACACGAGCTGTCCCGGCAGTTCGCCACCCCGGCGCCCGACAAATTCGCCGACGTGGCCTATCGCGACGGCATCGCCGGCGTACCGCTGCTGGACCGCAGCATCGCGCGCTTCCAGTGCCGCACCGTGCAACGGGTGGAGGCAGGCGACCACATCATCTTCATCGGCGAGGTCGAGCACTTCGACACCAGCGACGGCGCGCCGCTGGTGTTCCACTCCGGCGCCTACCGCATCGCCGCCGAACACCCCGACTTCGTCTGATTTCCGCGCCGGGGTGATCCGGCGGAAAGGACCGCTCTGTGGGCAACTACATCGATATCGTGAAACCCTCCGGCGAACGCTTCGCCGCGTATCTGGCTGCGCCGCCGCGCGGCTCCGGCCCCGGTCTGGTGTTGTTGCAGGAGATCTTCGGGATCAACGACTACATGCGCCGGATGGCCGACCAGTTCGCCGAGGAAGGCTACGTCGTCCTCGTGCCCGACCTGTTCTGGCGCTCGCAGCCGCGAGTCGAACTCGGCTATGACGAGGCAGGATTCGCCCGCGGCCTGCACCTGCGCGACGAACTCGACCTCGATTCGGCCCTCTCCGACATCGCCGATACCGTCGACGCCCTGCGCGCGATGGGGGACCAGGCCGACCAGGCCGGTGGTGTCGGCGCGGTCGGCTACTGCCTCGGCGGTTTGCTGGCCTACCTGTCGGCGGTGCGGCTGCCCATCGACGTGGCGGTCAGCTACTACGGTGTCGGCGTGCACGAGCATCTCGACGAGGCCGCGAAGCCGGGTGTCCCGATGGTGTTCCATCTCGCCGAACTCGACCACTATTGCCCTGAACCCGCACGCCGGTCCATCCGCTGCGCCTTCGACGGCAACGACCGCGTCCGGATCTACGACTACCCCGGCGTCGACCACGCTTTCGCCACTTTCGGCCGCGACACCTACGAACCGCTCAGCACCGGCATGGCCTACTCCCGCACGCTCGAGGCGTTGCGCCAGGCCATCGGCCCGCGCTACGACCTGTCCGCCCTGTGGGACGGCCACATCCACTACGAATTCGAGGCGCGCGACGTTCCGGCGACGATGGCGACGATGGTCGCCGAGCCCTACGTCAACCACATTCCCACACTCACCGGCGGCGTCGGCTACCGCGACCTGTCCCGGTTCTACGCACACCACTTCGTGCACAGCAATCCCGCCGACACCAGGTCGATCCCGATCTCGCGAACTATCGGCGCCGACCGCATCGTCGAGGAACAGCTGTTCTGCTTCACCCACGACCGCGAGATCGACTGGATGCTGCCCGGTGTCGCGCCGACCGGCCGCTACGTCGAGGTGCCCCTGGTGGCGATCGTGACATTCCGCGGCGACAAGCTCTACAACGAGCACATCTACTGGGACCAGGCGAGCGTCCTGGCGCAGATCGGCCTGCTCGACCCCGCGGGCCTGCCCGTATCCGGGTCGGAGCAGGGCCGCAAGCTGGTGGACAAGACACTGCCATCCAACGAGCTGATGCCGAACTGGGCTGCGAGCGAAGGGAAGCCGATCAGCTGAGTGCGGCGGGCGACCGGCTCACGCGCCCGGGGAGCGCTTGCCGTGGATCACAGCGAGTGCGTGCTTGTGGGCCGGCGAGCTCAGTGCCTCGTTCAGTTGGTCGAACAGCGTGCCCGCAGCCTCACCGGGCCAGGCGGGCGGCAGCAGCGACAGCGGGATGCCCGGATCGAGGTAGGGCAGGCGCCGCCATTGGGTGAGCATCGGCACGTAGAGCTGGAAAGCCTCGCACGGGGTGATGTCCTCACTCGTCACGCGGTACAGCACCGGCCGATACCGCTGGAGGAATTCGGTGTAGAGCGCGGTGAGTTCGTCCAGATCCCACCAGGTGGTGACCTTCTCCCGCAGATCACCGAACCCCAGGTGCCGGCCGGTGAAAAGGTCTACATAGGAGGACAATTCGCGCCGCTGCAACATCTGCTCGGTCTCGCGGGCCAGATTGCCCGGCGCCACCCACACGCCCGGCGCGGCGGTACCGTAACCCAAGCGGGTCAACGTTGTTCGCAGCGAATGGCGCTTCTCGCGCTCGGATTCGGGTACCGAGAACACCGCGACGACCCAGCCGTCGTCCTCGGTGGCGCGAGTGCGATGGAAGATGCGGGTGTCGCCCTCGGCGAGCGCCTCCAATGTCTGTGGTGCCGGCGAGTAGCCCGCCGCTCCCGCGTGCCGCTCGCTGACCAGCACGTTGCGGCGCTTGAGCCGCGAGATGGAGGAGCGGACAGCCTGGCCCTCCGCGCCCAGATCGGCCATCAGTGCGACCACCGAGGCGACGGAGAGCCAATTGCCTTCCGCGCGAGCGCACAAGCCGAAGATCGTGATGATGAACTGGGCGAGGCGAGTATCCCGGCCGCCCGCGGCGCCGGTCGATTCGATCTCTGCCGTCATGCCTGCACCATACGTCACGGGGGTGCGCGTCACGGAGCTCGCCGTGACCGGTGGACGTGACTGTCGCGGTGGGTCTCCGAGCTGCCTCCCTCGATCAGCGAGCCAAAGGAATATATTCAAGATTTGACTGTCGTAACAGATACGATATATTCGGGGGAGCCGGCGGGCATCGCCGGTGACGTCCGAACGTTCGACCGGCTGGAGCGCTGATGACCCACACCTCGACGACGACCTCGGGGATTTTCACCGCCGCGATCACCCTCACCCCGGCGCAACCCGAGCACTTCGACCTCGCCTTCACCGCCACCACCCAGCCCTGCCCGTGGCCGAAGGCCTACGGCGGCGACCTGGTGGCTCAGGCGGCGGTGGCGGCGATCCGCTCGGTTACCGACGGCAAGACCCTGCACTCCATGCACAGCTACTTCCTGCGCCCCGCCGATATCGGCGCCGAGGTCCGCTACGAGGTGGAGGTGTTGCGGGACGGCCGCGGCTACAGCACCCGGCAGGTGCGCGCCTACCAGAACGGCAAGCCGATCTATGTCGGCCTGGCCAATTTCGCCGCGGGGGAGCCCGGCGGCAGCTACGCGGCGACGCTCGCCGAGACCGTCCCGGACCCGGACACCCTGCCCAGCTCGGCCGACTACCTACGCGACCGCAGCGGTGGCTCGATGACCGAGGAATCGAAGGCCTACTGGTCGGCCGGACGCAGCTTCGACATGCGGCACGTGCCTACCCCGGTGTACCTGGAGATCGACGGCGAGCGCGCCCCGCATCAGGCTGTCTGGGTGAAGCCGTTCGACCCGCTGCGCCCGGTCGAGGGTCTGCACGACGACCAGCGCGACCTGGCCGCACTCGCCTACGTCTGCGACTACACCATCCTCGAGCCGACTCTGCGCGTTCTCGGCCTCCCGTGGGCCGATCCCACCCTGGTCACCGCCAGCCTCGACCACGCCATGTGGTTCCACCGTCCCGGCCCGCTCGACGACTGGCTGCTCTACGTCCAGGACGCCGTCGCCGTCGAGTCCGGCCGCGGCCTCAACTACGGCCGCTTCTTCGCCCGCGACGGCCGCCACCTGGCGACAGTGTTGCAGGAAGGCATGATCCGCAAAGGATGATGCGGAGGGGACCGACCACAGGGCCTCTAGTTGACATAATGTAGATTATCGGCGCGACAACGGGATCGGCGAGAGGGGTCGGTTTCTTCGGCGTTCGCGTGATGTGTCGCCTCTTGTGCGCGCCGACCCAGCTTGCCTCGGACCCCTGGCTCGCCGCGGCTCGGCGCGACCGTTCGGTGTCGACCACGTGCTTCCGGGTGCGTGAGGACAAATCGGCGTTGCCCGGGCTGTGTGCGCCCGGGTGATGTTTCGGCCCGCCGGAAATTTTCCGGTCTCGAATCCGGCATGTGGATCGGTCGATTCAGCGGGGCGGCCGCGCGCGGATACCCCTCCCCTGTCATGCTCGGCGCCCGATCTTGAATCGTCACGTGACGCTTCGAGAGTGGGGCAGTGGCCACCTGACAAGCGTTGGGTCGCACAATTTTTGGCCGTGTGCATCACCTAACGGGTGTCGATAGGGTGATCGGTGGCCTCGGATCGGATCAGGGGCTCGTATTCGAGAGGGGATTCTTCATGCGTGTCTTGGTGACCGGGGCCAATCGCGGAATCGGGGCGGCCATCGCGGCGCGGCTGGTCGAGGAGGGGCACACCGTGTGGGGCGGTCATCGGGGTAAGGGCGTGCCCGAAGGGGTCCTGCCGGTCGAGATGGATGTCACCGACGACGACTCGGTCGACCGGGCTTTCACACACATCGAGCAGACCGACGGTCCGATCGAGGCGGTGATCGCCAATGCCGGCATCACCGAGGTCAAGTTGATCATGCGGATGACCAGCGCGGAGTTCGGTCGCCTGGTGGACACGAACCTCACCGGGGCGTGGCGGGTCGCGCAGCGCGCCAGCCGCAATATGATCAAGGCCAAATACGGTCGCATGGTGTTCATCTCGAGCGCGGCGGGTACCGATGGCATGGCCGGGCAGGTGCACTACGCGGCCGCGAAGGCCGGTCTGGTCGGGATGGCGCGCTCGCTGGCGAAGGAAATCGGCGGCCCCGCACGGAATTTCACCAGCAATGTCATCGCGCCCGGATACACCGATACCGACATGCTCGCCGCGGTCCCGGACGCCAGGCTCGAAGCCGAGCTGTCCACGATCCCGTTGGGCAGGCTCGGCAGGCCCGAGGAGGTCGCGGGCACGGTGGCTTTCCTGCTCTCCGACGACGCCGCGTACATCACCGGTGCGGTGATACCGGTCGACGGCGGCGTCACACTCAGGTGAGAATATGAGACGAATCTGACGAAAGTATCTCGTGTGGTGAGGGGGTCGGCGGTAGCCTGAGCGGAGGACCGTGGAAGGTGGCGCGAGGAAACATGAGCACTGAGACCATCGCTCGGCAGTGCACGCTGTGCGAGGCGCATTGCGGCATTCTGGTAACCGTCGAGGACACTCAGGTCACCCGGATCGAGGGCAATCCCGACGATGTGCTGTCCAAGGGCTACATCTGCCCCAAGGCCACCGCGATGGCCGGCCTGCACCACGATCCCGACCGGCTGCGCACCCCGGTGAAGCGGGTCGGGGACGAGTTCGTGCCGATCGGGTGGGACGAGGCGTTCGCCGAGGTCGGGCGGCGGCTGCGCGCGGTGCGCAAAGAACACGGGCCGCACGCGATCGCGATGTATCTGGGTAATCCGGCGGCGCACAGCTCCTCGGTGCTCTACGGCGTGCTGCTGCGTGTCGCCCTGTTGACGCGCAATTTCTTCACCGCCTCCTCGATGGATCAGTTCCCGCAGGAATTCGCCGCCTGGCAGATGTACGGGTCGAATCTGCTCATGCCGGTAGCCGATGTCGACCGCACCGATCGGCTGGTGATCCTCGGAGCGAATCCGGCGGTGTCCAACGGATCGGTGACCACGATGCCGGGCGCCAAGCAGCGCATCCGCGCGGTGCGCGATCGCGGCGGCGCGGTGGTGGTGATCGACCCCCGCCGCACCGAGACCGCGCGACTGGCCGACGAGCACGTCGCGGTCGCCCCGGGCGGAGACGTGTATCTGCTGCTGGCGATGCTGCACGTGCTGGTGACCGAGAAGCTGTGCGATGAGCGTGCGGTGCGGCAATCGTGTTCGGGGTGGGACGAATTGCGCGCCTTGGTGGCCGAGGTGACGCCCGAGGCGATGGCCGGGCCCGCGGGCGTGGACGCGGAGACGATCCGTCGGCTGGCGCGCGAGCATGCCGCGGCGAAGTCGGCGGTGCTGTATGCCCGGGTCGGGGTGTGTCAGCAGGTGACCGGGACGTTGACGCACTGGCTGGTGAACACGATCAACGCCGTGACCGGGAATCTGGATCGTCCGGGCGGGCAGATGTACTCCACTCCCCCGGTCGACGCGCTGGCGTTCGCTCGGTTCCTCGGTGTCGGGTACGGGGCGTGGACGGATCGGTCGGGTGCCTACAAGTCGTTCCGCGGTGAGTTGCCGGTGGCGGCGCTGGCCGAGGAGATTCTGACCGAGGGGCCGCAGCAGGTTCGGGCGATGGTCACCTACGCCGGTAATCCGGTGTTGTCGACGGCGCAGGGCGGTCGGTTGCCCGCGGCGCTGGAGTCGTTGGATTTCTATGTGGCCGTGGACATGTACATCACCGAGACGACTCGGCACGCCGACATCATCCTGCCGCCGATCTCGCAGCTCGAGCGTGAGGATCTGAGCATCCTGTTCCCGGTGTTCAGTGTCCGCAACAATGTGCGCTTCGACGCGCGGGTGTTCGAGCCGCCTGCCGACGGGCTCGAGGACTGGCAGATCCTGGCGCGTTTGGTGACCGAGGTGCTGCCGTTGCCGGTACGCGGGGTCAGCGGCCGGGTGGTGAACGCGCTGTTCGGAGTGGCTTCGCCGATGCGGTTGACGGGGTTGGCGATGGCGACCGGACCGTACGGGGTGTTGCGGCGGGGACGCGGGGGTGTGACGATCGCGAAGCTGCGGCGCACACCCGGTGGTGTGGATCTCGGTCCGTTGCGGCCGCGGTTGCGGTCGATCATCGCGACGAAGGATCGCAAGGTGCATGTGGCGCCGGAGGAATTCGTGCGCGCGGCACGGGAGTTGGTCGCCGAGGCGGCGGCGGGGCGGTCGTTGACGGTCGCGCCGGACGGGTTCGATCTGAAGTTGATCGGTCGGCGTCATCTGCGCAGCAACAATTCCTGGCTGCACAACCTGCCGTCGATGGTGAAGGGCCGGGTTCGGTGCACGGCGTTGATGCATCCCGATGATGCTCGGACGCGCGGCCTGGTCGCGGGCGACGAGGTGGAGGTGACCTCGGTGACGGGGTCGATCGTGGTGGCGCTGGAGATCAGCGACGAGATCCGCGTCGGCGCGGTGGCTGTGCCGCACGGGTGGGGGCATCGGGAAGCCGGTGTCGGTTGGTCGGTGGCGGCGTCGCTGCCGGGGGCGAATGCGAATCTGTTGCCCGATCCGGCGTTGGTGGATCCGTTCTCGGGGGCTTCGGCGGTGAACAACACCTGGGTGCGGGTCACTCCCGTGCGTGTCGGCGACACTGCGGAGCAGGGCGCGCGGGTCGATGTGGGGAATCCGGCCTCGGTGTGAGCCGAGGTCGATTCCGATTCGAGGTGAGTCGGCGGGCGGTCGAGAAGTGCGCGGCGGCAGCGCGCCGGTCAGTCGTGAGTGTAAGAGTAGATCAGGCGTTTGTACTGGGTGAGCAGGTCGTCGAGTGAAGTGCCGTCGCCGCCGCCCGCGGCGATCTGCTGGTAGCCGACGAGCATGGCCATGCCCATCGAGGTGACCACGGTGGCGGTGTGGTCGTCGCCGATGACGTTGCGGACGGCTTTGTGGACGGTGCGGCGGCGGGATTCGTCGACGCGCTTGAGGGCGAGGTTCACCGATTCGTCGTTGGCGGCCCAGGCGCGGATGGCGGCTTCGGCGGCGTGGTGCAGGCCGAGGGCGAGGTCGGACATGGCGGTGACGTCTTCGTCGGGGTTGCCCTGGTTGAAGTTGCGTCCGCGCAGCAGCAGGATCTGGCGGTTCTCCCAGTGTTCGAGCAGGGTGTCGACGAAGCCCTGCCAGCTGCCGAAGTGGTGGTAGAACGAGCCGCTGGTGACGCCGAGCCTGCGGCATAGGACGCCGATGTTGAGTCCTTTGAAGCCGAGTTCGGCCAGTACCTCGAGAGCGGTGTGGAAGTACTGCTCCTTGGTGACCACTCGTGACATGCGGCGCCGTTCTGTTGGTTCGGGTGGGGGTGGGAGAAGCAGGTCGAGGCTACCGCATCGGTGCTGGTGCGGGTCGTGAATCCTGTAGTGCGCGTGCGCAACACCGCACATTTCGGACCCCATACATAATAGAGCGGATGCTCTGTTATTGTCTGCGTATGCCACGACCCCGCGTGCACGACCCCGACGTCGTGCTCGATGCCGCCGAAGCGCTCGCCGCGCGTTCGGGTCCCGCGGCGGTGACGGTCCGCGCGGTGGCCACGGCGACCGGAATGTCCAACGGCGCGCTCTATCACACGTTCGGTTCGCGCGCGGGCCTGCTGGGACGAGCATGGTTGCGCGCAGCCCACCGGTTCCTCGAGGTGCAGCGTGAACTCGCCGAGGGTGCCGGTTCGGACCCGGTCGAGGCCATCGTCGCGGCCTCGGAAGCGCCGAGTGTGTTCGCCGAACGCTTCCCCGCATCGGCTCGGCTGGTGCTCACCGTGTCCCGCGACGAACTGCTCGGGGCCGATCTGCCCGCCGAACTCGCCGAGCAGATCGGCGCGACCGAGCGGCAAGTGGTCGATCTGCTGATCGGGTTGGCGGTGCGCCTGTGGGGGCGGCGTGACCGGCGCGCGGTGGAAGTCCTGACTACCTGCCTGGTGGATCTGCCGACCGCTCTGCTGTTACGTCGCGACCGGTGGGCCGACCCGGTCGCGCGCGAACGGTTGCGGGCCGCGGTCCGCGCGGTCCTGTCCATTTCGCCACCCACTGTCAGCTCTGACGACATCACACCATCGGAAAGGGAAAACCTGTGACCACCCTCGACATTCGCGATTCCATCGCCGTACTCGATCTCGGCGGCGACGAGAACCGCTTCTCCCCCACCTTCCTGGAGGAGGTCGACGCGCACCTCGACACCGTGCTCGCCGAGGGGGCGCACGCGTTGGTGACCACCGCGACCGGCAAGTTCTACTCCAACGGCCTGGACCTGGAATGGCTGGGCGCCAACGCCGACCGGATGCAGTGGTATGTCGGCCAGGTGCAGTCGTTGCTGGCGCGGGTGCTGACCTTCCCGCTGCCGACCGCGGCCGCGGTCAACGGTCACGCGTTCGGGGCAGGGGCCATGCTGGCGATCGCCCACGACTACCGGTCGATGCGCGCGGACCGCGGCTTCTTCTGTTTCCCCGAGGTCGATATCCGGATTCCGTTCACCCCCGGCATGGCGGCGCTGATCCAGGCGAAACTGACCCCGAAGGCACAGATCGCCTCGATGACCACCGGGCGTCGCTTCGGCGGCGCGGACGCCGCCGCGATCGACCTCGTCGACGCGGCTGTCGCCGAGGAGGCGGTCACCGAGGCCGCGCTCGACATGGTCCGACCGTTGCTCGGCAAGGATTCCGGCACCATGGGCGCGATCAAGAACACCATGTTCGCCGACGCCGTCACCGCCCTCACCGAGAGCTGACCGGGCGAGGCGCGGGTCCGCAACGAGGGGTGCGGACCCGGCCCCGGCGGTAGGTTCGACACACAGTGAGCCCGCACCGTCGCGGGTCGCAGCAAGGAGGTCCGCACATGTCCGACGCCGCCACCCTGGAACGCCGGGGCGCTGTCGCAGTCATCACCCTCAACCGCCCCGACGCCATGAACGCCGTGGACTCGGCGCTGTCGAAGGCCGTGGGTGCCGCGCTGGAAGAGTTGGCCGGCGATCCCGAACTCCGCGTCGGCGTCGTCACCGGCGCCGGCCGGGCATTCTGTGCGGGCGCCGACCTCAAGGCACTGGCCCAGGGCCGCGACATCGGCGATCCCGAGCATCCCGAATACGGATTCGCCGGACTGGTCCAGCATTTCATCGACAAACCGCTCATCGCCGCCGTCAACGGATTCGCCCTCGGCGGCGGTACCGAGATCATGCTCGCCTGCGATCTGGCGGTGATGAGCGCCGAGGCGACACTCGGTCTGCCCGAGGTCAAGCGGGGCCTGGTCGCCGCCGCCGGCGGTCTGCTGCGGCTGCCGCGTCAGATCCCGCAGAAGATCGCCCTCGAGATGGCCTTGACCGGCACGCCGATCGACGCCGCGACCGCGCTGCAGTGGGGGCTGGTCAATCGAGTGGTGCCCGCCGACGAGGTGCTGACCGTGGCGGTCGAACTGGCCGACACCATCGCGGCGAACGCCCCGCTGGCGGTGCGCGCGTCCAAGCGGATCATCCACAAGGCCGCCGATTTCGGGTCGGACTGGGACGCGCCGATCTGGCAGATGAACCTGGAGCAGACCATCCCGGTGTTCATGAGCAAGGACGCCGCCGAAGGGCCGCGCGCGTTCGCCGAGAAGCGTGCGCCGCAGTGGCGCGGCCAGTGATGCCGTGCGGCGGACGCGGCCGGTGATGTCCGTCCGCCCCGTCCGCCGGACGACGACATTCGGCCGTCAGCGGGTGTGAGCGCGTCGGCGGTGGCAGGGGCTTGCCGCCGCCGATACTCCGGGCGCGATACTCCGGGCGTCGGAACGTGGCGAGCGAGTCACCACTCCACCTCGAATCCGCGATGCTGACCACCATCGTCGAACGGGTTGCTCCCGTCACGAGGTGACAACCTCTGATATCGGTTGCTGCAGATATGCTGATGAGCGTGGTGTCCGCGCTGTCGCCGATGCTGGCTACTGCTGGAGTGCCGCCCGCCGACCCGCGCGGGTGGGCCTTCGAGATGAAATGGGACGGCATGCGTGCCGTCGCCGACACCACCTCCGGTGAGTGCGTGCTCTACAGCCGCAACGCCAAGCAGGTGACCGGCTCCTTCCCCGAGATCGCCGACGCGGTGACGCGGTGGGTCGCCGACCACGGCGCGGTGCTCGACGGGGAGATCGTCGCGCCCGGCGGTGCACACGGTGCGCCGTCGTTCTCCCGATTGCAGCGCCGCATGCACGTACAGGTGCCCTCGGCGCAGCTCATCCGTGAGGTGCCGGTCCTGTACATGATCTTCGACCTGCTCGTCCTCGACGGCAGGCCCACTGTCGCGCTGCCCTTCGCCGAACGCCGTGCGCTGCTGGACCGGCTCGACCTGTCCCACCCGCCGCTGCAACCCTCCCCCGTGTGGACCGATGTCGACCCCGAGCGGCTGGCGGCCGACGCCGCTGACCACGGACTCGAAGGGATTGTCGCCAAGCGGCTGGACTCGTCGTACCGGCCCGGGGCGCGCAGCCGCGCCTGGATCAAGATGCCGCTGCGCAAGACCACAGAAGCGGTAATCGCCGGATGGTTGCCCGGGCAGGGTTCTGTGCGCGGTTCGTTCGGTTCGCTGATTCTCGGCGCCTACGACGACGAGGGCCGCTTGGTGCACATCGGCAATGTCGGCACCGGCTGGAAACAGCACGATCGCACCCTGTTGCGCGCCCGCCTCGACGAGCTCGCACGGCACGATTCTCCGTTCGACCTGCCTGTGCCCCGGGCGATCGCTTCCACAGCGCATTGGGTGCGTCCCGAACTCGTCGCCGACATCGAATATCGCGAAGCCACCTCCGAAGGTCTGCGTCACCCCAGCTGGCGGGGACTGCGCATCGACAAGAATCCCGACGAGGTCCACTCGCCGAGCAGTTGAGCGGAGGATGCTCACCGGGTGGCGACCCGGTGGGAAGGCCGAGGAGCGTCGGAACCCGGAGGGCTCGAGGGCTTCACGCTGTCATCGTGGGCTCATGGTGACAACAGCCGAGATCATCATGCACCCGGTGACCGAGCGATGTGCGAAACGTCGACCGTAGCGTCGAGCCGGTCGAGACCATCGCGGCGAACGCGCCGCCGACGGGACGTGCGTCCGAGCGGATCGTCCACGATGCGGCCTGTTCCACCGGTGGAGGCGACCGTCCGACGAAATCCCGGTAGCCTCGAGGACGACGGGAGCAGTACGCCGGAAACCGAGTGAGGGAGCGGCGCATGACCGACGCGCCGGCGGCACCGAAGGTTCCGTGGCATGCACGCATCCGTGCTCGGGGCGAGCTGGTTTTTCTGATCGCCAGCGTGACCGCCCTGACACTCGGCGGTGTCGCGTGGCTGGCGGATGCGCGTGAGGCCGCCGATGCCTGCTGGATCGCGGGCACCGTGATCGCGGTCGCGCCGGCCGTGTGGTGGGTGATCGACGCGCTGCGTCGCGGCCGGATCGGGGTCGATCTGATCGCGGTGCTCTCTCTGCTGGGCACATTGTTGGTCGGCGAATACGTCGCCGGGGCGCTGATCGGTGTCATGCTGGCCTCGGGGCAGGCCCTCGACGCGGCCGCGGAACGTCGCGCCACCAAGGATCTGCGTTCGCTGCTCGAGCATGCTCCGCGCACGGCTCGCCGCCGAGTCGGCGACGAGGTGGAAGTGGTGCCGCTGGCCGAGGTCGCTGCCGGTGACACCGTGGTCGTCGGACCGGGCGAGGTGGTCCCCGTCGACGGCTGGCTCACCTCCGAACTGGCGGTACTCGACGAATCCGTGTTGACCGGTGAGCCGATGCATGTGCAGCGCCGCACCGGGGAGGCGGTGCGCAGCGGCGTCGTCGACGCCGGCGGGGCGTTCGAGATGCAGGCGCGTGCCACCGCCGAGGACAGCACCTACGCGGGCATCGTGCGCCTGGCTCGCGAGGCCGCCGCCGAGAGCGCTCCGGTGGTGCGGATCGCCGACCGGGTCGCCGCCTGGTTCCTGCCGGTCGCGCTGGTCATGGCCGGGCTCGCGTGGCTGTTGAGCGGCTCGGCCACCCGCGCTGTCGCTGTTCTCGTGGTCGCCACTCCGTGTCCCTTGCTGCTCGCGGCGCCCGTCGCGATCGTCTCGGGACTGTCGCGGGCCTCGCGCCTGGGGGTGGTGATCCGCAGCGGCGGCGCGCTCGAGAACCTCGGGCACGCGAGGACGCTGGTGATGGACAAGACCGGCACGCTCACCAGCGGTCGTCCCACCAGCGCCGATATCGTGACCGCTCCCGGCGGCGACGCCACCGAAGTGCTGCGGCTGGCCGCATCCGCGGATCAGCTCTCCCCGCACGTGCTCGCCGAGGCGATCGTGCAGGAGGCGAAGATGCGCGGGCTGGCGCTGTCGATGCCCACCGACGTCGTCGAGCAGGCCGGTACCGGCGTGGCCGCCACCGTCGACGGCCGTCGGATCACCGTCGGCACCCTCACCCTGCCCGCCGACGCACCGGGATGGGCTCGGGCGGTGCGCAGCCGTGCCGCCCTCGACGGCGCCGTGGTCGCGTGGATCACGGTGGCGGGCGATCTCGCGGGCGCTTTGCTGTTCGTGGACCCGGTGCGCCGCGACGCCTCACGCACCTTGCGGCGGCTGCGCTCGGCCGGGTTGAACCGGCTGGTCATGCTCACCGGTGATCGACGCGAGCCTGCCGAGGAGATCGGGTCCGTTCTCGGTCTGGACAGGGTTTACGCCGAGCAGTCCCCGGCCGACAAGGTCGCAGGCGTGCGCGCCGAGCGGGAGTCGGCAGTGACGGTGATGGTCGGTGACGGTGTCAACGATGCGCCCGCGCTCGCCGCCGCGACCGTCGGTGTCGCCATGGGCGCTCGCGGTTCGACGGCGAGTTCGGAGAGCGCGGACATCGTGCTCACCACCGACCGGCTCGACCCGCTCGCCGACGCGATGGAGATCGCTCGCCGCTCACGCCGCATCGCGGTGCAGAGCGCCGCCGTCGGCATGGGGCTTTCCCTGATCGCGATGGGGTTCGCCGCGTTCGGGTATCTGCCTCCGGCGGTGGGCGCACTGCTGCAGGAGGGCATCGATGTCGCGGTCATCGTCAACGCGTTGCGTGCGCTGCGCGGTGACCGGGCCCGCGAGCTGAACCTGCCCGAAGACACCGAGACGATGCTGCACAGGTTCTCCGCCGAACACGACGTGTTGCGCGACGAGCTGTCGATCCTGCGTGAAGTCGCCCAGTTGCTCGCCGCCGGTGACCTCGTCGCCGCTCATGCGGCGTTGCGCCGCGCCGACGCGTTCTTGTTCGACACGCTGCTGCCGCACGAACACGCCGAGGACAGTGAGCTCTATCCCGCCTTGGCGGCGCCGCTCGGTGGCGGGGAGGCGACCGCGACGATGAGCCGCATGCACGCCGAGATCGATCGGCTCAGCCGTCGGCTGCGCGCGCACCTCGCGCAGGCCGACGCGGCGGGCGGCGTGCGGGCCGACCAATGTGACGACCTGCTCGCCGTCCTGTACGGGCTGTATGCGGTGCTGAGGCTGCACTTCGTGCAGGAGGAGGAGAACTACTTCACCCTGGCGCCGGAGAGCGGTGGTATCGCCGGCCATCGGGTGAGTGGATAGCGGGTAGTTCGGCGCGTGATCCGACGGTTCCGGCATGCGCGAGGGGTGTCCTTCCGTGGAGCCGCCGAGGGGCCGGAAGATCGAATGCGGTAGGGTCATGGGCGGTGCGCCGGGAAGTCTGGTCGGCAGAAATGATCTTGTTGTCGAACCGGAGGTTCCCTGTGTCCGCGCCTTTCCGCTGTATCCCCGTCTGTCCGGCCTGTAGCGATCCTCGATCAGCGCGGTGATCGACTCGTCGGCGGAGGACCCGTCTCGTATTCCCGGTGATCACGTGCCGTAGTCGGCGCGACGCCGCGCGTTGCTCTGTCGCGGCGGTCTTCGGAAACCTCGTCTCTGCCCGCCGACCTTCGAGGATCTGTGTTGTCCAGTACGTTTTTCGGTTCGCCCCTCCTGTCCCGAGGTTCGTGGCAGGAATCTCGTCGCGTCGCCGAGATCCTCCGTAAGGAAACCGTCGGCGGTGTGCTGCTGCTGATCGGCGCGCTGGCGGCGCTGATCTGGGCCAACAGCGCCTGGGCCGATTCCTACCTGGCGTTGCGTGACACCACCGTGGGCCCGGCCGCGCTGCATCTGGACCTGACATTGGGCACGTGGGCCGCCGACGGGTTGCTCGCGGTGTTCTTCTTCGTCGTCGGTGTCGAACTCAAACGGGAATTCGTCGAAGGCAGTCTGCGGGATCTGCGTCGCGCGGCGATGCCTGTCACCGCCGCGCTCGGTGGCATGGTTGTCCCGGCGCTGATCTTCGTGGCGATCAATCTGCGCGGCGGAGCGGAGGCGTTGAACGGGTGGGCGATTCCGACGGCGACCGATATCGCTTTCGCGGTGGCGATCCTCGCGGTGATCGGCAGCCGTATGCCCTCGGCGTTGCGGACCTTCCTGCTCACTCTCGCGGTGGTCGACGATCTGCTCGCGGTAACGGTGATCGCCGTGTTCTATACCGATGACGTGAACCTGCTCTACCTGGCCGCGGCGCTGGTTCCGTTGGCGGTATTCGGTGTCACGCTGCGGCGCGGTGCGAGTACGCGGTGGTGGCTGTTGCTGCCGGTGTCGCTGCCCGCGGCGGCGCTCACATGGTGGCTGGTGCACGAATCCGGGGTGCACGCCACCATCGCCGGTGTGTTGCTCGGGTTCATGGTCCCGGTGTCGCAGATGGTCGGCGGGAGGGAGATCGCCGTCGCTGAGCAGATCGAACACCGGATCCGGCCGATCTCCGCGGGGGTCGCGGTCCCGGTGTTCGCGTTCTTCGCCGCGGGGGTCACGGTGGGTGGACTCACCGGGCTGACCGACGCGCTCACCGACCCGATCTCCGCGGGTGTGATCGCCGGGTTGGTGCTCGGCAAGGTCGTCGGCATCTTCGGTGTCAGCTACCTGATGGCCCGGTTCACCCGCGCCCATCTCGATGACGAACTGAGCTGGGTCGATGTTCTCGGGGTCTCGTTGCTCGGCGGTATCGGTTTCACGGTGTCGCTGCTGATCGGCGATCTCGCCTTCGGTGCGGGCACGGTCGCCGCGGATCATGTCAAGGTCGCGGTTCTGTGTGGCTCGCTGCTCAGCGCCGCACTCGCCTCGGTGGTGCTCACCGTCCGCAACCGCGCCTACCGCACGATCGCCGCCCTGGAACAGGTCGACGCCGACGGTGACGGGATCCCGGATGTCTACCAGCAGCGGTGAGGGCCACCGGTCACCGCGACCATTCGCTCCCGCCCGGCATCTCAGGATGCCACCGATGTCGAGGAGATGATCGTGAACTGGACTGCGCTGACCGTCTTTGTCGTCGTATGGGTATCGACCGGGCTGGCGACCGGATGGTGGATGGCTCGGCGGGGACACGATGCGCGCTGGACGCTGATCGCCGTGATTCTCGGGCCGTTGTTCGTACCGATCGCCTACGAGCGAGCCGAACGCGGTCCTCGCTCTGTGGAAGCGAAGCCGGTAGGTAGATGGGAAGCCGCCGCGGGCGAGGCGAGTGAACTGCGGGTGATGATCGGATACGACGGGTCCGTTCACGCCCAGCATGCGCTGCAAGCCGCACTGCGCTTGTTCGGATCCGGCGGGGCCGTGCTCGAACTCGTCGCCGTGGTGTCCCACGACGACCGGACCGACCCCGCCTCGGCCGTGCTGGACACCGCGAAACAGCGCCTGGCCGCGGTGGCCGCGGCGGTGGACGAGGCGCCGGTGGGCTACGCGATTCTGGCGGGTCCTCCGGGGCAGTGCCTGCGCTGGTTCGCCGAGGACCAACGTGCTGATGTGGTGGTGGTCGGAAAACGCGGTCGCGGCATGTCGACGCGCATGCTCGGCAGTGTCACCGAATACCTCACCGCGCACTGCGCTGTACCCGTCCTGGTCGTCGACCCGACGGGCGCGGCTTCCGGGCCCGACGATGCGACGGCGGCGGTGGCGTACGAGTACTTGCCTGCGCGGGGTGAGGCCCGCTAGCGCAGGAAGATCACTTCGACGAGGACGAAGGCCGCCACCGCGAAGATCAGGTAGGCGAACCATGTCTGCAGTCGGCGGGTGTCGGCTTTCTTGCCGAAGTGGCCCGCGATGACCGATCCGCCGATGGCGGTGGCGGTGAACACCGCGACGAGGACCCAGTCGAGGTCGAGGTTGCCCAGGTAGGCCAGCAGCCCGGAGCCGGAGTTGGCGGTGACGATCACCAGGGAGGTGCCCACAGCGACGGTCATCTCGATGCCCAGCAGCAGCACCAGCGCGGGGATGATGAGGAAGCCGCCGCCGACGCCGAAGAGTCCGGTCAGGAATCCGACGCCGAGGCCGGCGGGAACGGCGCGGGAGGTGCATCGGCGCCAGTTGACGGTGGAGCCCTCGACGCGGCATGCGGTGCCGACGGCCTCGGATTTCGACAGCATGCGGACTCCGGCCACGATCATCACGATGGCGAAGCCCGCGAGGGTGAGGGCGGAGGGCAGGAGCCGGTTGACCGCGCTGCCCGCGAACGCGGCCGGCAGGCCGGCGGCGGCGAAGACGCCCGCGACGCGCCATTGGACCTGTCCTGCACGGACTTTCGGGATGGCGCCGAACAGCGCGGCGATACCGACCACGATCAGCGACATCGGCACGGCCTGTCCGAGCGGGATGTCGAGCCCGTAGACGAGGGCGGGCACGGCCAGGATGGATCCGCCGCCGCCGAGCAGGCCGAGCAGGATTCCGATGACAGCACCCAGCACGACGGCGACGAGGATCGTCATCGGTGGCTCCTGTTCGAGTGCTGTGGTGCTCGGCGGCGGCGGAATGGCCGGGGAAGCGGAATGGCCGGGGAAGCGGAATGGCCGGGGAATCAGCCTGCGGCGGCCAGGGCATCGATCGCGGCCTGCAGGCGTCGGCCGGCGTCCTCGGCGACGCCCTCGAGTTCGGCTTGATCGGTGACCTGCACCATCAGCTGCGGGTTCATCGCCTCCACGAGGACGGTGCCCTCGCCCGAGGGCGCTTCGCGCACGATCACGTTGCAGGGCAGCAGCAGGCCGATCTGGCGGTTAACCTCCACCGCCCGGTGCGCGAGCGGCGGATTGCAGGCGCCGAGGATCAGATAGCGCTCCATGTCGGCGCCGATCTTGGCTTTGAGGGTGGCCTGCATGTCGATCTCGGTGAGGACGCCGAATCCTTGTTCCTGCAATGCCGCGCGGGTTCGGCTGACGGCGTCGTCGAACGAGGTCTGCAGGGTGGTGGACAGTGCCAGCTTCATCGGTGTGCCTCCGTCTGGTCGGTCGATACCTTCTGGGTGGTCATTCCTGGGCGGCCGGGATACGGCAGCTGACGCGCTCGAGCCCGACCTTCTCCATGATCAGGCTCGCGGGGCACCATCCGGCCGCCGAGTAGAAGACCAGATTGGCGCCCACGAACCCGGTGAGCAGCAGCCACCACGGTGTGAAGGCCACGGTCAGTGCCACGCTCAGCAGTACCATCACTCCCGCCATCAGCGGCACGACGCGCTCGACGGTCCAGCCGTGATGGCGAGGAAGGCTGTTCACTGAAGATTCTCCCTTGGGTTGCGGATGTGTCAGGCGAGTGCGAGGAAGAGCTTTTCCAGCTCGTCTTCGCTGAGGGGTTCCTTACCGTTCTCGACCTCCCCGGTGAGGCATTCGCGCAGGCCGCTGGCTACGATCTTGAATCCGGCCTTGTCCAGTGCGCGCGATACCGCGGCCAATTGGGTGACCACGTCCTTGCAGTCGCGGCCGTTCTCGATCATCGAGATCACCCCGGCGAGCTGTCCGTGTGCACGGCGCAGTCTGTTGAGCACCAGAGCGATGCTCTCATCGTTTCCGACCATGACGATTTCCTTTCGGCTGAACCTTCCCCCACTATACCCCAGGGGGTATGCATGGCGGGGTGAGATCCGCCATGCATACCCCCAGCACATCAGCCGTGCGAGAAGCGGATGTTCGGCAGCGCCCGGCGCAGCCAGGCAGGCGACCACCAGGCGGCATGGCCGGTCAGGCGCAGCAGAACCGGCAGCAGCATCAGCCGGATGAACACCGCGTCGAGCAGGACCGCGACGCCCAGGATGATGCCCATCTCCTTGGGCGGCAGCGGGTCGGCCAGCGCGAAGGTGAAGAACACCGCCACCATCACCGCCGCGGCCGCGGCGATCACCCGGCCTGAGTGCGCCAAGCCCATCACATGCGCCACATCCGGGTCACCGGACTCCTCGTAGTGCTCCTTGGCGGTCGAGAGCAGGAACACCGTGTAGTCCATCGCGATGGCGAAGATCATCGCGAAGAAGAACACCGGACCCCAGCCGTCCAGGAAGCCCTGCGGGGTGAAGCCGAGCAGGCTCGCGCCGTGCCCGTCCTGGAAGATCAGCTTGGCCACGCCGAACGCCGCCGCGGTCGACAGCAAGCTCACCACCGTGCCCAGGATCGCGATCAGCGGCGCCTGCAGCGCCACCAGCAGCAACACGAAACCGAGCGCCAGGATGACGCCGATGATCACCGGCAGGTAATCGTCGAGAGCCTGCTGCAGGTCCAGATTCTCCGCGGGCGCGCCGCCGACGAGAGCGTTCGAGGGCAGGTCCGCGCGCAGGCGGTCCAGGATCGAGCCCATGGCGTCGTCGGACGGATCGACCTCGGGGATCGCCTGCAACATGACATAGCCGGAGTCGTCCATGGCGGGCATCGGCGGGGTCACCATGGCGATGCCCGGCGTCGCCTGGGCTGCCGTCGCGCTGGCCTGGGCCTCGGCGGCGGGGGCGACGATCTGGAGCATGCCCGGCGCGCCCTCCCCCATCTGGGCCTGGACCAGTTCATAGCCCTGGCGAACCGGGGCGTCGGTCGGCACGACCTGGATGGAGGGCATGGCGACCTTCAATCCCAGCACGGGAATCGACAGCGCCACCAGCACCAGCATCGAGCCGATGGCGAAGGGCCACGGATGCTTGTGCAGCAGGTTGCCCCAGGCCTCGAAACGCGGGGACCGATGCACTTGCCGCTTGGCGTAGGGCAGCGAGCCCGCGTTGACCTTCGATCCGAGCTTGCCCAGCACCGCCGGAAGCAGGGTCAAGGTGGCGGCCAGGACGAAGACGACCGCGAGCATGATGCCGACGGCCATGGTGCGCACCGCGGGAGCGGGCACGAGCAGGACGGCCGACAGGCTCACCAGCACGGTCAGGCCCGACAGCACGACGGCCTTGCCCGCGGTGTCCATGGTCTCGGCGACCGCGGCACGGGGATCTCCGGTCTTGCGCAGGGCGTCACGGAATCGCGCGACGATGAACAGGGCGTAGTCGATGCCCAGCGCGAGGGCGAACATCATCGCGAAGTTCATCGCCCACACCGAGATCGGGGTGACCTGGTTGAGCAGCACCAACCCGCCCGCCGAGGCGACCAGCCCGGCCAGCGTCAGCAGCAGCGGCAGACCCGCGGCGACCAGCGAGCCGAACGCGAGCACCATGATCGCCAGCGTCACCGGCCACGACATCATCTCCGCTTTGATCATCGCGTCGTGATTGGCCTTGTTGAAGTCGCTCCACAGCGCGGACGCGCCGGTGGGATAGACCTCGATGCTGTCGGTCGACAGCGCTGTCAGCTCGCCTTTGAGCTCGTCGACGGCCTTGACCATGTCGTCGGTGCTCGCGTTCGCGCCGGCGATCATGATCCCGGTGTGACCGTCGGGGCTGATCGACATCCCCGGCTGCGGGGCGATCACCTCGCCGAATCGGTCGTCGCCTCCGAAGATGGCGGTGGCTTCGGTGAGCACCTGCTGCACCGCGGGATCGGAGACCTCTTTGGTGTCGGAGTGCACGACCACCTGCACCGCGGCCGAGGAATTCCCGCCGAAGTGTTGCTGGGCCAGCTCGCGCACACGCACCGATTCCGAGCCGTTGGCCTGCCAGCCGGCGCCTGCCAGCGAATCGAACACGGTCGGCGCCGCGGCTCCGAGCGCCACCAGGGCGATCAGCCACACGCCGAAGACCCACTTCGCGTGTGAGGCCATCATCGCGCCCATACGAGCCAGCACGCCGGTCTGCGTCGTCGGCGGCGCGGCTCCCGGCGTTGTCGTCGCCGGCGGCCGGCCGTCGGCGACGGCGTTCTTGCTGCTCATTCCGAGCCCTCCTAATACGGGTGGGGGTATGTAAAAGGGCGCACTGCGCCCTGGGAATTCGTGCGGGACCGCCCGTGGGCGGCTGTCGGTTACAGGGTCAGCGGCCGAGGAGGCGGCTGAAGAATCCGGATCCCGCCGTGGCCGACGAGTCCTTGCCGCATTGGCAGCGGCGAGACGCGGGAACGTTACGCATGACGCTGTCGACGTGCCGCCCGCAACCACCCCAGGTGGTCTTCTTGCAGGTGGAGCAGGTGACGGGATAGCACACGGGAGTTCTCCTCAGGTTCGAATTCAGGTCCCCAATATACCCATGGGGGTATACGAGTTCGACGTGCCGGTGCTCACGCGGACGCGGATCGACCGCCCGGCAGTTTCTGTCGCCCGGCATACCCTAGGGGGTACGAACATACCCTAGGGGGTATCCCGCACTCTGTCCACTGCCGACGATGTGAGCCCCGCCGCCCAGCCCCGCCGACGACAGTTGATCGACAGAACAAGCCGCTTTGCCCCGCCATCACACGCCCACGTCCGGGCCGGTGAACACATGCTTCGCGCCGTCGAACTTTCCTGCGTCCGTCACCAGGTCCGATGTGTGGGCCGACGCGTGAATCGGACGGCGCCGCCGGTTTGCTCAGTCGGCGGCGGGCATTTCGGTGAGGTGCTGGTCGAAGAAGGCGAAGATGCGCTGCCACGCGTCGGCCGTGGCGGCCTCGTTGTAGCCCAGACCGGTGACGCGCAGCAGCGGTTCGGCGGCGAAGGTGTTCGCGAAACCGTGGGTGACGCGCGGGTAGGTCTTGATGTCGTGCGGGACACCGAGATCGACCAGGGACCGTCGCAGCTTGGCCGCGGCGCCGATCAGCGAAGGGTCCAGCCCGGCGTAGCTGGCGACGATCGGGCAGGCGCCGTCGAGCAGGGAACGGAAATCGCCGTAGAGACCCGGGTAGAAGGGGGCGGCGGCGTCGAAACCGTGGGGCGCGGTGAGCAGCGCGAAACCGCCGCCCATGCAGAAACCGATGACGGCGGTGCGGCCGGTGCACTGCGGGTCGGCCAGCAGATGGTCGCGAGCGGCGAGGATGTCGCGCACCGGAGTCGCCTCGGCGTCGTTGCGCCCGCCGGTGAACCACAGCGCGCGCATCACCGAACGCATGCAGCGAGCCTTGCCGCGGGAGAACAGGTTCGGCGCGATGGCCAGATACCCGTGCTCGGCGAGCAGGGTGACGTGCTTGCGCACGTCGGCGCCGAACTCGATGGCGTCGTGGACGATCACCACACCCGGCCACGGGCCCTCGCCCTCGGGACGGGCGACGACGGCTTCGATCGCGCCGTCGGGGGCGGGCAGGTCGATGGTCTGCATGGCAATCGAATGTAGGCGACACCGGATCGGCGCGCAGACGAACGAAGGGGACCGTGGGCGCCCGCGACGGCATCGGCTAAGGAGTCTCCGGACCGACCGTCAGGTAGCACCGCATCCCGTTTCGACCCGCGTGCGGTCAGGACCCCCGCATGACGGTGGATCAGGCGGGATAGGAGCGGATTTCGGTGGCTTTCACCGCGGCCCAGATCTGCTGCCCAGGACTCAGGCGCAGCTCGGCGACGGTGGCCGCGGTGATGTCGGCCAGCACCGAAGGGGTTCCGTCGAGCCGGACGCGGGTGGTGTGGGTGTGCTGTTCGAGCCCGGCGATGGTGACCGGCCAACTGTTGCGTGGACTGCCGGCCGGACGCAGCTGATGCAAACCCACCGCGTGCGGCGCGAAGGTGACATACACCGGGCCTTCGGCGGGCTCGGCGATGGTGAGGTGACCGCCACCGTCGAGATCGACCACGCTGCCACGGGCGCGGCCGCGATACAGGTTCAGCCCCATCAGATGAGCGACGTACTCCGACCGCGGGCAGGCGGCGACCTCGGCCGGGGCGCCCTGCTGCACGATCCGCCCGTCCTCCACGATGATCAGCCGGTCGGCCAGGATCATGGCGTCGAGCGGGTCGTGGGTCACCAGCACCGTGTGACCGGGGTAGTCGCGCAGGTGATGTCCCAGATCGGTGCGCACCTGCAAGCGGGTGGCGGCGTCCAGCGCGGCCAGCGGTTCGTCCAGCAGCAGCAGCCGCGGCTCGGTGACCAGGGCGCGCGCGAGCGCGACCCGCTGCGCCTGACCACCCGACAGCGCCCCCGGCCTGCGGTCGGCCACCTCGGTCAGCCCGACGCGTGCGAGCCAGTCCGCCGCGCGGGCACGCGCCGGGCCGCGCCGCAGCCCACGCGCGCGCAGGCCGAAGGCGACATTGTCCGACGCCGAGAGATGTCCGAAGAGCAGATAGTCCTGGAACACCATCCCGACCCGCCGTTGCTCGGGCGGCACGAACACCGAAGGCGGCGCGTCCCAGGTGTGCTCGTCCAGCCGCAGGTGGCCGTCGGTGAGCGCGAGCAGCCCGGCCAGCGCCCGCAACGCGGTGGATTTGCCCGCGCCGTTGGGGCCGAGCAGGGCGACCACCTCACCGGCGTGGACCCGCAGCGGCAGGTCGAGAGCGAATTCGCCTCTGGTGACCTGTAATCGGGCCGTCAAGGTCATCGCGCACCCGCCGTGGTATGCCGCGAGGTCATGCCGCGCCCCGGATCCAGCGTTCCCGCAGGGCGACGAGCACCGCGACCGACACCAGCAGCAGCACCAAGCTCAGCACGATCGCGGCCTCGGGATCGGACTCCAGGGCCAGGTAGACCGCCAGTGGCATGGTCGTGGTCCGGCCGGGGAAATTGCCCGCGAAGGTGATGGTCGCCCCGAACTCGCCGAGCGCGCGCGCCCAGCACAACACCGCTCCCGCGATCACCCCCGGCATGACCGACGGCAGCGTCACCCGGCGGAAGGCGTACCAGCGGCCCGCCCCCAGCGTCGCAGCGGCTTCCTCGAGCCGGGGATCGGCGGCTCGCAGCGCGCCCTCCACGGAGATCACCAGGAACGGCATCGCCACGAACGCCTCGGCGACGATCACCCCGGCGGTGGTGAACGGCAGCGACACCCCGAACCACTCGTCGAGATAGCGGCCGATGAATCCGCGCCTGCCCAGAGCCAGCAGCAGCGCCACGCCGCCGACCACCGGCGGCAACACCAGCGGCACCGTGACCAGAGCGCGGATCAGCCCGCCCCCCGGCACCTGCGCGCGTGCCAGCAACCATGCCAGCGGAATCCCCAGCACCAGGCAGATCACCGTGGCCGCACTCGCGCAGATCAACGAAAGCCGCAGCGCCTGGCCGACGTCCGCGCTGAACAGCCGGGCCGGCATCGTCGTCCACGGGGCGCGCGACAGCAGCCCGAGCAGCGGGATCAGCAGGAATGCCAGTCCGCAGACCGCGGGCAGCATCAGCACCAGCGGGCGCCGCCCACGCACTGCCCGTCGTCGCGCCGCAGTGGTCACGGGAGGTCGAATCCCGCGGCGGTGAAGACCGGTTCGGCCTGCTCGGAGGTCACGAAGTCGACAAACGCCGCCGCTGTGGCCGGATTCGGCGCGTCGGCCAGCGGGGTGATCGGATAGTCGTTGACGGCCGCCGCGGATTCCGGGAAGTCGATGCCGTCGACCTTCTCCGCCGCCGACAGCACATCGGTGCGATACACCAGCGCCGCGTCGACCTCACCGAGGGTGACCTTGGTCAGAGCCGCCTTCACGTCCTGCTCGCGGGTGTCGGGCGAGGGGGTGATGCCCGCGGCCTCGAACACCTTCGCCGCGGCCACACCGCAGGGCACCTGCTCGGCGCACAACGCTATCTTCTTGTCCGGCTCGGCGAAATCGGGCAGGCCGGTGACATCGCCCGGATTTCCGGAGGGGACGGCGATCTCGAGGCGGTTGCGCACGAATACGACCGGTTCGGCGGTGACCTGCCCGCCGTCGCGGACCTGCCGCATGTTCTTCTCGGCCGCCGACGCGAACACATCCGCCGGAGCGCCCGCGGCGATCTGCTGGGCCAGCGCGGAGCTGCCCGCGAAGCTGAACACCACGTCCACGCCGGGGTTGGCGGCTTCGAACCGCTGCCCCAGTTCGGTGAACACCTCCGTCAGCGACGCCGCCGCGAACACCGTCACCGCGCCCGACACCGCGGATCCGGCACCGGACTCGGTGCCGGCCTCGGAGCCACAGCCGACCAGGACCGCGCCGGCGAGCACGACCGCCGTCACGAGCCGCGCGCCACGTACCTTCGTCATCCCCCTGACCGCTTCTGCCGACAGTCTCATCCCCGTAGCCCTTCCGGAATCTCCACCACGACATGCGTGGACTTCACCGATGCCACCGCGACGCTGCCGACTTCCAGCCCGAGTTCGTCCACCGATTCGCGGCTGAGCAGCGACACCAGCCGGAACGGCCCCGCCTGCATCTCCACCTGCGCCATCACCGTGTCCTTGACCACCCTGGTCACGATCCCGCGCATCCGGTTGCGCGCCGACGCCGCCACCGTCGCGCCCACCGCCGGAGCCTCGGCGTGCGCGCGCAGGAACTCGGCCAGATCGCGGCCGCTGACACCTTTGCGGCCGGAATCGAGCTGGATCGCCGCCAGGCGTCCCTGGTCGATCCAACGGCGCACGGTATCGTCGCTGACTCCGACGAGCTCGGCGACCTCACTGATCCGCAGATTCGACATGATCGGCAGTATATTCCCGTATCCGCGGAATCCGTGCGGCGTACTCGGCGTAGATGGGTGCACTTCCCTCCGGCGGGATCGTGGTGGCCGCTCCGGCGGCGTCGATCGCCGAGGGCCGCCGCCGGAGCTTCGGCGCGACCGTGTGGCTCGGGAATCGAACAGATACAGCGTGCGCGCCCCGAGCCGCGACTCGACACGCGATGGACCGGTCAGGAATCGAGAAGCGTGCGCCGGGTGGCGGCTCTAGCGTGATCGTCGAGAAGTCGGGTATCTGGTCATCGCTCGGTGACCTGGATTGATGGACGCATTCACGACACGACCGGAGGTGGCCGGACATGACCGGAGAACAGCGCACGACAAGTGGCGACGAACGGGCCGCCGGGCCGCTGCGGCGGCTGTCGCTGTGGTTCCAGCGCACGACCAACGCCCGCACCGTCACCCGCGTGCGGCGTAAGGGCGGACGGATGATGGGCATGGACGTGCTCATCCTGCACACCACCGGCCGCCGCAGCGGCGCCCATCGCGAATCCCCCCTGGCCTGGTTCGCCGACGGCGAGAACTCCTGGCTGATCATCGCCTCCGGCGGCGGCGACCGGCATCCCGACAGGTACGCGAACCTGATGGCCAACCCAGAGGACGCCGCGATCGAATTCAGCGGCTCCCAACCGCGCCCGGTCCGCCCGCACCGGCTCGACGGCCCCGACTACGACCGGGCGTGGAGCCGCATCGTGCGCGAGCAGCCGCGATATGAGAAGTACCAGCGCAGATCCGATCGCCGCTACCCGCTCGTGCGCCTCACCGCCGTCTGACCGCCCGCAGTATCGCCCGCCGCCACCGGCCACCGTGGGCGCTGTGTTCGCCCACGGTGTCGCGGCTTACGCCTAAGCCACAACGACCCGGCAGCGCGGAACAATCCGGCGGCGGACCCGCCGGTTACAGCGAGAACGTCAGACGGTGCGGTGCGAGATAGTCCTGAGGGTCGTGCAGCGAGCGCACTTGCGGGCGCAGCGGGCCGCTGAGGCGGTCGATTTCGGCGGTCAGCGGCCGGTCGTAGGTGGCGGCCGAGGCGGTCAGGCCGGGCAGCCAGTTGTCGTGGTGTGTGGGCACGAACACCGTCGGGGACAGGGCCTCGATGTAGGTGCGGGGGTCGCGCAGGCCGTTGCTGATCTGGTTGTAGCCCTGCACGGCGCCGATGTGCACATCGGTGGGCGGTAGTTGGGCCAGCACATCGAGCACCTGCGGCGCGGCCTCACACAGCGGGCCCGAGGAATCGTGCCAGGTGAGGGCGAAACCGGGGACACGGAACTGGTAGAGCAGCACCCCGCCCTCGCGGTCGAACAGGCGCGGCAGAGTGCGGCGCAGATCCGACAGTGATGGCGGATGCCGCAGGATCGGGCCCAGCTCCGGGCGGGGGAAGAAGCGCGGTGAGGCGGTGGCCGGATCGGTGGGCGTGCGCGCGGAATGCAGATGGCGCACCGCCGTCAGACGCACCGGACCGACCGTGCGGTCCTCGCGACGGCCGATCGGGGTGCGGGCATCGCCGAGCCCCACCGTCGGGAACCAGGCGCCGGGCACCTGCGCGCGGACCGTCGCGCAGTGCTCGGCGGTGCCGTAGACCGTGGCGCCGGTCGCCGCGGCGATCGGGCCCGCGTCGGCGGCGTGATCGAAATGGCCGTGGCCGATGAAGATCGCCTCCGGGCGCAGATCGGCCAGATCCTGCGCGGTGGCGGGCACGTGACCGGAACTGGTCAGGCTCGGCACCCACGCGTCCAACAGCAGCACCGCGCCACCGATCGCGACCGCGTAGGTGGTACACCCCACCCACGACAGCACCACCCGATCGGTGCGCACCGCGCCGGTGACCTGGTCGACGACATCGGCGCCGAAGAACCGGGTCCGTGCGGCCACACAGCGCGGCGAGCCCGCTTGCACGGCCGCCAACGGTGGCGGCGCGGCCATCAGCCCGGCGCCGAGCGCGGCGGCGCGTCCGATCAGATGACGGGGATCGATGCTGCACACGTCAGCACCACATCACGGGAGATCCCCCGCGAGCAAGCCGTCGGGCCCAGTTCGACCCGGACCGGGGGCGCGATCTCCCCCGGCCGGAGGTCGCGGACAACGCCCACCGCAGGACACGGATTCACGCCGATCCCAGGGTCACAGATCCACGCCGAGCAGCGCGTCGACCGCGGCCGCGAGCGCGGCGGGCGCGGCGGTGTCCGAGCCGCCGTACTCGGTGGCGTCGTGCACCCAGTTGTCGACCGCCGCGAGTGCTTTGGGAGTGTCCAGGTCGTCGGCCAGATGCTGACGCAACCGGGCGATCGTGTCCTCGGCGGACGGACCGGAGGCCAGAGCGGCGGCATGCCGCCAGCGAGCCAGGCGCAGCAGGGCCTGGTCGAGGATCGCGTCGGTCCACATGCGGTCCTGGCGATAGTGTCCGGCCAGCAGGCCCAACCGGATCGCGGCCGGATCCACCCCGGCTTCGCGCAGTTTCGACACCAGCACCAGATTGCCCTTGGACTTCGACATCTTCTCGCCGTCCAGGCCGATCAGTCCGGCGTGCACGTAGTGGCGGGCGAAACGGCGTCCGGCGACCACCGATTCGGCGTGCGCGGCGGAGAATTCGTGGTGCGGGAAGATCAGATCGCTGCCGCCGCCCTGGATGTCGAGCTGCGGGCCGAGCCGGTTCATCGCGATCGCCGAACACTCGATGTGCCAGCCGGGGCGGCCGGGACCGAACGGGGCGGGCCAGGATGGTTCGCCCGGGCGGGCGGCGCGCCACAGCAGCGCGTCCAGCGGGTCGTGCTTGCCCGCGCGGTCGGGGTCGCCGCCGCGTTCGGCGAACAACCGCAGCATGGTCTCGTGGTCGTAACCGGATTCGTAGCCGAACTGTTCGGTGGCGTCGACGCGGAAGTAGATGTCGGGGAACTCGGGGTCCTCGACGGTGTAGGCGGCGCCGTTGGCGAGCAACTTCTGCACGAATTCCACGACCTCGTCGACGGATTCGATCGCGCCCACGTAATCACGCGGCGGCAGCACCCGCAGCGCGGACATGTCGGTACGGAACAGTTCGATCTCGCGGTCGCCCAGGTCACGCCAGTCCACGCCATCGCGTTCGGCGCGTTCGAACAGCGGGTCGTCGACATCGGTGATGTTCTGCACGTAGTGCACGTCGTGGCCGTTGTCGCGCAGCACCCGGTTGATGATGTCGAAGGTCAGGTAGGTGGCGGCGTGACCGAGATGGGTGGCGTCGTAGGGCGTGATGCCGCAGACGTACATGGTGGCCGTCGCCGCGGGCGCCAGCGGACGCACCTGACGGTCGGCGGTGTCGTACAAACGCAACGGCGGCCCTGCTCCGGGAACGGTCGGTAGGGCGGTATCGGACCAGGACTGCATGATGTCGAGAGTAGATGTCGTGACAGCGGCACCGCCGCACACCCCGTCGCTGCCGACGCCCCAGCCCCGCTGATGTGAGGGCCGCCACCTGCCGTGACCGGCAAACCTTCGGCGACGGTCAACGATTGCGCGCCGGCGGATCCGAAGAGAGCAGCCGCCGGAACTTCGCACCCGCCCCAGCGACCAGCCACGCCACTCGCGGACCTCAGGACGCGGCGCCCGGCGTCGGTTCCGCCCGCCGGCGAAGCGGCGGGGTCAGAACGCCGGCCAGGGGATGGGGCGTCCGGTGCGCGGGCGCGGCATCACCGGGTGGTCGAGCAGTTCGCTGGTGCGTCGGCTCAGCGCGTCGATCTCGGCGTCGGTGATGTGTTCGGCCAGCGCGTCGGCCAGCGGCCCGGACAGCGTGTGGGCGAAGGCGGTGATGTCCTCGACCAGTTCGGTGTCGATCGGGGCGCCCGCCCACCCCCACAACACCGTGCGCAGCTTGTGTTCCCGGTGCAGGCAGATGCCGTGATCGACACCGTAGACCTGGCCGTCGACACCCTCGAGCGCGTGCCCACCCTTGCGGTCGGCGTTGTTGAGGATGACATCGAGCACGGCGACGCGGTGCAGACGCGGGTCGTCGGCGTGGATGAGCGAGACCTCCTCGCCGGTGTCGTCGAGCGCGCGCAGCACTTCCCGGAAGCCGTCGGGCACCGCGGCCGGTGGGCACAGGTCCACCAGGTCCAGCCGCGGGGGGTGACCGGGGTTCACGTCGGTGTGGTGGTCGGCCGCTTCCACCCAGCGTTGCACCATGCCCGGCCCGTAAGGGCCCTCGCGCAGGATCGTTTCGGGGATGACGCCCCAGCCGATCGCCTCGGAGATCAGATAGGAGGCGACTTCCCTGCCCGCGAGGGTGCCGTCGGGGAAATCCCACAGCGGGCGTTCCCCGCGCACCGGCTTGTACACCACCCGCAGCGGCGCGGACACGTCGTCGAGGTCGGGTGCGGCGATCTCGCAGACCAGGGTGACGTTGCTGGCAGTGCTGATCCGGCCGATCACGCTCAGTTCACCGGTGCGCAGCCGGTCGGGCTCGCTCACCGCTCACTCCTCGTCCTCGGCATCGGCGGCGCCGAAGATCTCACCGCGTTTGTAGCCGTTGGTGCGTACGCACATGTGCCCACGCGCCGAGAGCGGTTCCCCGCACAGCGGGCACGGCGGGCGTCCGGCGGCGATGACCTTCGCCGAACGCAACGCGAACTCCCGCGCCTGCTCGGGGGTCAGGAACACCCGCACCGCGTCGGGACCTTCCTCGGTGTCGTCGAGCACCACCGACTCGTCGACCTCGGTCTCGGTGATCGCCAGCAATTCCACGACCACCGCGCCCGCGTCGGCGTCCCAGCCCAAACCCATCGTGCCGACCCGGAACTCGGCATCGATCGGGGTCACCAGCGGGTCGGTGTCGGAGACGTCCTCGGCCTGCGGGGGAACCTCGGCGCCGAACCGGCGCGCCACCTCGTCCAGCAGCAGACCCATCCGGTCGGCCAGCACCTTGACCTGCTGCTTCTCCAGCAGCACGCTCACCACGCGGGGCTGTTCGACGGCTTGGAGGTAGAACGCGCGATCACCGGGCTCACCGACGGTCCCGGCGACGAACCGATCAGGAGTGCGAAATACATGGATCGCTCGTGCCATCAGCACCTCCTCCAGATCGATGTCTCTGATCGACTACCCACGCCGGGTGATCGCTACCGCCGCGCATTCCCATTATCCGTCCCCGCCGTGCCGCCGACCTCGCCGCCGGGCACCGGTCCGGACGGATGCTCCCGCTCGGCGTCGGGGGCCGGTTCCCGTACCGCGGCCAGCGCGCCCAGATCGGTGCCGGTGTCGTTGATCCGCCACACGTAGGGGGCGTGCGGGGTGTACCGGATGACACTGATCGAGGCCGGTTCCACCACGATGCGCTGGAAGCCGTCCAGGTGGATGCCCAGTGCGTCGGCCAGCACCGACTTGATGACATCACCGTGCGTGCACGCCACCCACAGCACGTCGTGACCGTGCCGTTGCGCGAAGACGCGGTCGTGTTCGCGGATCGCGGTCACCGCGCGTTGCTGCACCTGTGCCAGCCCCTCGCCGCCGGGGAACACCGCCCCGGAAGCGTGCCGTTGCACGACTTTCCACAGCGGTTCCTTCAGCAGGTCGGCGATGACCTTGCCGGTCCAGTCGCCGTAGTCGACCTCGACGATCCGTTCGTCCTCGTGTGGGTCCAGCGACAGCTTCTCCGCCAGCGGGGCCACGGTGCGGCGGCAGCGCAGCAGCGGCGAGGCGACGATGTGGCGGATCGGCAGTGCGGCCAGCCGGTCGGCCAGCGCGCGTGCCTGCTCGTCGCCGTGCTCGGTGAGATCCACGCCGTGGCTGCGGCCGGCGAGGGTGCGCGCGGTGTTGGACGTGGACACGCCGTGGCGCAACAGGATCACCGTCATGCGATCAGCCTAACGGGGCCGGGCGCGGCCGGTCGGGGGTGTGCGGCGGGAGGTCATGTCGCCGAGATCACCCCGCCGGCGAGCAGGCCCATGATGATCAGGCCGAGCACGATGCGGTAGCCGACGAACCAGTTCAGCGAGTGCTTGGCCACGAACTTCAGCAGCCACGCCACCGAGATGTAGCCGACGACGAAGGACACCAGCGTGGCGACCAGCAGTTGCGCGCCCGAGGCGTTGAGTCCCTCCCCGGCGGGTTCGAAGGCGTCCGGCAGGGAGAACAGACCCGAGGCGGTGACCGCTGGGATGGCCAGCAGGAACGAGAACCGGACCGCGGCCTCGCGCTCGAGACCGAGGAACAGACCGGCCGAGGACGTCGCGCCCGAACGGGACACACCGGGTATCAGTGCCAGGCACTGGGCGAAACCCATGACGAGGCCGTCGCGGGTGGTCAGCTTGTCCAGGGGACGCTTCTGCACGCCGTAGTACTCGGCGGCCGCGATCACCAGCGCGAACGCGATCAGCATGAACGACACCAGCCACAGGTTGCGCGCGCCGGTGCGGATCTCGTCCTTGAACAGCAGCCCGAGCACGCCGATCGGGATGGTCGCGATGATCACATACCAGCCGATGCGATAGTCGAGTTCGCGTTGCGCCTCGAGCGCGAAGTGGTGCCGGTTGTCGGCGGTCATGACCGGCAGTCGGGTGGTGGGCTGATCGTGCACGGGCACCTTCGGACCGATCGCGGCCTTCAGTTTCGCCCACACGGTGGTGCACCAGGTGACCGCGATGCGCCAGATGTCCTTGGCGAAATACACCAGCACCGCGGCCTCGGTGCCCAGCTGGGTGACCGCGGTGAACGACGCGCCCGCGTCCGCGCCGAAGAACACCGAGGACACGATGCGCAGGTGCGCCGAGGAGGAGATCGGCAGAAATTCGGTCAATCCCTGGACCAGCCCGAGTACCAGCGCTTGAACCCAGGTCATCGACTCGACCACACAACCTCCAACGTCATATCTCTCACCCGAAACAGCTCTCGCCCGAAAACTCGTTACGCCGCTGGGCAATTGGTTTCGCGGCGCGACCGGGCCGGCGAGAACCGGCGCGATCACCGCAGCGACAGTACATGTTCGCCCGGGCGCGGGTGAGCTCGACCGGACCCGGAACACCTTAGGCTTGCCGGGTGACGAAGACGGGGATCAGGTGATGGAACAACGCACGGTGGGACGCAGCGGACTGCGGGTGTCGCGGATAGGCCTGGCCACGCACACGTGGGGCTCGCACACCGGCTCCGACGACGCGGCCGGACAGCTGACGGCGTTCCTGGAAGCCGGAGGCACGTTGGTGGACACCTCCCCCGCCTACACCGGCGGCGCGGCCCAGCACATGCTCGCCGAGCTACTCGGCGACCTGGTCTCGCGGGACGAGCTCGTGATCAGCGGCTGCGCGGGCGTGCACCCGGTCACCGCCACGGCCCAGGCCGATCTGCCCGCAGCGCCGCGCACCTGGGTCGACACCTCCCGACGCGGGTTGCTGCGGCAACTCGATCGCACCCTGCTCGAACTCGGCACCGACCACCTCGATCTCTGGCATGTCTCGGCCTGGGACGCCCGCACCCCGCTCGAGGAGATCGCCGACACCCTCGAGCACGCGGTCCGGGCGGGCAAGACCCGCTATGCCGGGGTACGCGGCTACTCGGCGTGGCAGCTGGCGAGCCTGGCCGCGATCGCGCCGATCGTCACCGCGCACGCGCCGTACTCGCTGCTCGCGCGCGGCGCGGAATCCGATTTCGTGCCGGCCGCGACGCATCACGGGGTCGGGGTGATCGCGTCGGCGCCGCTGGCCGGGGGCATCCTCACCGGCAAATACCGCGACGGGGTACCCGCGGACTCGCGGGGCGCGGACGAGGCCACCGCCGCCGAGATCCGGCACCGCCTCGACGAACGCGCCACCCGTGTGGTCGACGCCGTGGTCACCGCCGCCGACGGGTTGGGCACCTCCCCGCTCGCGGTGGCGCTGGCCTGGATCAGGGACCGGCCGGGGGTGTCGAGCATGGTCGTCGGCGCCCGCGACATCGGTCAGCTCACCGGTGTGCTCGCCGCCGAAACGCTGGAGCTGCCGCGCGCCATCGCCGCCGCGCTCGACGATGTGAGCGCGCGCACCGACTGAGGTCCGCGCGCGGGCCACACCGCGGCGCGCATATTAGGCTCGCCTTCATGAAGGTGCGCGACGGTGTCGGGTCCGGTTCGGTGCGGTTGCTGCTGATGGCGCTGGCGCTCGCCGTGCTCGCGGCGGTGACCGGCTGCGGGTCCGGTGGTTCCGGCACAGCCACCGGCACCGGTCCCACCACCGCGATCCTCGCCGATCTGGATCCCGTCCCGATCGGTCCCGCCCCGCAACCGACACTGCCGGTGACCGTGCGTTCCTTCGACGGCGCCGAGGTGACCGTCACCTCCGCCGACCGGATCGTCGCCGCCGACCGCTTCGGCACGCTCGCCCAGACCGTGTACGCGCTCGGCTTGGGCGATCGGCTGGTCGGGCGCAGCGTCGCGGCGTCGTTCCCGGCCGTGCGGGACGTGCCGAACGTGACCGGCGGCAGCGGGACGTTGAACGTCGAAGCGATTCTGGCGCTGCGGCCCACGGTGTTCCTCACCGACACCACCAGTGCCTCCCCCGCCGTGCGCGAACAGTTGCGTTCGGTCGGCATCACCGTCGTCTACTTCGACCCCGAACGTGGCATGGACAAGGTGGGAACGCAGATCCAGGCTGTCGCCGACGCCCTCGGTGTCCCCGCTCAGGGGCAGGCGCTGACCGAACGCACCCGCCAGGAGATCACCGCCGCCGGCGCCGCGGTCCCCGCGCAGCAGGATCGGCCGCGCATCGCGTTCCTGTATCTGCGCAGCAGCGCCATCACCATGCTCGCCGGGCCGGGCTCGGGCGCGGACTCACTGATCACCGCGATCGGCGGGGAGGACGCGGGCACCGCGGCCGGGCTCACCGAACCGTTCACCGCCATCACCAGTGAAGCGATGATCAGCGCCGCCCCCGACGTGATCCTGGTGATGACCGACGGCCTGAACTCCCTGGGCGGCGTGGACGGGCTGCTGAAAGTTCCCGGCATCGCCCAGACCCCCGCGGGTGCGGACCGGCGCGTCGTGGACATGTCCGACGCGGTGCTGTTGAGCTTCGGCCCCAACACCGGCCGGGTGGTGCAAGCTCTCGCCGACGCGGTGTACGGCGCGCAGGCATGAGCGGCCGCAGCGAGGTCGGTGCGGTCGACACCACCGGCCCCCGCCCCGAGTTGACAACCCCACCGGCGCCGCGTCGGCACACCCGTTCCCGCGCGTTCGTCGCCTTCGCTGTCGCGATCGCCGCGCTGGTGGTGCTGGCGGCGGCCTCGGCGGCGATCGGGCAGGTGCCCACCAGCCCCGCCGAAGTCGTGGGCAGCATCTTCCACCGCATCGGCCTGGACTGGGGACCGATGCCCGCCCACCCCGCCGGTGACGTCACGCTGTGGGAGGTGCGCTTCCCGCGTGTGCTGCTGGCCGTTCTCGTCGGCGCGGCACTGGCCACCGCGGGCGCGCTGCTGCAGGGCGTGTTCGCCAACCCGCTGGCCGAGCCCGGCGTGATCGGGGTGTCCGCGGGCGCGGCGGTCGGCGCGGGCGCGGTGATCGTGCTCGGTGGCGCGTTCGTCGCCGCGTGGTCGGTGGCGCTGGCCGCGTTCGTCGCCGGGCTGATCACGACCACGCTGGTGTATGTGCTGGCGCGCGCCAACGGGCGTACCGAGGTGGTGACCCTGGTGCTCACCGGTGTGGCCATCAACGCCTTCGCCGGCGGCGTCACCGCGTATCTGCTGTTCGTCGCCTCGCCCGCGGCGCGCGATCAGATCGTGTTCTGGCAGTTGGGCAGCCTCAACGGCGCCACCTGGGAAGCGGTCGGCGTCGTGGCCGCGCTGACCGCGTGCGGGGTGCTCGCCGCGGTGGCCGTGGCGTCCCGGCTGGATCTGCTCGCCCTCGGCGATGCCGCGGCCCGGCACCTGGGCGTCGACGTGGAGAGTCTGCGCCGCACGGTGATCGTCATCGTCGCGGTGCTGGCCGCCGCCGGGGTCGCGTTCACCGGCATCATCATGTTCGTCGGCTTGATCGTGCCGCATCTGGTGCGCATGGTCGTCGGTCCGGGGCACCGGGTACTGATCCCGCTCAGCGCTGTCGTCGGCGCGGTCGTGCTGCTCGCCGCCGACGTCGGCGCCCGCTCCCTGGTCGACAATGCCGACCTGCCGCTGGGCATGCTCACCTCCCTGGTCGGCGGACCGTTCTTCTTCTGGTTGCTGCGCCGCACCCGCGCCCGATCCGGAGGCTGGGGATGACCACCACCGAAACCCTGTCCCTGCGCCATCGCCTGACCGCACTCACCCGCGGCCACGACCTGCCCACCGCGCCCGAGCCGGGACAGGTCACGCTGCGCGCGACCGGCCTGACGGTGTCGCGACGCGGCGGAGCCGGACCTGCCCACCGCGTCCTGGACTCCGTCGATTTCCAGGTCGCCGCCGGTGAGATCGTCGCCCTCGTCGGCCCCAACGGCGCGGGCAAATCCACCCTCCTGGCCGCCCTCGCCGGTGAACTCGCACCGAGTGGGGGGCACGTCGAACTCGACGGCCACCGGCTCACCCACTGGTCGGTTCTGGACATGGCCCGTCGCCGCGCGGTCCTGCCGCAGAGCCACACCGTCGGGTTCCCGTTCACCGCCCGCGAAGTCGTCGCCATGGGCCGCGCCCCGTGGGCCCGCACACCCCGTGACCTCGACGACGATCGGATCGTCGCCGAGGCCCTCGCCGCCGCCGATGTCACCCACCTGGCCGAACGCTCCTTCCCCACCCTCTCCGGTGGTGAACGCGCCCGCGTCGCCTTGGCCCGCGTCCTGGCCCAGGACACCCCGACCCTGCTGCTCGACGAACCCACCGCCGCGTTGGACCTCGGCCACCAGGAAGAGGTGCTGGCACTCGCCGCAGGCAGGGCCGCCGCGGGGGCGGCGGTCGTGGTGGTCCTGCACGATCTCGGCATCGCCGCCGCCTACGCCGATCGGGTGGCGGTCCTGGAAGCGGGCCGCATCGCCGCCGACGGTCCACCGCGACAGGTGCTCACCAGCGCACTGCTCAGCCGCGTCTACCAGCACCCCGTCGACGTCTTCGACCACCCGCTCACCGGCGCCCAGCTCGTTCTGCCCGCCCGCGGCTGACACGGGACCGCCCAGTCGCGGTCACCCGTGCGGCAGGACCGTGGAGTCGCTGCGCACGAAAACTGCCGCGTCCGCCCGCAGCAGTGGCTCCGGGGGGGCTGTGCCCATACCCGAATCCGTGGGGCGAGCGCATCGGCCGCGCGCGGACGACCGGTCCGTCGCGATCAGCGCAGCACGTTGACCCGGCCCGCGCGCAGGTCGGCCAGCACATCGGCGTGCAGGTCGTCCACCAGCGGCCCCGGCAGTTCCTCGTCCAGATCGAAGAACCGCAGATCCGACACCTGCGTGGCGGGCGGCTGCGCGCGGGTGCCGACGATCCCGCAGCGCAGCACCGTCGTGATCGTCTGCGCCACATCACCGTTGGCGAACTCGTGCCGGTAACCGCTGTACACCCCGTGCAGCGCGTTCACTCTCACCTCGAGGCCCGTCTGCTCGGCCACCTCACGCACCGCCGCGTCACGCACCGTCTCGCCCAACTCGACCGTGCCGCACGGCAGCCCCCATCGTCTGTCCTCGGCGCGGCGCCGCAGCAGCACCTGGCCGTTGTCGATGACGGCCGCGGCGGCGTAGTGCAGTTGGATCGGTGCGTGGCCGACGAATCCGCGCAGCCATGCGATGTAGTCGCTCATGACTGCGAGTCTGGCAGGATATTCCGCCAGAAGCGTTGGCCGGAAATCCTTTACAGGCAGGTAGCCACCCCGGTGCTGTGAACATGCACACCGCACCGGGGTGGCCGCCCGGCTCATCTCCAGATCAGTTTGAGCACCGCGGGGGTCAGCATCAGACGGATGACGGTGGCGTCGATGAGCAGCGCCGCGATCATGCCGTAGGCGATGTACTTCATCAGCACCAGATCCGAGAACCCGAACGCGCCGGTCACCACGATCAGGATCGCCGCCGCCGACGTGATCACACTGCCGGTGTGGGCGATGCCGTACCGGATCGCCTCCTGCGGTTCGGCGCCACCCGCGCGGGCCTCGCTGACCCGCGAGAGCAGGAACACCTCGTAGTCGGTGGACAACCCGAAGATCACCGCGACGATCAACGCCAGCACCGCGAACATCAACGGCCCTGGCGTGAAATCGAAGATACCCGCGCCGTGCCCCTGCACGAACACCCAGGTGAGGATGCCCAGCGTGGTGAGCAGGCTCAAAGCGCTCATCACGACTGCTTTGACCGCCAGCACCACCGACCGGAACGCCGCGTACATGATCGCCAGCGCCGCGCACACCAGGATCAGCAACAGCAGCGGCAACCCGTCGAGCAGGCCGTTGATGCTGTCGCGTTCCAGCGCGGGCACCCCGGCCACCATGATCTGCACCCCCTCCGGTTCCGGGATCGCCCGCAACGCCGACATGACCGCGTCGGCGTCGCGTTTGTCCAGCAGACCGGCGTCGAGGACATTGATGCCGTCGGTGGTCGGCGCGGCCGGTTCGAAACGCCCCGTCAATCCGGGGATCTGGTTGGCGGCATGGCGGATCTCGCCCAACTGGGCCGAATCCGCGCCCACTACCACCAGTTTCAACGGTTCGGTGCGGAAACTGGGGAACAGCTCGTCGAAATCCTCCTGCGCCACCCGCGCCGCGTTGTCGGAGGCCAGATAGCGTTCGCTGATACCGCCGAACTCGATGTGCCGCAACGGCACCGCCAGCGCCAGCAGCGCCAACACGATCGACAGCGACACCGCCCACGGCCGCCGCATCGAGAACAGGGCCAGCTTCGAGAAGAACCCGGCATCGATCTCGGCTTCGGTCTTGGTGCGGGAGAACCGCTTCCAGCCGAGGAAATCGATCCGGTGCCCGGCGATCGCCAACGCCGCGGGCAACGCCGTCACCGACAGCACCGCCGCCAGCAGCACCGAACTGATACCGCCGTAGGGCACCGAGCGCAGCACGCCGTTGGGGAAGATGAACAGCGCCGCCAGACTGACCGCGATGATCGCCGCCGAGAACAACACCGTGCGCCCGGCCGTGGCGACTGTGCGCGCGGTGGCTTCCTCCACGCTGCGACCGGCCGCCAGCTCCTCCCGGAATCGGGTCACCGTGAACAGCCCGTAGTCGATGGCCAGACCGAGGCTGACCAGCGTCATCACCGCACTGGCGAACACATTGACGTCGATGTGGTCGGTCAGGCCGCGCAGGATGCCTTGCGTGCCCAGCACCGTCATGCCGCCGATCAGCACCGGCAGCAGCGCCCCCACCACGCCGCCGAACACGAAGTACAGCAGGATCGCCACCAGCGGCAGCGCGATCAGCTCCGCGCGCCTGATGTCGTTCTGCATGCCGATGTTGATGCCCTCGACGATCGGTTGCAGTCCGGCCAGCTGCACCGTCGTCCCGCCGGGGCCGCCGCCGGTGACGCCGGAATCCAGTGCGGGTTTGATCTCGAGGTAGTTCTCGACGGTCTCGGTGCCGCCGTCGCCGCGCAGACCGACGCTGGCGAAGGCGTGGGTGCGGGAAGCGTCGGTGGCCTGCCCGGCGAACGGGCTGTCCCAATAACTGTCGATCTTGAGGATCTGCTCGTCGTAGTCGCGCAGGAGCTCGGAGAGGTAGCCGGTGACCGCCGCCCGCACCGGCGGATCGTCGACGGTGGCGCCGTCGGGGGCGGTGAACAGCAGGATCAGGTCGGAGTCGGTGTCACGGCCGAAGGTGGAGTCGGCCAGCTTCGCGGCGGCCACCGATTCGCTGGACTCGTCGAACCAGCCCTCCTGGGTGAACCGATCACCCAGGTCGCGGCCGTACCAGCCGGACACCAGGACAGCGAACGCGACGACGGCGAGCACGAGGAAACGATGGCGGTGGACGAACCGTCCCCACCGCAGGGAACCGGAATGCAACATCGCAGGATCGGGGCGCTATCCGCAGGCCGGGGTGCGGTAGTCGGCCGAACGCAGGATGCCGCACAGATCGTCGCGGGAGATCTTCCAGCGGTCGTCGAGGTAGACGAAATGCACGATGGTGGTGCGCACCGCGGTGCCGGTGCCGTCCTTGTCCAGGCGCATCGTCGCGGTCAGCGTGCCGTCGCGGTTGTCGAACACCGGATCGGTGACGCCGTAGATCGCGCGCGGGTTGTCCTGCAGCGCCTTGTACATGTCGGGGATGGCGTCGCGGAAGGCGTCACCGTCCTCGATGAGGGCGGTGCGTTCGCTGTCGGGCAGCGCCGGGTCCAGTGCCCGCTTGATCTGGGCGTCGAGTTCCGCGGCGGTCGGGATCGTGCGGGCGGCGACAGAACTGGACGTCGCCGCCGCCGAGGACGACAACGCGGCGACCGCCTTGGAGCGGGCCGCGTCGACGGCGGCGTCGTCGGCGGTGTCCGAACCGCAGGCGGTCACCGTGCCCACGGCGAGGGCGAGCGCGGCAGCGCCGAGGAAGAGCCGGGCGGCCGCGCTCGGGCGGGCCTGCAACGAACGAGTGGTGTGCATCACTACCTACTTACCATCTAGGACAGATCCCAGCCGCCCCAGCAGTGCCCGCACCGTCACCCCGCGCGGGGTCGGATCGTGCTGCACCGCCTCGGCCGCCGGGATCAGGTCACGGACCAGCGCGACCACACTGCGTTCGTCGTCGAGGTCGACATCGGTCACCCGTGCCTGCGCGACCGCGACGATGTCCTCGGGTCCGGGAACGGCGCCCGCCTCGAGGTCGGCGCGGTAGATCTCCAAGCTCAGCACGGCACGTACGGTGCGGAACGCGAACGGCCTGCCGTCCTCGGCGGTGCCGAATCCGTGCGCGAACCGGCCGAGAGTCACATCGTCGACGGCGAACCCCGATCGTTGCTCGGCGGTCACACGGATCTCCCTGGGTCGGACGCTGGTGTGTTCACCGTAACGCCGATCACCGACACCACGACCCGCCGGACCCCGGTCGGTCGGTGTGTCGGGGTGCCGTGGTCAGATGGAGTGTCGATTGTTCCGGTGGTGAAGGAGTTCGGTGGATGCGCCCAGGCGGTCCGGTTTCCCCGATCCTGGTGGTGGTGGCCTCGCTGCTGGTACTCACCGGCTGCGGGTCCGACGATCCCGGCGCCCAGGTCCCGACCAGGGAACCGGCCACCGCGGCCCCCGCCCCGGCGACCACTGTCCCCCCCGCCGGTGACCTGTTCGCGTTGCCCGGCCCCGGCTCGGTCGACGCCCTGCTCGCCGAATCGGGCACCGGCCTGCTCGCCGCGCTCGACACCGACCCCGGCACCTCGCTGCTGATCGTCGACCCCGCTGCCGCGCGGGTCGTGCGGACGGTGACCCTGCCCGCGCCCGGCGCCGCGCTGTCCCAGGGCGTCGACGGCGAAATCCTGGTGCCCGCCCGCGACCGGGTGCTGCGGGTGGACGCCGCCACCGGCGCCGTCACCGAGACCGCCGTGGACGGCGACCTGCGCACGGCACTGCCGGATACGGACGGCGGTCTGGTCGTCGGCGACGCCGAAGGGCGGGTACGCACCGTCACCGCCGACGGGCAGGTGCGGACCACCGTCACCGGTATGGTCACCGCCGACGTCGTCGTGCGCGCCGCCGACCGCCTGGCCGTGCTGGACCGTCGCCAGACCTCGCTGACCGAGATCACCCCCGGTCAGGACCATCTCGGGTTGTCGCTGCGCGCCGGGGACGGCGCGGTGAACATGATCGCCGACCACTTCGGCCGGGTTTTGGTCGCCGACACCGCCGGATCCGAGTTGCTGGTCTACAGCACCGGACCGCTCGTCCTGCGGCAACGATTCCCGGTAAGATCGTCGCCTTACGCGCTCGCCTACGATCGCCGGTCGGAGACCGTGTGGGTGACGTGCACGCAGAGCAACGAGGTCGTCGGATTCGATCTGTCGACGGGGATCGGGCAGGAGGTCGGACGGCATCCGACGGTGCGTCAACCCGACGCCGTCACCGTCGACGAACGCACCGGTGACCTGTTCGTCGGCTCCGCCGCCGGTGACGGTCTGCAGCGGATCCCGGCGGACGAGCTGAAGGAAGGGCAGTGATGGCATCCAGCAGTTCCCGCGCTTTGCCCGCCGGTTGGGAGACCGGCGGGGAAAGCGACGATTACGAGTACGTGCCGCTGCGGCTGCCCCGGGAGGTCACCAGGGTGACCGCCTCGATGCGCCTGGCCATCCAGGCCGAATTCGGCGGCTGGGAGCTGTCGCGGGTGCGCGCCTACACCGACGGCAGCCGCAAGGTGCTGCTGCGCCGCCGCAAGAGCGCCCTACTACCCACGCCCGAGCCGGGGATGTGATGGGCAGGATGTATGCGCTGCTGCTACGACTGATGTTCCTGCTGCCGCCCGAACGCGCCCACCACCTCGCGTTCGCGGCGATGCGCCTGGCGGCCCGGTTCGCGCCGCTGCGGGTCCTGATCAGCCGCGTCGCGGTCGTCGACGACGAGATCCTGCACAACACCGTCTTCGGTGTCCGGTTCCGGGCGCCGCTGGGTCTGGCCGCCGGCTTCGACAAGAACGCCGAGGGCGTCGACGTGTGGGGTCCCTTCGGCTGGGGATTCGCCGAGATCGGTACCGTCACCGCCCAGGCCCAGCCCGGCAACCCCGCACCACGGTTGTTCCGGCTGCCCGCCGACCGCGCGCTGATCAACCGGATGGGGTTCAACAACCACGGCGCCGCCGCGGCCGCCCGCCAGTTGCGCGCCCGCGTCGCCACCGTCCCCCTCGGCGCCAACATCGGCAAGACGAAAATCGTCGACGCCGCCGACGCCCCGGCCGACTACGCCACCAGCGCCGCCCTGCTCGGCCCGCTGGCCGACTTCGTGGTCGTCAACGTCAGCTCTCCCAACACCCCCGGCCTGCGCGACCTGCAGGCGGTCGAATCATTGCGTCCGCTGCTGCGCACCGTGCTCGACACCGTCGCCGAGAGCGGCCGCCCGGTGCCGGTGCTGGTCAAGATCGCTCCCGATCTGTCCGACGAGGACATCGACGCCGTCGCCGACCTCGCCGTCGAGCTGGAATTGGCGGGCATCGTGGCCACCAACACCACCATCGGCCGCACCGGTCTGCGCACCGACGCCGCCACCGTGGCCGAGATCGGCGTCGGCGGACTCTCCGGCGCCCCTGTCGCCGCCCGCTCCCTGGAAGTGCTGCGCCGCCTGCACCGCCGCGTCGGCGACCGGCTCGCGCTGGTCTCCGTCGGCGGCATCGAGACCCCCGACCAGGCCTACGAACGCATCCTCGCTGGCGCCAGCCTGCTGCAGGGCTACACCGGGTTCATCTACGGCGGCCCGTTCTGGACCCGCCGTATCCATCGCGGCATCGCCGAGCGGTTGCGCCGCGACGGATACACCTCCATCGCCGAAGCCGTCGGCGCCGGCGATCGTGCCGCACTCGGCCACAAGGAGTCCGGACTTTCCTGACGAAGGAGTCCGTACTCTGCTGACGACGAAGGCGCAGCATCCGCGGAGATGCTGCGCCTGAATAGTCCGATCCACCGGGCCGGGACTCACCGGCGCGTGATCATGCGTGTTCGGGGAACACCCGCCGGTTGCTGCCGGTGTCGAAATCCGGCGGCAACTCCAGCCATTCCCGCACATCGGGTCCTGGAGGGCCGTATCGCTCGTGGTGGCGCCGCACGATCCGTTCCCAGATCCGGATCAGCGCGTCCTGAACAGGGATGCCGAGCAGATCCGCGCGCGTTTCCATCATCGCGAACACGATCCGATCGTCGACCAGGTCCGGCTCGCTGACCAGCACATCCAGTTCCATGCCCGCCAAGGCCTGCCTGCGCGAGAGCCACCGATCCGGCAGCCAGCTCAATCGCCAGCAGCGGGGCCCCGCTCTCGATTCGCGCGCCGCCCGTTCGGGGCTCACCTCGCTGGTCATCGACGTTGCGTCGATCCGGAGGCGCGTGGCCGGGATATGCGCGAACAAGCTGTTCATGGGCTGCCTCCCTCGGGGGGCGATGCGTCACCTGAGTCCCAGTGTGACGGGTCGCAACGGTCCATGCCATAACATTTTCGGCAGTTGCCGGTTCGGATGCGGCATTTGCCGTGACACTGGCAGAATTCACCGTAACAACAGTGGCCGAACGGCCACAGGGCTTTACGCGGGCAGCTTTACCCAGGCACCAGCGAAGGGGCGATCGTCGATGACGGCGCAACAACCGGGGACCGTCGTCGTCCGCAACATCCTCACCAGACTCTGCAAACGCTCCGGCCTGAGCGCAGATCGCCTGCGCACCACAGAGATCGACATCTCCCCCCTGCTCGACCTGCCGGTCATCAGGCGCCGCGCGCACCGCGACGGCGTGGTCGATCCCCGCCTGGTGGTCTCGCCCGTTGTGCGCGAATTCGCCGAAAAGCTCGATCCCAGCAAGCGATTCATCGTCGACGCCGCCCTGGCCCTCGGCTGGTGGCGCGACCGGGCACACGCCGAGATCGACCTCGACCGCCTCTACGCCGCCGACCTCGGCGAACGTCGCGCCTACCTCGCCGAGCAGTGGACACGGCTACATGAATTAGCCGATGCCACACCGGATCCCCCCGAACTCACCGCCCGTCATCTGCGCACCAGCCCCGAACACCGCGCCTTCACCGACCTGGCCGCCCTGCTGGACTCCGACCCGGGGTACGGACGAAACATGCTGTCCCTGAACGGAGCGTCCGACGATGCGGACAGCCGCGCCGACAGCGACGCCCGTACCGTGGCGCCCTCGCGCGGCACGGTCATCGTCATCGGTGACGCCGTCATCGACCACATCTACCGCACCGATCACCTACCCGGCGAAAGCGCGCCCGCCCGAGGCAGTTTCACCGAGAAGATCGGCGGCAAAGGACTTAACCGCGCCGTCGCCGCCGCCCGGCTCGGGTTCTGCGCCGAACTGGTCGCCACCGTCGGCGACGATCAGGCCGGCCGCCGCATCACCGGCTACCTGCACCGTCACCGGGTCGGGGTCAGGTACCTCAAGACCGTCCCCGCCGAACCCACTCCCGTCGGCGCCGTGATCGTCACCGCCACCGGCTCTTTCGCCACCATCGAGCACGACGCCGACAGCGTCCGCCTGACCGTCGAAGACCTCTCCACCGCTGAAGTGATCGAAGCGCTCACCGACAGCGACGCACTCTTCGTGACCCTCGAACACCCCACCTCGGTGCTCGAACACATCCTGCGCACCGTGCGCGCCGCGCCCCGTCCGCGGCTGTTCGTGCACGCCGCGCCCCCGGTCCCGGCGCCGCAGTACTACTACGAATTCTTCGACCGCATCGACTATCTCATCGGCAGCAGGCGCGAACTGGCGCGGCTGCTCGCACCCGGCGTCGACTTCACCGGCGAAGGCTACGACGATCCCGACGTCTTCGAAGCGCAGGTGATTGCCCGGTTGCGCGCGCTCGGCGTCGGCTGCGTCTGCGTCATCGAGCACTTCCACTGCCACGTGCGTTCGGCGTGTGTTCGGCTGGACATCGCCCCCGCGCTGGCGGTGCGGGTGGAGGATTCTCCCGGCGCGGCCGCCGCGTTCACCGCGGCGCTCGCCTATCGTCTCGCGGGTCACGATTGGGTCGCGACCCCCGAAGATTTCCTCTGGGCGAGCGCGGCGATGGCCGCCGCGCAATCCTTCGGTGACATCCCCGACGCCATGCCTGTGGCCGAGCGCATCGACCGCATCGCCGACCTCCGGAGCTAGCGCAGGTGACGGGAGGAGCAGCCGGGCGGAAGGTGCGGCCTCCCCGGATTCGGGACGTAGCCTCCCCGGATTCGGGACGTAACGGACTCCACAACGGTGGACCTATGGCTACGATGAGTGAGCTACGCCACTCGAACACATCTCCGATGTGAGATAGTGCGAAGCCGATCGATTCATCATTTCGGGTTGTTGCCGAGGTCCGGGCGGCCTCGGCAACAACCCGAAATGGATGAAGTCGCGTTGACGAACGACATCGGGAACAGGGAAATATGAGCATTTCAGCAATCGGTTTCGCGCACGAGACGGGCAAGACGGTCTACACCGTGCCCGAAGCCTTCCAGGAGACCCTCACGCTGCGACCCGATCAGATCGCGCTGCGCACGGTCGGCGGTACCACCGAGATCACCTGGCGCGAATACGGTGAACGGGTGCGGGCCCTGGCGGCCGGGCTGGCCGGACTCGGCGTGAAGCACGGCGACACCGTCGGCATCATGCTCACCAACCGTCCGGAGTTCAACCTCGTCGACACCGCCGCGCTGCACCTGGGTGCCACCCCGTTCTCGGTGTACAACACCAGCTCCCCCGAGCAGATCACCCACCAATTCGGCAACGCGGGCAACAAGGTCGTCGTCACCGAACAGGCCTTCCTCGAGGTCATCAAGGCCACCGGTGTCGACATCGAGTACATCGTCGTCGTCGACGGCCCCGCCACCGGCACGCTGACCCTGGCCGACCTCGCGGCCAACCCCGCCGCCGACTTCGATTTCGACGCCGCCTGGCGCGCGGTCACCAACACCGACCTGGCCACCCTCATCTACACCTCCGGCACCACCGGCCCGTCCAAGGGGGTGGAGATCACCCACGCCAACGCCCTCGCCCAGATCACCGCGCTGGTCAGCGGCCCGCTGCGGGTCGGTCTCGACGACCGGGCGGTGTCCTACCTGCCCGCCGCGCACGTCGCCGACCGTATCTCCGGACACACCATCAACCTGGTCACCGGCATCCAGATCACCACCGTGCCCGACCCCCGCGAGATCGCCGCCGCCCTGCCCGATGCCCGGCCCACCACCTTCTTCGGCGTGCCGCGCGTGTGGCAGAAGATCAAGGGCGGCGTGGAGGCCAAACTCGCCGCCGAGGCCAGCCCGGTCAAGAAGAAGCTCGCCCTGTGGGCCGTGGACACCGGCGTCGCCGCCGCCCGCGCCGACCTCGCGGGCAAGGGCCGCCCCGCACTGCTGTCGCTGCAGCACAAGCTGGCCGAGAAGCTGGTGCTGTCCAAGCTGCGTGCCGCCCTGGGTTTCGACGAACTCAAGGTCGCCGCCTCCGGCGCCGCCCCCATCCCCGCCGAAACCCTGGAGTTCTACCTGGGACTGGGCTTCACCGTCAGCGAAGTGTGGGGCATGTCGGAGACCACCGGCGTGGGCACCTACACCGAACTGGACAAGCCGCGCCCCGGCACCGTCGGCCGCGTCGTCGACGGTGCGGAGATCAAGCTGGCAGAGGACGGCGAGGTCCTCATCCGCGGCCCCATCGTCACCCGCGGCTACCGCGGCATGCCCGACAAGACCGCCGAGGCGATCGACGACGAGGGCTGGCTGCACACCGGTGACGTCGGCACCATCGACGACGACGGTTACCTGACGATCATCGATCGCAAGAAGGAACTGATCATCAACGAGGCGGGCAAGAACATCGCCCCCAGCAATATCGAGAACGCCGTCAAAGCGGTGTCCTCCTTGGTCAGCCAGGTCGTGGCCATCGGCGAGGCCAAGCCCTACATCACCGCGCTGATCGCCCTCGATCCCGACATGCTCGCACTGCGCGCCAAGGACTTCGGTGCCACCGACGCCGACTTCGCGACCCTCACCGCGCGCCGCGAGATCATCGACGAGGTGCACGCCGCGGTCAAGGCGGGCAACACCAAGCTCTCCCGGGTCGAGCAGATCAAGCGCTTCACCGTCGTCGACTCGGTGTGGGAGCCCGGCGGCGACGAACTGACCCCGAAGATGTCGCTCAAGCGCAAGCCGATCGCCGAGAAGTACGCCACCACCATCGCCGAGCTCTACGCCGAGACCCCGCCCGCGCACGTCGTCAACGTCTGACCTGTGTACAGAGAAGGCCCGGGGCGCGAAACGCCCCGGGCCTTTTCGCCGTCGCGCCGAGCGTCACTTCTGCTCGTGGGTACCCACCAGGATCGCGCGCGCCAGCGCGTGCGAGAACAGATTGAATCCCAGCACCGCCGGAGTGGTGTTCTCGTCGACGCCCAGGTGTTCCACATCCACCGCGTGCACCGCGATGAAGTACCGGTGCGGGCCGTGCCCGGCCGGCGGAGCGGCGCCCACATAGCCCGTGCCACCGGCGTCGTGGCGCAGGGTGATCGCGCCCTCGGGCAGGCCGCCGTCGGCGGCGCCCGAGGGCAGCGAGGTCACCGAAGCCGGGATGTCGGCCACGGCCCAATGCCAGAAACCCGACGCCGTCGGAGCGTCCGGGTCGAACACGGTGACCGCGAAACTCTTGGTCTCCGGCGGGAACCCCGACCAGGACAACTGCGGGGAGATGTCCTTGCCGCCCGCGCCCATCACGCCACTGACCTGAGCGTTGCCCAACGGCTGACCGTCGGTGACATCCTCGGAGGTCAGCGTGAACGAGGGGACCTTCGGAAGCGCGTCGTAAGGGTTGTAAGCCATGGTTCCTTCCTGAGCGGACAGTGTGTACGTCGGGGGTGGGTGGTCACAGTTCAGCTGTTCAACAGGAAATGTTCCAGCACCTTGGTGCCGAACTCGAGCGATTCCACCGGAACCCGCTCGTCGACACCGTGGAACAGCGCGCTGAAATCCAGTTCCGGCGGAAGCCGCAGCGGCGCGAAACCGAAGCAGCGAATCCCCAGGCGGGCGAAGGCCTTCGCGTCCGTACCGCCGGAGAGCATGTAGGGCACCGTGCGACCGTCGGGATCGTGCGCGAGGATCGCGTCGTTCATCGCGTCCACCAGATGCCCGTCGAAGGTCGTCTCGTAGGAGTCGAGTTTCGTGATCCATTCCCGCTGCACGTCGGGGCCGATCAATTCGTCGACCTCGCGCTCGAACGCGGCCTGCCGCCCCGGCAGCACCCGGCAGTCGACCACCGCTTCGGCGGTCTGCGGGATCACGTTCGCCTTGTACCCGGCCGCCAGCATGGTCGGATTCGCGGTGTCGCGCAGCGTCGCGCCGATGATGCGCGAGATCGTGCCCAGCTTGGCCAGCTGACCTTCGATGTCGGGACCGTGCGGATCGAACGGCAACCCGGTCTCCTCGGCGACCGCGGACAGGAACTCGGCGACCGAATCCGACAGCACCAGCGGGAAGGTGTGCGTGCCCAGCCGCGCCACCGCCTGAGCCAAGATCGTCACCGCGTTGTCCTCGTGCAGGAACGAGCCGTGCCCGGCGCGCGCCTTGGCTCGAAGACGCATCCAGCCCAAGCTCTTCTCCGCGGTCTCCACCAGGTAGAACCGGCGTTCGGTGCCGTCACGGCGCGGCAGCGTCAGCGAGAAACCACCCACCTCGCCGACGGCCTCGGTGACCCCGTCGAACACATCGGGCCGGTTGTCGACCAGCCACTGCGAACCCCACCGGCCCCCGTTCTCCTCGTCGGCCAGGAACGCGAACACCAGATCGCGCGGCGGGACCGTGCCCTCGGCCTTGAACTGGCGTGCCACGGCCAGCATCATGCCGACCATGTCCTTCATGTCGATCGCTCCGCGACCCCACACATAACCGTCGCGCACCGCGCCGGAGAACGGATGCACACTCCAGTCCGAGGCTTGGGCCGGAACCACATCCAGATGACCGTGGATCATCAGCGCGCCTCGGCTGGGATCGGCGCCGTGCAGACGGGCGAAGAGATTGCCGCGGCCGGGAGCGCCCGACTCCACGTACTCGGTGGTGTAGCCGACCTCACGCAGGCGATCACCCACCCACTCGGCACACTCCTGCTCACCCTTGGTGGTGGCCAGGTCGCCGGTATTGGAGGTATCGAACCTGATCAGCCTGCTGACCAGGTCCACCACTTCGGCGACCGCGCGTGAGTTCTTCGAATCGGATTCTCGACCAGTTGCGGACACGTTCCTTTCCTACCACCTTCGCCGGAAGCGGCGCGCCCGATGGTGATCGCGGTGAGTCGATGCTCTATCGGCCCCGCGGCAGCGGCCGCATCGGCACCGCCGCGTCCGGTCCGCCGGTGAACGACAACGCGCGCCGCACCGGGCCCTCGTAGGCGGGTTCGAGAACCATCCGCTGGGCCAGCACCGCCAGCGCCAGCGTCATCTCCATCATCGCGAAATTCTGTGCCACACAGATCCGTCTGCCCGCGCTGAACGCCAGCATCCCGTGCCTGCGCTGCACCGCCGTCGCCGGATCCAGATGCCGCGCCGGGTCGAAGCGCTCCGGCTCCGGCCACACCGAGGGATTGTGGTGCACGCCGTGCAGGCTGATCACGATCGTCGTGCCCACCGCGATCCGGTAACCGCCGAGCACGTCGGGCTTCTTCGCCACCCGGGTCAACCCGATGATCGGCGGATACAACCGCATCGACTCGGTCAGCACCGCCTTCGTCCATTCGAGCGTGTCGACGTCGTCGGCGGTCGGGGTGCGCCCGCCCAGCACCCGGCGCAGCTCCTCGTGCATGCGCTCGCGCGCCGGCGGATGCGCCGCCAGCAGCGTCCAGGTCCAGGTCAGCGCGGTCGCCGAGGTCTCCATGCCCGCGCCTATGAAGGTCATCAGCTCGTCGTGGATCTCGGCGTCGCTGTAGGCGTGCCCGGTCTCGGGATCGCGCGCGGCGGTCAACAGCCCCAGCAGATTGTCGGTGCGCGTGATGCGGCCCTGACGGTGATCGTCGATCACCGAATCCACGGCGCGCTCGATACGGCGCAGCTCGAGCATCATCGCCGGCGAGGACAGCCACGTGACCCACCGCATCGCACGAATCGGGATCCGGGAGCCCGCCCGCCGGGCGGGCGGGGTGGTCAACCGGACGACCAGTGTCGAGACGGCGCGCAGCGGGCGGCTGATATTGGTCATGAACCCGATGCCGAAGAACTTCAGCAGATTCGTCAACCGGATCTGGGAGATCGGCCCCGACAGGTCGGTGCCGAACATCGTGCGCGCGACGATGTCGAGGGTCAGCCGGTTCATCTCCGCACCGATGTCGACCGGGCCGTGGGCGCCGAGCGCCATGATGCGCTCGGCGGCGTCGGCGGCGGCCTCGGTGATCGGTACGGCGAAACGGTCGATGTTCGCGCGCGAGAAGATCGGCTGTACCAGTCGGCGATTGCGGTGGTAGCGGCGATCGTCGGGGTCGGTGACCAGGCCGTGACCGAATGTCACCGCCATCATGTCGTATTCGGCGCTCTTGGCGTAGGTGTCCTGATTGGTCACCAGGATGTGCCGTGCCAGGGTGGGACTGCGCACCACCACGAATTTCAGCAACGGCAGCCGGGTGATCAGCACGTCGTCGGCGCCGGGCAGCTCGGCGGCCAGATAGTGGATCAGGCTGCGATCACGCCAGCGTGGCACGAATTGCGCGACGTATCGCCAGGATTCGCGCCAGCCGACGCGCGTGCGATGCCAGCGCATGGGAGCGGGCTGCCAGCGCGGTGGGTACAGGGTGGTGTCGCCGTCGGGCAGTGCGGTGTCCGACGGCGAAGACGGAGACGCCATGACGGGCCATCCTTCCGTGGAGAGGTTGTCGTCGAGAGGGCCGGACACCCGCCGTGAACGGGGTGCGCGCCGTGTGATGGCGGCCCGCGGCGCACGCGAAAGATCAACACCGCGTTGATGTTTCGCTGTGTTACTCGTCAGTAGCGATCCGGTGCGTGTCGCAGCCTATTGGTGTACGTTGCTGTCTGTCAATGGTGTGCAGGCCGCCGCTCCGGGCGTGGCCGATGCGAAGCAGGGGTGTGCGGTGACCGTGACCGATACCGAGATCGTCGTCAGAGCGGCGGTGAAAGCCGATGTGCCCGAAATGGTCTCGATCCTCGACCGCGCCTTCGGCAGCGACGACCCGTTCGGCGAGTACATGTTCCCCGACCCCGCGCGCAGGCCCCGCCACCAGCACCGGCTGCACCGCGCGATGCTGCGCCACCAATACCTGCCCAACGACGGCGCGCTCGTGGCCACCGTCGAGGGCCGCGTCGCCGGGGTGGGCCTGTGGCAGAAACCGGACCACCGCTTCGGCCCGTTGCGCTACCTGGCCGCCGTCCCCGAATTCGCCTGGGCCATGGGCTCGGCCGGGCCCCGCGTCCTGCGCATGGACGCCACCATGTCCGCCATCGCGAGCGGCCTGCCGCACTTCTTTGGCGTCAGCCTCGCGGTGGCACCGGACCGGCAACGCGGCGGGGTCGGCCGCGCGTTGCTCGCCCACGTCATGGGCGAACTCGAGCGTGCTCAGGCGCCCATGTTCGGACTCTGCAAGGACGGCAACGTCGCCTATTACGAGGCCGGCGGCGCGCTGCGGGTCGGACGCGTCCGGCTCGGCCGCGGCGGACCCGAGGTCAACGTCATGATGTGGCTGCCGCGCAGTCTGCGCGCGAGCGGCGAATGAGCGAAGGAGCACGATCCGTGTCTTTCATTCCCGCGCCGGATATCGCGATCATCGGCATCGGCTGCCGCTACGGCGCCGGCATCGATTCACCGGAAACGTTCTGGGACTTCGTCATCGGCGGCGGCGATGCGGTCACCGACATCCCCGCCGACCGCTGGGACCACCGCCGCTACTACGACCCCGACCGCCGCGCACCCGGCCGCATGTACACCCGGCGCGCGGCCTTCCTCACCACCGACCCGTGGGCCTTCGATCCCGACTTCTTCGGCATCTCCCCGCGCGAGGCGGCCGCGATGGACCCGCAGCAGCGCCTGGCCCTCGAAGTGGCATGGGAAGCGCTCGACGACGCGGGCGTGGCCGGGCGCACCGCGGACGCGCCGGTCGGCGTCTACCTCGGCGCGTTCACCCTCGACCAACTCGCCGTCGGATTCACCGGCGCCGCCTTGCCGCACATCGACATGCACTCCTCGGCGGGCGCGTCCTACACGATGCTGTCCAACCGCATCTCCTACGCCCTCGACCTCGCGGGGCCCAGCCTCACCGTCGACACCGCCTGTTCGTCGTCGCTGGTAGCCCTGCACGCCGCCTGCCGGGCGCTCGCCGACGGCGACTGCGGGATGGCTCTGGCGGGCGGGGTCAACCTCATGCTGCAACCGGGCACCTTCGTGTCCATGTGCAAAGGCGGCTTCCTCGCCGAGGACGGCCGCAGCAAATCCTTCGGGGCGAGCGCCGACGGCTACGGCCGCGGCGAGGGCGCGGGCATGGTCGTGCTCAAACCGCTGGCCGCCGCCGAACGCGACGGCGACCGCGTGTACGCGGTACTCGAGGCGACCGGCGTCAACCAGGACGGCCGCACCACCGCCATCACCGTCCCCAATCCCGACGCCCAGCAGCGCCTCGCCGAGGCCGTCCGCGCACGCGCGGGCCGGGCACCGCACGAGATCGACTATGTCGAAGCCCACGGCACCGGCACCCCCGTCGGCGACCCCCTCGAACTGCGCGCCATCGGCCGCGCCTACGGCGCCGTCCCCGGCCGCACCCGCCCCCTCGGCGTCGGCTCGGTCAAAGCCACCCTCGGCCACACCGAAGCGGCCGCGGGCATCGCGAGCGTCATCAGATCCGCTCTCGCCCTCACCCACCGCACCCTGCCCCCGCAAGGCTGGCTCGACGACGAACTCAACCCCGACCTCGACCTCGACGCCCTGAATCTCACGATCCAGACCCAGGCCGAAGCACCCGCCGGTGACGCACCGATGGTGGTGGCGGTCAACGGATTCGGCTACGGCGGCACCAACGCCCACGCCATCCTGCGCGAGCATCGGCCCGGCCCGGCGACCGGCGTACACCTGCCTGGGCAGCCCTCGGACGAGCCCACTGCGATCGCCAGGGTGGTCGGCGGCGGCGTGCTGCCTCTGTCGGCGCGCAGCGAACAGGCCGTCCGCCATCTCGCCGCCGCGTTCGCCGACGAACTGGAATCCGGAGCCGACCCCGACCGACTCGCCGCGGCCGCATGGACCCGGCGCGCGCACCACCCGTTCCGGCTCGGGATGCCCTTCACCGACGCCGCGACCCTGATCAGCGACCTACGCGCTTTCGCCGCGGGCGAGGGCCGCGCCCTCACCCGAACCGTCGCCACACCCGAGACCGGCATCGTCTTCGTCTACACCGGCATGGGCCCGCAATGGTGGGCCATGGCGCGCCGACTGCTCACCGAGAACACGACATTCGCCAGTGCCGCCGAACGCGTCGACACCGCCTTCACCGCCGTCGCCGGCTGGTCGATCCGCACCGAACTCACCCGCTGCGAAGCTCAGTCGCGCGTCACCGCCACCGAAATCGCCCAGCCCGCGAACTTCCTGGTCCAAGTGGCGCTCACCGAAACCCTGGCCGCACTCGGCATCCTGCCCGCCGCCGTCGTCGGCCACAGTGTCGGCGAGGTCTCGGCTGCCTACGTCACCGGCATGCTCTCCCTGACCGACGCCGTCACCGTCGCCTACCACCGCGCCCGGCTGCAGGCCCGCACCGCGGGCACGGGCGCCATGCTCGCCGTCGGCCTGCCCGCCGATCGAGCCGGCGAGTTCACCGGCGAAGGCGTGGACATCGCCGCCGTCAACAGCCCCGCCGCCACCACACTGTCCGGTGCGTCCGACCGTCTCGACGACATCGCCGAAACCCTCACCGCCCAGGGCGTTTTCGCGCGCCGACTACACGTCGAAGTCCCGTATCACAGCGCGCTCATGGACCCCATCCTCGACGAACTGCGCACCGACCTGGCCGGACTGCGACCCCGCGCACCCCGTATCCCGCTGTACTCCACCGTCACCGGGGCCGCGGTGACCAGCGCGGACTGGGACGCGGACTACTGGTGCGCCAACGTCCGCGAACCGGTCCGCTTCGCCGACGCCGCCCGCGCCCTGCTCGCCGACGGCGGCCGGGTCTTCCTCGAAGTCGGCCCCCACCCCGTCCTCGGCGCGAATCTGCGCGAAATCCTGCTGCAGACCGGTGAGAACGGCGCCACCGTCGCCACGCTGGACCGCAAACAATCCGACGATGCGAGCCTGCGCCGCACCATCGCCCGCCTCTACGCCGCGGGCGCCCTCGACCTGCCCGCCCTGCTCGGGCAGCGACCCGCACCGCACCACCCACTTCCGCGCTACCCGTGGCAACGCCGCCACCTGCGCTCGGACCTGCCCGAGTTCACCCAGCAGCGCCACGGCACCCCCGGCATCCCCGCGATGCTCGGCGACCCCGCCCTCGACGACGACCACCGCTGGACGCTCCAGTTGGCCGCCGCCACCCTGCCCTGGCTCGACGACCACATCGTCGACGGCTCCCGCATGCTGCCCGGCGCCGCCTACCTCGACGCCGCCCTCAGCGCCGCCGCCGTCGAACGCTCCGCCACCGCCCGCACCACCACCGGCGCCCGCACCACGCGATGCCGCGCCGCCGTCGAGGACGTGCGTTTCACCGCCCCCCTGATCATCGAGCCGGGCGATATTCCGATCTTCGATGTCCGGGTCGAGAAATCCACCGGCCGCCTCACCATCCGCTCGCGCCCCGCACTCGGCGCGGTATGGACCGAACACGCCACCGCCCGCCTGGTCGAGGGCGACTACGAACCCGCCGAGATCGTCGTTCCCGACACCACCGCCATGACCCCCGCCGACCCCGCGCAGCTCTACGTCGATCTGCGTGCCACCGGCGTGGAGCATGGCCCCGCCTTCCAGCTGGTCCGGCGAGCATGGGTCGGCGGTGACATCGTCGTCGCGCACATTGTCGCCCGCGACACGAACACCGCCCGCGACACGGACACCGCCCGCGACACGGACACCGCCCGCGACACGAACACCGCCCGCGACACGAACACAGGTCTCGGTGCGAACACAGGTCTCGGTGCGAACCCGGCTTCCGAGACGAATGCCGGCCTCGGCGTGAGGAGCGAATCCGGCACGAACGCCGCTCTCGACGTGAACACCGGCCTCGGTACGACCGCCGCTCTCGGTGCCAGGGGCGAGCTCCACACGAACGCCGAGTCGGGCAACGGCACCGGGTACACCGGTCACCAGGCGCACCCCTGCATCCTGGACGCCGCCTGGCAGATCGTGTCGCTCGGCGACGCGGGCGGGCCCGAACTCGACGGTGCGGTGATCCCCGTCGGCGCCGACGCGGTGCGTCAGTTCGCCGATCTCCCAGCGCAGGTCGTCGTGATCGCGCACCTGACCGCTCCCCTGCGCGCCGACATCACCGTCCTGGACGCCGAACACAATCTTGTCCTGCAGATCCTCGGCGCCCGCTTCCGCGCCGTCCCCTTCGGCGGCGGCGCACTGCGCGCGCTCGAACCGCTCTACTACGAGGAACGCTGGACCCTGCTGGACCCGATCGCGCCCATCGAGCGGAACGGTCCAGCGCACACCCTGATCGTGCTGCTCCCCGGCGCGACCGCCGATCGCGTCACCCGCGCCGCCCGGTCGAGCGGAACCGTCGACATCCTCGAGGCCTCGGAACTGTTCGGCAACGACACCGGTCTCGACGACGGTGCGCACCCTGCCGCATCGACGGCCGCCGGTCCGGCGTCCACCGATTTCGCGGCGGGTCCCGTGATCACCGGGGGGAACGGTCACGTGCCGGAAGCATTTCCGGCTCCGAATACCGCGCTCGGCGGCCACCTCTCGTCGGCGGCACCGGCCCATGTTCCCGACACGAGCAGAGGCATCCCCGGTTACGTCGACCGCTCGGACGAGCCGATCGCCGAGCACCTGCTCACCCACGTGCGCGCCGCCCACTCCCGCGACGGCATCGAACGCCTCCACATCTGCGTCGTCGCGGGGACCGGCGATCCGGTGCACGCCTTGTGGCTGCTCAGCCGTCTGGCCCTGACCGTGGAACGCTTCGCCGACGACATCAACCCCGAACCCCTGCCGCTCACCGGCGACGGCTCCCTGCACGTCAGCCTCGTCACCGAACGCGCCTTCGTCCACCCCGACGACCCCGCCGCTGCGGACCCCGTGCACGCCGCGCTCGCGGGCGCCCGCCGCGTCCTGCTCAACGAACAACCCTCGCTGCGCTGGCGCCTGATCGACATCGACACAGGCACCACCGCCGCCGAACTCGCCGCCGAACTGCGCGTCCCCGGCGCCTTCGGAGTTGACGGCACCGACGAGATCTTCCTGCGCGACGGACTGCGCTGGACCAGCATCGTCGAACGCGCCCTGCCCGATCGGCTCGCCGCCGCGGATATCGCCACCCCACTGCTGGACCCGGAAGCCAACTTCGCCCTCGACATCCCGCGTTCGCGCGTGCTGTCCCAGCTCGGCTGGCGGCGCGCCGAACGCCGTGCCCCCGGCCCGGGCGAGGTCGAAGTCCGGATGGCCGCCATCGGTCTCGGGTTCAAGGACCCGCTCAAGATCCTGGGCATCCTCGACGAGAACGATCTCGCGGGAACCCATTTCGGCACCTCGCCGGGCATGGAGGGGGCGGGCACGATCGTGCGCGTCGGGCCCGGCGTCACCGGCCTGCGTGTCGGTGACCGCGTCGGCCTGGCCTCGCCGGGCATGATCGAGCGCTACCACGTCACCAGCGCCGAGCTGGTCGGCCCGGCCGCCGACACCATCCGCCCCGAACTGTGCAGTTCCACGGTGTCGATGGTGACCGCCGAATACGCCCTGCTCGAGCTGGCCCGGGTCCGCCCCGGCGAGACCGTGCTCGTGCACGGCGCAGCGGGCGGTGTCGGCGCCTGCGCCATCCAGGTCGCGAAACTGCACGGCGCCAGGGTGATCGGCACCGCGGGGAGCGACGAACGCCGTGCCTACGCCCTCGACCAGGGCGCCGACGACGTGCTCGACTCCCGTTCACTGAACTTCGTCGACGACGTCCTCGGCCGCACCGGCGGACGCGGTGCCGACATCGTGCTCAGCACCGCCCCCGGCGAGATCGTGCGCCAGAACTTCAGAGCCGTCGCCGAATTCGGGCGCATCGTCGAGATCGGCAAAGCCGACATCTACTCCGGCGGCGTGCTGGACCTGCGCAATTTCGACAAGAACGTCGCCTACTTCTCCTTCGATCTCGACCGCATGTTCGCCCTGCGCCGCGGCGAGGTCATCGCCCGTGTCCAAGCCGTCAACGACCGCCTCGCCGAGGGCACCTATCGCCCGTTGCCGTACCACAGTTTCGGCGCCGACCAGGTCGGGGCCGCCTTCGAAGAAGCGCTGCGCTCCACCCGCCTGGGCCGCATCACCCTGGACCTGTCCACCCCGGCGCCCCCGGTCCGCCCCGCCCCCACCGATGTGGCGATCCACGCCGACGGTCGCTACCTCATCACCGGCGGACTCGGCGCGTTCGGCCTGGCCACGGCCCGCCGCCTGGTCGCGCAGGGCGCTCGCGGCCTGGTCCTGGTCGGGCGCGGCGGCGCCCGCACCGACACCGCCCGCGACCAGGTGAACCGGTGGCGCGCCGAAGGCGTCGACGTGCGCGTCGAACGCCTCGACATCACCGACACCACCGCCGTGGCCGACCTCATCGCGCGCACGCACACCCCCGACCGGCCGCTGCGCGGCGTCTTCCACGCCGCCGGCGTGCTCGACGATCAGCGCATCACCACGATGAGCCGGGACAGCCTGGCCGCGGTCTTCGCCCCGAAGCTCGACGGCGCCCGCGCCCTGGCCGAAGCACTCGACGCCGCCGAGATCCGGCCGGATCTGATCGTGCTCTACTCCTCCGGCAGCGCCATCATGGGCGGCATCGGCCAATACTCCTACACCGCGGCCAATCTCGCGTTGCAGGCGATGGCGGAGACGCTGGCCCGGCGCGGCGCTCGCGTGCTGTGCGTGGGCTGGGGTGCGATGTCCGGCGGCGGCATGGTCGACGCCGACGAAACCGTGCAACGCTACCTGCGCATCGCCGGCTTCGACGCCATCGACATGGACACCGGCACCGGCTACCTCACCGAACTGCTGCGCCTGGGCGTGCGCACCGCGGCGGTCATCCCCGTCGAATGGGGCAAGGTCGTGCTCGCCGCCCCGCAACTGGCCCACACCGCGCGCCTGGCGCACCTCATCGCCGAGGCCGCCGAGGACAATTCGGCCGCCGCCCGCCTGCGCGCGGAGATCACCGCGCTCGACGACGCCCAGCGCGCCACCGTCGTCGGCTACGTCCTGGCCGAACAACTCGCCGAAGTGATGGGCGTGGCCGCCGATTCCATCGACCTGTCGGTGCCGCTGCCCGAACTCGGCCTCGACTCGCTCATGGCCGTCGAATTCGGTGCGCTGGTCGGCAGAACGCTCGGCGTGGAGATGAACAGCATGCAGTTGGGCCGCTCGTTCAGCCTCGCCCAGGCGGGCGCGCGCATCGCCGACCTCGTCGTCGGCGCGGGCAGCGCGGCAGGAGCGCGACGATGACCACCGACAGTGCGAACGAACGCGATATCGCCCGCCGTTTGCTCGCCGGCGCCACACCCACGGTCCCGCGATCGGCCCGAGCTGTGCAGGCGCCGACACCCCCGGCCCCCGACCGGCTCGGGCCCACCAGCCGCGGGCGCGGTCGCGGCAGGCAGTTCGCCGACCATCCCGCCGTAGTCGCCGCGCTCGAGAAACAAGCCGCCATCCAGCGACTGATCGACACCACCGGCCTGCCGCACCCGCTGTTCCTGTCCCCCGACGGCCACAACGGCGCGGTGATCCACTCGCGCGGCAGCGAACTGGTCAACTACAGCTCCTACAACTATCTCGAACTCGCCCAGCACCCGCGCGTCATCCGGGCCGCCGACGACGCCGCGCGCCGCTACGGCACATCGGCCTCGGCCACCCGTATCGTCACCGGCGAGATCCCCCTCTACGGTGTCCTCGAACAGCGCATCGCCGACATCTACCACACCGGCGCCGCCCTGGTCTGCTCGAGTGGATTCCTCACCAACGCCGCCGTCATCGGCTTCCTGCTCGGCGAACACGACCTCGCCGTGTGCGACGCCTTGGCTCACGCCAGTCTGGTGGCAGGCACCCGGTGGGCGGGCTGCAAGCGGGTCGCGTTCCGCCACAACGACCCCGACTCCTTGACCGCGTTGCTGCGCTCCACCCGCCACCGCTACGACCGCGCCCTGGTCGTCCTCGAAGGCCACTACAGCATGGACGGTGATCTCGGCCGCATCGCCGAACTCGCCGCGATCGCCCACGAATACGACTGCGCCGTTCTGGTCGACGAAGCCCACGCCCTCGGCGTGCTCGGCCCGCACGGACTCGGCAGCGGCGAACACTTCGCCCTCCCGCCCGCAACCGTCGACCTGTGGGTGGGCAGCCTGTCGAAAGCCCTCGGCAGCACCGGCGGATTCGTCGCCGGAGACAGCGATTTGGTGCGCGCGGTCAAATACGCCGCCCCCGGTCTCGCCCTCTACACCGCGGGGCCCTCCCCGGCCAATATCGCCGCCGTCCTGGCCGCCCTCGACGTCCTCGCCGACGAGCCCGACCGGCTGGCCCGGCTGTGGTCCAACGCGCTGCTGTTCACCGCCGCCCTGCGCGAGCGCGGCATGGACCTCGCCGACTCCGAATCCACCCCCATCGTCCCGGTCATCGTCCCCGGCGAGATCCGCGCGGGCTACGCCTCCGCCGCACTGCTGCAACGCGGCTACAACGCGGGCGCGATCCTCTCCCCCGTGGTCCCCGCGGGCACCGAACGTCTGCGCTTCTTCCTCACCAGCGAGCACACCGAGCGCCAATTGCTCGATACCGCCGATGAACTCGCCGACATACTGCGCATCGTCGACCACATCCCCGACGTCGGTATCGGCGCCCCCGGAACTCCGACCGGCCTGGACGGACTACCGCCGCGTCGCACTCGCCGCGTGTGACATCGCGACGCCGGGCGTACCGCCGCGCGGCTGCCGCCACCGGCATGTGGCAGGCACGCCCGAGACTGTGTGAATTCCCCTCGCCCTCTTCAAGGTATAGCGCACAGGGGGGCTTGCCACAAGACCCGGGTCGTGCTGCAGAATCGTCGAGCCAACGCCGGGACCTGCGGAAACAGGCTGGTCCACGGGGGCGGATGCCGCATTCGCGGCATCCAGGACGTGCCTGGCTCGCGCATGAGGCTCGCCAGGCACACTCGTGACAGATGGGGCTTCATGATCGACGTGATCATCGTGGGCGGCGGACCGACCGGCTTGATGCTGGCCGCCGAACTACGACTGCACGGACTGCACACCGTGATCCTGGAGAAGGAGACCGAGCCGACGAAGATCGTGCGCGCCGGTGGCCTGCACGCGCGCAGCATCGAGGTGATGGACCAGCGCGGCCTGCTCGAGCCGTTCCTCGAACTCGGGAAGAAGTTCACCATCGGCGGCTTCTTCGCCGCCATCGACCGGCCGTGGCCGGAACGGATGGACAGCACCCACGCCTACGTCCTGGCCATCCCCCAACCCGCCGTCGAACGACTCATGACCGAGCACGCGCTCGCGGTCGGCGCCGAGATCCGGCGCGGATGCGCACTGACCGGACTCGCCCAGGACACCGACGGGGTGACCGCGGAACTGGCCGACGGCTCCCGGCTGCGCGCCCGCTACCTCGTCGGCTGCGACGGCGGCCGCAGCACCGTGCGCAAACTCCTCGGCATCGGCTTCCCCGGCGAACCCGCCACGGTCGAGACCCTCCTGGGGGAGATGACGGTCACCGACTCGCCGGAACACGTGACCGCCGTCGTCGCCGAGGTCCGCCAGAAGCAGAAACGATTCGGGCTGATGCCCCTCGAGGACGGGGTGTACCGCGTGGTGGTCCCCGCCGCGGACGTCAGCGAAGACCGCTCGATCCCCCCGACCCTCGACGATTTCCGGACCCAGCTCCGAGCGGTCGCGGGCACCGACTTCGGCGTGCACTCACCGCGCTGGCTCTCCCGTTTCGGCGACGCCACCCGCCAAGCCGAACGCTACCGGGACCGCCGCGTCCTGCTCGCGGGCGACGCCGCCCACATCCACCCGCCGACCGGCGGCCAAGGCCTCAACCTCGGCATCCAGGACGCCTTCAACCTCGGCTGGAAACTGGCCGCCGAGATCGCGGGCTGGGCGCCGCCCGGCCTGCTCGACACCTACGAAACCGAACGCCACCCGGTGGCCGCCGACGTCCTGACCAACACCCGCGCCCAGATCGAGCTGATGTCCACCGAGCCCGGACCCCAGGCGATCCGTGCCGTGCTGACCGAGCTGATGCAATTCGAGGAAGTCAACCGCTACCTCATCGAGAAGGTCACCGCGATCTCGGTGCGCTACGACTTCGGCGAAGGCCACGAACTCCTCGGCCGCCGGATGCGCGACCTTCGCCTGAAGAACGGCCGCCTCTACGAACTGATGCACGCCGGTCGCGGGTTGCTGCTCGACCAGACCGGCCGCCTGTCGATCGACGGCTGGGCCGACCGGGTCGATCACGTCGTCGACATCAGCGAAGAGATGAGCGCACCGGCGGTGCTGCTTCGCCCCGACGGCCACGTGGTGTGGGCAGGCGAGGACCTCCGGGACATGCACGCTCACCTGACCCGATGGTTCGGCGTGCCGACGCACTGAACCACGGCACCGGGACCGCCCGCTCCGCACCCTCAACGGCTATCCGGCAAACGCACCGCATCCCACGGCACCCAATGTCGCAACGTCGTCTCCGTCAGCTTGTTGCGGGTGCGGTAATCCACCGCCACCTCCGCGTACCACGCCACGTAGTGCCCGAGATGCAGTCGCACCCAACCGAATTGCGTGGCGGGCACCCACGGCTCCTGGAACCGCGGGTCCAGGCTGTTCGACGACACACCGAGGCTCGGGCGGCCGGGCCCCGGCCGCGCGGGCAACAACCACACCCGCTTCGGATCGATCAGCACCGGCCGCGGCCGGGCCAGCCGGCGGACAGCGGAAACCTCGCCCTCGCTCATAGTCGATCACCCGGCCCCGGCCCACGACCCCGCACCGGACCCGCGTCCCGCAACACCACCGCAATCGAACACATGTTCCCATCATGGCATGCCGGATGCCGCAAAGCAGCGCCCAGGGTTCGATCCGATACTCCTGTGGCGAGATGAGCCGGATGTGGCAAGCACCCGCGTTCCGGGCGGGAAGACAGCGCGATCGAGGTCCGTGGGCGACCATGAGGAGGTGATCTGCCCGAACTGTCAGGCGAGTCTGCTGCGCAAGGAACGCACCGACCGGCGCTGTTCGCGCTGCCGCACGGCCTTCGCGCTGGAGCCCAAGGAAGACCCCTTCGGCATGCACGACGAGCGGATGCGCCGGCTGGTGGACAAGCTCCGCGACGGGCAGGATCTGTACTACACCGGGCGGCAACTGTATTACGCGGCCGGACGCAAACATCTGCCGTCGACGACCGCGGCATGGAGTGCGACGTTCACCGCCTTCGGGGTCGTCATCGCCGTCATCGCGTTCATCGCCATGATCTCCGGGTTCGTACCGCCACGCATCGGTGTGCCGGGACTGTGCCTCGCGCTGGTCGCGCTCACAGCGCTGATGTTCCTGGTCCGCCCGTGGTACATCAGCAGAGCGCAGGTGCGGATGAGCAGGGAATACGCGGATTTCCGCAGCGGCGTCATCCTCGTCTGGCGCAAGCGCTACGGCGCGGTGCCGCCCGGCATGGTCGACGAACACATCGCCCTGCCCGCCGTGCACGGGCCGAGAGTCGCGCTGCTGTGCCCGGACCGCGCCACCCTGGCCTGCCTGGCCGCCAACAACGCGGCCGAGACGTGGAACATGGCGCTGTGCGAGCGCGTCGACCAGGTGCCGCCCACCGTGCCGGTCCTGATCCTGCACGACGCCGCCGTCCCCGGCGTCGAATACGCGAACCGGGTGCGCCACAGCCTGGGGCCACGCGCCGTCCCGATCGGACTGACACCGGCCATGGTGCGCAACGCGAACGCGGTGACCAAGCTGCGCGAGCCCGGGAACCCCGACGCGCCCCTGCCGTCGTCCTGGCCCGACGCGGACCGGCAATGGCTCCGCGACGGCTGGTGGACACCGTTGTCCGCGCTGCCGCCCGCCCGCCTGCTGACCGTGGTGAGCCGTGGTATCGACCGGATCGAGGTGGCCGCCGACCCCGAACGCCGAACCGCCCGCCGGGTAGGTTTCCTGACGTGGCCGTCCAGTTGACCCAGCGGATTCTCGACCGGGCGCTGACCCGCGCCCTGTCCACCGCGACGGCACCGAACGGCCTGCGCATCACCGAAGGCCAGCTCTACTACGAACTGTGCCGCCTGATCGCACCGGTCCACCGGCTACCCCGCCGTCTGCCGTTCACCATCCCGGTACCCCTGCGCTACAGCACGTTCCGCGCCGCCCTCGACCGGCGGGGTCACCTTCCCGGACTCCTCGCGCCCACCGCTGCTCGCCCGGCCGAACCGGGCCGCTACACCGGGGAACCCGACCTGTTCGACTACGGCCTGCCCCGGCTGCTGATCTGCGCATCCCACGACATCGCGCACATGCTGCGCGCCAACGGCCTGCCGATGGAATCGGCGTGCCCGGTCCTCAGCGCCGCCGAACTGCCCCTGCACCCCGGCATGGCGGCCATGCTCGAACGTGTCCGCGGCACGATCTATCTCCTGCACGAGGCGAGCGCCGACGGCCTGGGCTTCCCGGCCCACATCCGCGCACGCACCGACCTGCCGGAGAACGTGCGGATCGTGCCGATCGGACTGCGGCCACGACAGGCCGCATCGCTGCACCTGTTCCACACCGATGCCGTGCCGACTGGGCACACGCCGCTTTCCGGGACCGCGACCTCGGCCTCCGGCGCCGAACCGACCGCGCCGGTCGTGTCCGAGACCACCCGCGTCGCGCCGATTCCCCGGAACGTGCCGATTGCCGGGGTGGCGTCGATCCGTGCGGCTCCGCTCCCGGCGACGATCGCACTCGACGACAGCGAACGTCGCTGGCTGGACTCCGGCCGCGCCGTCGCACTCGACGCCGTGCGCCCGGCCGCCCTGCTGCGCACCGTGCACCGCCTCGTGCGCGGCGTACGCACCACCCGCGAACCACTGCTCGAGCTACGCCGAGCCCGCACCGCGGGTTTCCTCACCTGGCCCACCGCATGAGCCGAACCCACCCTGTACCCGGCTTCTCGTGCCCGAAAGGAGCCCGCCGTGCCCCAGCACCGGCAGCTCGAATACGTCGATGAACTGCTCGCCGACGGCACGGTCCATCGCCGCTACGCCGACGGCCGTGAAGAGTGGCGTACCCGAGGACCCGCCGACCACGTGTCCTGGCGCGACAGCGACGGCCGGACCGGCACCGACGAACCGCTCGGCCCCCGGCTGGTCAAACGCACCCACCGGACCGGCGTCCTCTACGGCCGCGAATGCGGTTACGGCCGAACCCTGTGGAGCGACGGCGTGCTCACCGTCAACCGTTCGTCCTTCGGCGGCAGAATCGGCGTCGTTCTGGCGGGCATAGCGGGCGGCGCCCTGCTCGGCGCCCTCGTCATGCCCCCGTCGGTATTGAGCCCCGAGGAAGAAGAGGAACTGCGCAATCAGGCCGCCCGCGATTCGGCAGGCGGTTCCGACAGTTCCGGCGGCGACCCGGCCGACGGCGGCGGCACAGGTGACGGCGGCGGCTATGACGACTGGGACGACGGATACGGTGACGGCGACGACGATTTCGGGTGAGTGCGGATGTCTCGATGGTGTGCCTTCCTGATCGACGACCTGGCGAACACCGCCGACCCGGCCGCCCACGTGCGCGCCGTCGGCGGTGACCCGATCGCGGTCATCGGCCCGCACGCGCTCGGCGTGCTCGACGGCCCCGGCGTCGCCCGCGGCCCTTTCACCGCAGGCGAGCTGACCGCCGTCGGCGAAGTCACCCTGTTCGACGCCGACCGTCTGCGCGCCCGCCTCGGCGCCGACGCGCCCCCGCCGGGTTCCCTGGACGGCGAACTGCTGCTGCACACCTACGCCCGCTTCGGCCTCGACGGCGTCGCCGCCGCCGAGGGCATGTTCGCCCTCGCCATCGTCGACGGCCCCGACCTGGTGCTGCTACGCGACCACGTCGGCTCCCGCACCCTCTTCCACGCCACCTCCCCCGCGGGCTGGGCCGCCTCCACCTCCCTGCGCGCCCTGCGGCACTGGCCCGCCCTGCGCACCGGTCTGCACCTGCCCGCAGTGCGCTCCTTCCTGACCTTCGCCTATCTGCCCGGCCGGGAAACCCTGCTGCGCGACGTCCACGAAGTCCTGCCCGGTCGCTGCGTGCGCCTGCGCCCCGATGGCACCCACACCGAGCACACCTACTGGGAGCCGCGGGAGACCACCGACGACCGCACCACCACCGAACACACTCTCGCCCTGCGCGAGCTGCTCGAGCGAGCTGTCGCCCGGCGCCTGCCCGCCGGTGCCGGCGTCGGCGTCCTGCTCTCCGGCGGTATCGATTCCAGCCTGGTCACCGCCCTGGCCGCGAAACTGCACGACCACCCCGTGCACACCTATTCGATCAGCTTCGGCGCGAACCGCTTCGATGACGACGCCCCCAACGAACTCGGCTACTCCGGCCTGGTCGCCACCCACTGCGGCACCCGCCACCGAGTGCTCACCGTGCCTGCCGCTACCATCGCCGCCCGCCTCGCCGATACGGTCGGCCTGCTCGACAGCCCCGTCGGCGACCCCCTGACCGTGCCCAACCTGATGCTCGCCGAAGCCGTCGCCGCCGACGGACTCACCGTCGCCCTCAACGGTGAAGGCGGCGACCCGGTCTTCGGTGGCCCCAAGAACCTGCCGATGCTGATCTTCGAGATGTTGCGCGACGATCCTTCCCCCGACGCCCGTGCCCTGGCCTACCTCGACAGCTACCGCAAGTGCTACGCCGACCTGCCCGTGCTGCTCACTCCCGCCGCCCTCGACGCGCTCGCCGATGCGCCGTCCCCGGCCGACCACGTCGCGCCCTACCTGCGTCCAGGACGCATGACCAGCCTGCTCAACCAGCTGCTGCACACCAACCTGCGCACCAAAGGCGCCCACCACATCCTGACCAAGGTCGAACGCCTCACCGCCGCCAGCGGAATCGAAGGCCGCGCACCGCTGTTCGACCGGGCCGTCATCGACCACGCCTTCGCCGTCCCACCCACCCTGAAGCTCGCGGGCGACGTGGAGAAATGGATCCTCAAACAGGCCGTGCGCGACCTGCTGCCCGCCACCATCGTCGACCGCCCCAAAAGCGGCATGCGCGTGCCGGTGCAGCAGTGGCTCGACGGCCCGCTGCGCGAACTCACCCACGAGCTGCTGCTCGGTCGCGGCGCCCGCGCGCGCGGACTGTTCCGCCAGGACACCGTGCGCGCCTGGGCTCGCGGCGAGGGCGCGTTGCTGCCCAGGCAGGGCGGCAAACTGTGGCTGGTGCTGTCACTGGAACTGTGGCTGCGTTCGTACGATCTGACCGCTTGACCCGACGGAGCCGCATCGTGACCGACCCCTCTTCGACCGAATCCATCTCGCCGGCCACGCGATTGAAGTATCACGCCGACGACGAGAACGAGATCCACGACCTGGCGAGCTTCGAGGACGCGGGCCGCAACGCGGTCACCCCCGTCGCCCGCTTCGCCCCCGAGATCGCCGCAGCCGTCGTCGATGCCTTCGCCCGGATCGTGCGCGCGGCCAAGACCAGCCCCGCCGCGACGACCCCCGACCCCGATGGGGTGATCCGCTCCCAGGTCTTCGAAGAAGGTGACGTCTACATGGTCGAAAAGCCCTTCGACGGCTTCTTCGCCGACCGCTACCTGATGGACTTCCACGACACCGCCGAACGCGGCAGCTGCTCCCGCATGCACCTGCACACCGGCCTTCGATTCGTCCGCATGATGACCGGCCCCGACACCCATATCCGCGTCGGCAGCCTCTCCCCCTTCGTGGTCACCGACGTCGCCGGCGTCACCCCTTTCCAGCCCGAGCAGTTCACCGACGAACTCCCCGACACCCCACCCGGCGTCCACCGCACCCGCTACAACCTTCTCGTCCCCCCGTGCTCGTTCGTCGACATGCAGATCCCGCGCGGAGTCAGCCACCAGTTCAACGCCATCGGTCCGAACGCGGTCATCGACTCGGTCCATCCCGAGGAATCCATCGAGGTCTTCCGGGAGAAGATGTCGGGATACCGCATGATGGCCCAGACCGTGTTCCTCGCCCCTGACCTTCCCGCAGCCCAGACCTGCACCGACCTGGGACCGCGTGCGTGAACCATCCCCCGGTGCCCTACGCCCTGGTCACGGCTCGGTCGACGGTCTCGGTGGGCCTGTTCGCTGCCAGCAGACCGAACCCGCGGCATGTGCCTGGCATGCGACCGCGGCCCCCGCAAAGATGAACAGCATGACCGATACCAACGACTGGAACACCGGCATCATCGAGGAATTCCGTGCCAACGAGGGCCGGGTCGGCGGACCGTTCGAAGGGGCGCCGATGGTCCTGGTGCACCACCGCGGCCGCAAGACCGGACGCGAACGGCTGACCCCGCTGGTCTATCTGCCCGACGAGCACGACCCCGACCTCATCTACGTCTTCGCCAGCAAGGCGGGCGCCCCCACCCACCCCGACTGGTACCACAACCTGGTCACCGCCGGCCGCACCGAGATCGAACGCGGCACCGAACGCTACCGGGTCACTGTTACCGAGATCACCGGACCCGAGCGCGACCGTCTCTTCGCCGAACAAGTCCGGCGCATGCCGGGATTCGGCGACTACGCCACCAGAACCGAAGGTGTCCGCACCATTCCGGTCATCGCCCTGCGCCGCGCCTGAAACCCGGCGCCGATCCCCGGGAAGGGTGGCCTTTCGGCCCAGCTCCCGGGGACCTCCGGCAGCCGTGCGCCCACCCTCGCGATTCCTAATCTGAGATGAACACCACAGCCGTCGGTTAGGGAGCGCCTCTCATGGTCGGACAGCGCAACAGTGAGCAGGACCGGCACACCGCCCCCGTCGTCGTCGGCGTCGACGACTCGGCGGCAAGCGATCTGGCGGTGCGCTGGGCGGCCGAAGTCGCCCTGGCCCGCCGCAGGCGCCTGCACCTGGTCCACGCGCTGGACTCGGCCGCCACCCGCGCGATCTACGCCCCCTGCGAGCGGCTGATCCCCTCGGTCACCACCGAACTGCGCGCGCAGGGCGTCGAATATCTCGCCGCGGCACGACAACTCGCCGTCGAAACCGCCCCCGGACTCACCGTCGACACCGAATTCGTCGAAGGCTCGCCCGCCGAAGTACTCACCGACCGCTCCGCGTCCGCCATGTGCACCGTCATCGGCACCGGTAACGCCGGAGTGCTCGGCTACCTCGGCTCGACGGTGTCCGCGGTCGTCGCGTACGGCCGCGGCGCCGTCGTCGTGGTGCGGGCCCCGGGCGGGGAACTCCACGTCCGGCGCACCGGTCCGGTCGTCGTCGGCATCGACGGTGGCGGCGAACACAATCAGGCCGCCATCGGCGCCGCCTTCGCCGAAGCCGCCGAACGCCGCGCCACCCTCATCGCCGTGCACTGCTGGAGCGACCTGCGTTTCGAACAGCTCACCGGTCTGCCCGACACCATCGACGACCAGAAGATCGAAACCGCCTCCCGCGACCTGCTCGCCGAACAGTTGGCCGGCTGGGACGAGAAATACCCGCAGGTGCGAGTCGCTCGCAAAGCGTATCTGTCCGGCCCGCGCCACCACCTCATCGAATGGTCCAAACCGGCGCAACTGGTGGTCGTGGGCAGCCGCGGCCGCGGCGGGTTCCGGCGGCTCCTGCTCGGCTCCACCAGCAATGCGCTCGTCCAGCAAGCACACTGCCCGGTCATGGTCGTACACCCGGGTTCGGGAGCGCCGCAGTGAAAGCCGTGCGCGCGTCCACCTCGTCGGTCGAGACGGTCTCCAGGTCTCGGCCGACGACCCGGCGACGTCGACCGGCTCGCCGCTGCGTGGCCTGATCGACAGCCGATCCGCACCGGCTTCGCGATACGCGGCGATCGTCCACACCTCTTGCCGGATCCGAACCCGATGTGAGATCAGGACAATCGAGGTGCCTCACCGGCGAGCATGTCGGTGACCGCCCGCCTCGGCGTGCGCGGCAACGGATCATCGGTGTCCGGTGCCCACCCGATGCGCAGACATGCCTGCGGATGCGCCGCCCCGTTGAGCACTCCGCGGCGGATGCGCTCACGCTGCGCGTGCACCTCCAGCGGCTCGGTCAGCGGGCACGTCGCCAACCCGATATTGGTGGCGGTCAGCAACACCGAACTCAGCGCCTCCCCCGCCTGCAGTCGCGCCGATCGGTCATCGGAGAGCGTGCCCAGCACCAGCACATCGGCGTGATCGGCCTCCGCGGCGGCCTCGGGCAGCCGCGGGGAGCCGAACCGGCGCGCGGGCAGGTCGTCGATGGCGCGCGGCGCGGGCGTGTTTCGGGCGGGCACCCCATCGTCGCTGCTGTAGCGACCCGACCACAGCGCCAGCTCCCAGCGGTAGTCGGGATCTTCGGCATGACGTTCGGCGGCGGCCCGCGCCGCGGCGACCAAGCGGTCCCGCGCTCGGTCGTCGACCAGGCGCACGAGCGCGCCCAGCGCGCCCGCCCGCTCGGTCAGCAATCCCAGGTAGCCCGGCGGCAGCGGCACCGCCTTGTAGTGCCGCCGGTCGGTGCGCCGCCGCGGGATCATCGCGCTCATCTCCACGTCCTGTGTGGTCGCCCGATGCGTGACCAGCCGGATCGAGGCCAGATGATCGGGATCGCGCGGATCGGGCATCCGGGTCACCACCGTCGCCCACCCCATCGCCGCGAACGCGACCGTGAGGTGGTGCAGCGCCGCCCCGCAACTGATCACCACATCACGCAGGTCCGGATCGGTATGCGGCAACGAGCGCTCGGTGTCGAGGAACAAGTGGATCCCGCGCCGGTCCGTACGCCACCGCCACGGCTGGATGTTGTGCACCGACGGCGCACGCCCGGCCAACGCGAGCGCCGTGGCGATCGTCGTGTCGTCGGGCTGTCCGCGCAGCATGATCCGTCCTTCGTGCAGAGTTCCCGCCACCGTCGCATCGGCGGTGATCTACCGGTAAGGGCATCATGTCCCCGGTGTCGGGGACTTCGGTTGCCGGATCACCCGGACCTCCGATATCGCTTCATGAGGCCGGATCGACCTGCGTAGGCTGAGCACATAGAGACAGAAGGGACTCAGGCGATGGTCAAGGTGTTTCTGGTGGACGATCACGCCATTGTGCGGCGTGGCGTCGCCGACCTCATCGACGCCGAAGCCGACATGGAAGTGATCGGTGAGGCCGCCGACGCGGCGCAGGCGCTCGCGCGCATCCCCGCGCTCGACCCGGACGTGGCGGTGCTGGACGTGCGTCTACCCGACGGCAACGGCATCGAGCTGTGCCGGGAACTGCTCTCCCACGGCGGCAAACTGAAGTGCCTGATCCTGACCTCCTTCACCGACGAACAGGCCATGCTGGACGCGATCCTCGCCGGCGCCAGCGGCTACGTCGTCAAGGACATCGGCACCACCGACCTCGTCGACGCCGTGCGCGCGATCGGCGCGGGCAAATCCCTGCTCGACAACCGCGCCGCGGCCGCCCTGATGGCCAAGCTCCGCGCCGAAGCCGAGGCCGACACCGGCCCGCTGTCCACCCTCACCGAACAGGAACGCACGCTGTTGTCCCTGCTCGGTGAGGGGCTGACCAACCGGCAGATCGCGGGACGAATGTTCCTGGCCGAGAAGACCGTCAAGAACTACGTCTCGCGCCTGCTGACCAAACTCGGTGTGGAGCGGCGCACCCAGGCCGCGGTGCTGGCTGCCAAACTCGAACAACCCACGCGCAAACCGTGATCCGGCGATCGGCGTCCGGTCACCGCCGGATCGGTAGCCCAGGGCGGAAGTGAGAGGATGCAGGACATGCAAGGCTCCTCGCCGCACCCGGGCGATCGACCACCGGTGATCGAGACCCTGGCCCAGTCCCGGCTGCGTGAACTCCTCACCGAAGTGCAGGACAGGATCACCGAGATCGTCGGGGTCCGCGACCAGATGGACCGCCTCATCGAGGCGATGCTCGTGGTCACCTCCGGCCTGGACCTGGACAACACGCTGCGCACCATCGTGCACACCGCCATCGAGCTCGTCGACGCCAAATACGGCGCGCTCGGTGTGCGCGAGAGCCATCCCGACGCCAAGGAACTCGCCGAATTCGTCTACGAAGGCATCGACGACCGCACCCGTGTGCGCATCGGCGACCTCCCCCGCGGACACGGCGTGCTCGGTCTGCTCATCGCCGACCCGCGTCCGCTCCGCCTGGCCGACATGTCCACCCACCCCTCCTCGGTCGGTTTCCCTCCCCATCATCCGCCGATGCGCACCTTTCTGGGTGTCCCGGTCCAGGTCGGCGGCGAGGTGTTCGGCAACCTGTATCTGACCGAGAAATCCGGTGGTCAGGAATTCACCGAGGACGACGAGGTGGTGGTCCAAGCGCTGGCCGCCGCGGCCGGTATCGCGATCGCCAACGCCCGCCTCTACGAGGAATCGCGCATCCGTCAGTTGTGGCTGGAAGCCACCCAGGAAGTCGCCACCGAATTGCTGGCGGGCGGCGAACCCAGCGACGTGTTCACCGTCATCACCGAGCGCGCCCTGACGCTGACCCGCTCCGCATGCGCCTTCCTGGCTCTGCCCGAAGACCCCGACATGCCGGGGGAGGAAGTCGACGAACTCGTCGTCGTCGCGGCGGCCGGAACCGACGCCAAGGCCCTCACCGGTCGCAGGCTGCCCGTGGACGAATCCGAGACCGGCATCGCCTTCCGCGACGGCAGCCCGCTGGCCGTCGACCCCGCCGACACCCTCGCGTCCGCGCCCTCTGTCGAATACGGTCCGGTGCTCACCCTCCCGCTGCGGGTGGGCAACTCCGTCGTCGGGTTGCTCACCACCATCCGCCCCCAAGGCATGTCCCCGGTGGACGCCGCGGGCCAGGCCATGATGAGCGCCTTCGCCGACCAGGCCGCCCTCGCCCTGCAGATGGCCTCCACCCAGCGCCGGATGCGTGAACTCGACGTCGTCTCCGAACGCGACCGCATCGCCCGCGATCTGCACGATCATGTCATCCAACGTCTCTTCGCGGTCGGGCTGTCATTGCAGAGCACCGTCTCGCGCGCACGCTCCCCGGAGATCAAGTCGCGGCTGATGGACACCGTCAACGACGTGCAGTCCATCGTCCAGGACATCCGTCACTCCATCTTCGACCTGCACTCGAGCACCGCCACCGAAACCCCGGCGTTGCGCAAACGCCTGCACGCCGTCGTGGCCGAGATGACCGAGAACACCGAGTTGCGCACCAGCATGCGCATGTCCGGGCCGGTGTCGGTGCTCGCGCCGTCGATGTTCGACGACGTGGAGGCGATACTGCGGGAAGCGGTCAGCAATGTCGTCCGCCACGCCCGGGCCACCGCGCTGTCGGTGCGGCTGACCATCCGCGACGACGTCGAACTCGAGGTCACCGACAACGGCGTCGGTCTGCCCGACCGTCTCGAGCGCCACAGCGGCCTGGCCAATATGGCCGCCCGCGCCGAGAAAGCCGGCGGCAAGTTCAGCGCCGAACGCGCCCCCGAGGGCGGCACCGTCATCCGCTGGTCGGTGCCTCTTCCCTGATCACCGTGCGCCCTTTTTGATCACATCGCGCCTCGCGCGGTCAGCCGCAGCGCCGGCCCGGCCACCAGTTCGATCCCGCTGACCAGGGTCGGCTCGATAGCCACCACCTCGTCGGCGGCACTGTTCACCCACGGCCGCAGCCGATGCCGGTACTCCTCGAGCAGCCTCGCGTCGGTGACCGGCCGCGCCGCGCCGGTGATCACCACCGACCAACCCAGCCTGCGCACCGGATCGATCTCGTCGGCCTCGTAGGCGACCACCACCGACCGCGCCGACCGCACCGAATTCGACAATCCGGTGTTCAGGCCCGTGCGGACGATGATCAGCCGCCTGTCCACCAGATGGTTCACCGGCCGCACCGCGGGCAACGCGTCGCGGGTGAAGACGATGCGCCCGAACGGCACGCTCGCCAACCGCCGCATGGCCTCGGCGCGGCTGAGCTCGACGGTGCCGCGCGGCGCATCGCCGAACTCGGGATCGCACTCGGGCTGACTCACGGATCTGCCCCGCTTTCTGGTGTCTCTGGTGGCTTCGAACTCCATGGCACCACCCGTGGCCACACCCGGCACAGTGCCGAAGGTCATCACCTCCGGCACCCCTGGACACCGTGGTCAGGGCACGAAACGAAGCCGGAGCATCATGTCGTGATCCTCGTGATCGAGGATGTGGCAGTGCCACACATAGCCGCGCAGATCCTTGCTGTGGTCCACCCCGTTGTGCACCTCGCGCCGCCCGCCACCACCCGATCCGTACCCCCCGCCCGCCGCGGGGTTCAGCGGCGTGAACGACGCGTCCGGATCGAAACCGAGCTCATCGGCGGTCGGAATGCGCACCAGGATGCGGGTGACCGTGCCGCCGTCGACCCGCACGATGTCCTTCCATCCCCGCTCCCACGGCGCCGCGGGCACCGGCGGCCCCGCCAGAAACCCCTCCGCCGACGGATTCCATCGGATGCCGATGGGTGGCTGAATGTTCGCGGCCTGATAGTCCAGGGTGCGCAACGGCGTGCGATCCAGGATGCGGAACGTCACCAGATGAATGTGGATCGGATGGGGATCGGGGGTGATATTGATGAAATTCCACTGCTCGACCGTGCCCTGGCGTGGCATCTCGATGTCGGGATCGGAGTAGCGCAGATTGTTCAACGTCATGATCGCCGGCGGCACTCGCAGCTCGTAGGGCTGACTCAGGGTGATGTCGCGAACCACCGTCGGCGTCTCCACCCCCGGTAACACCGCCAACTGCCCACGCTCACCCCGCAGCCGCTCCGGCACCGCTCCGGTGAACCCGCGCCGCTCCTCGACGGTGAACCGGCAGAACACCGGCATCGCGACCTGCCCGAGCAGCCGCGCTTGGAACACCGGCTCCTCGTCGTTGCGCAACTCGACGCTTTCCCCCGGCGCCAGTCCCGAGAAATCGACCAGCAGATCGATCCGCTCCCCGGCCGCCAGCCGGAAGTTCTGCACCGGCACCGGCGCGTCGAGCAGCCCGTGCTCGGTGCCGATCACCCAGAACCGCATCCGATTGCTGAAGAACAGATTCCAGGTGCTGAACTGCGCGGCATTGATCGTGCGGAACCGATAGAGCCCCCGCGCGACCGGCATCCGCGGCCACAGCTTGCCGTTCACCACCCCGGCGTCGCCCGCGCCGCCGCCCTCCCACCGTCCCTCCGGCACCATCGACGTCGTACGGATGTTCTGCTGTCCGTCGGGCCGAAAGATCTTCTCCTGCAACACCAACGGCATCTCGAACTCCCCCGAGGGCAGCCCGAGCGTGTTGTCCGACTCCCCCGTGTCGAACTCGTCGCGCAGCAACATCATCCCCGCCAGGCCCGCGTACACATTGGTGCGGGTGATGCCCATCGGATGATCGTGATACCAGAGCATCCCGGCCTCTTGGCGCAGCGGATACCGGTGGTCGATGCTCTGCCCCGGCATCACCGTGTTCTCCGGATGCCCGTCACTGTCGGGCGGCGTCACACCCCCGTGCAGATGCAGCGACGTCGGCGGCGCGGTCCGCCAGCTCTCCTGTACCCCGTGGATGCTGGTGTCCAGATCCGCCGCGAACGGATGCGATTCGATCGTGTTGCTGAACCGCACATGCAACGGCTCGTCCCGATGATGCTCGATCGTGGGCCCCAGATACGACTGCCCGCTGTAGCCGAACGCCGGCGCCTCCGGCAGGTCCCGATGGAACTTGTGCGTCGTCGTCGAGGCGTCGATCTCCAGCCGCGACCCCCGCACCACCGGAATCCGCGGCAGTTCGTCGACGAACTTCTCCACCGCCGGCGAATGGAACAACAGCGGATTCTCCACCTCGATCGGCTCCGCCCCCGCCGATCTCGTCAGCCCGCCCAGCGCCCCCGCGGCCGCGACCACGCCTGCCCCACGCAGCACATCCCGGCGCCCGATCGCCCTGTCCATCGTGTCAGCCCTCCGTACCTCCGGCCACTCTGCCGACGGCTGACCATACCATTTAGTATGGTGACGGTACGGCGCGTCCACAGTGGCGTCCGGCTTGCCGACGACGTGCAGACCGCAGGCATGCACACACCACCTCGCGACACACGCCGCGGCCGGTAGCGGCACCCTTGATCCACGAGGAATCCGGTGACGCTACCGGCCGACGGCGCTCGAATCGGTCAGGCCCGCAACCGCTCCCGAATGGCCTCGATGATGCGGGGCCTCAGCTCGGCGGCGCGGATCACCGCGTCGACGGAGCCGACCTCGACAGCGCGCTGGATGTTGTGGATGCCGTCGAATTCAGCGGCAACCTCACCGAGCTTCTCCGCACGCACCGAGGAACGCAGCTCGTCCAATTCCGCGATCAGAGCCGCCCGATCGGTCCCCGTGGCATCCGTTGCCCGGGCTTCCAGATCCCGGACACGCGGATCGGCGGCGGTGCGGGCGTTCACATCACCGGCGAACACCGCGGCCGCGGCGGGCGCGCCGCCCAGCACGGAGGCGAAAGAACCCTCCAGGGCCAGCACGGTCATATTCGGATTCAGCGCCTTCGAGAACACCACGAACGCGCCTCCGTGGTACCGGGAGATCACGCAGAACACGATCGGCCCGTCGAAATTGACGATCGCCCGGCCGATTTCCGCGCCGTACTCCAGCTGCAGTTTGCGCATCGACTCCGGGGAACCGTCGAAGCCGGACAGATTGGCCAGCACCACCAGCGGACGATTGCCGCTGGCGGCGTTGATGGCCCGAGCGGCCTTCTTCGACGACCGCGGGAACAACGTGCCCGCGGTGTAGGTGTCGGGCCCGTCGGTGGGCGGGAACCCGTGCCGCGCCACCCCCTGGGACTCGATGCCGAGCAGACACACCGGCATCCCGCCCAGGTGAACATCCTGCACCACGGCGGTGTCGGCGTCGGCCATCCCCGCCCAGCGTTCGAGCACCTCGTGATCCTGGTCGCTGACCGCCCGCATCACGGTGCGAATGTCGAAGGGCTTCTTGCGATCCGGGTTCGCGGTAGCCGAGAAGATCTCCCCGACGGTGGCGAAATCACTACCCGCCAGCGCATGCGGAAAATCGGAGATGTCGCGGTCGACCGGGTCGCTGGTCTGCGATGGGCGCGGGGACGACTCGCCGGGAACCACATAGGTGTGGTCGTAGTGCGCCATCAGGATGTCGCGCGCGCCGAGCAGATTCGGCGCCCAGTACTGGGCCTGCCCATTCGGGCCCATCACCCGGTCGTAGCCGCCGATGCCGAAGTTGTCCTCGGCGGACACGCCACCGGAGAAGTCCAGCGCCTGCTTGCCGGTGAGCACCATCGCCGAATCCGGTGTCATCACCAGGATGCCCTTGGTGTGCATGAGCATGGTGGCTTCGGCGTTCCAATACGGCTGAGCGCCGACGTTGATGCCCGCGACCACGATGTTGATCTCACCGCCGGCCTGAGTGAATTCGACGATCCGCTTCAGCGCGGCCGCCACCCAGTCCATGTTCTCCGTGCCGGACTCCATCGAGATCCGAGCGCCCGAGGACAGCGCGTACCACTCCAGCGGCACCGCGAGACGTTCGGCCAGATCCAGTGCCGCGATGACCCGCGAGCACTCCGGCTCCGACAGCGCGCCCAGCGACTTCGTCGGATCACCCAACAACACGACGCGAGTGATGCCTTCGGGATGCTTCGAGGTGACGGTGCTGATGACGCCCGCGACGATCGCGGCGCTGTTGCGGCCCTTGGGCCGGTCCACCGGGACCAGTGCGCCGTCGGCGTCGAGATCGTGCTCGACGAAGGTGCCGAGCAATCCGGTCAGCTCGTACGGATAGACCGCGTTGCGACGGGCGGCGCGCAGCACCTTCTGACGGTAGGCGTCCAGCGGTTCGATCGGTTCGTCGGAAGGCTCACCGAAGGTCACCACGGTGCCGCCCGCGGCGTCGAAGTCGATCCGGATGGCGACCTTGTTCAGCTCACCGGTGTCGGCGTCGCGTTCACGGGCGATGATCTCGATCTCCTCGAGCCCGGCGCCCACAGTCGCCGGCAGCACGTGACGTCCGATCGTCTCGAGTTCGGCACGGGTGACATCCAGCGGCGGCCAGACATACATCACGATGCGATTGGTGTCGAGCTGCTCGGCCGGGGGGCGCTGTGAGCGTGCCCGGCGGATCGAGTCCAGACAGGCGGCGATGGTGCCCTCGGCGGTCGGCAGCGCCAGCAGTCGCCCGTCCTGTTCACGCAGCGCGGTGAGATCGCGGACCTGGGCGAAGGCGATGAGCCGTTCGTCGGCCCGGTTGTCCTTCGCCACACAGCGGAACAGATAGATCTCGTCGTCGGAGGCGGGCACACGGGTGAGATCGAACTTGCGCAACCGCTCCAACCGCATCCGCTGCGCGATGTAGGGGTGCAGGCCCCGGATCAGCCGTTCCTCGGTCAGGCCGGTGGCCGACTGGCGGAAGGTGAAGTGGTGGTGCATGACCGCGCCGGCGCTGCCCGCCACCGTCGCGGTGACCCGGTGGACCTGTGGGGGCAGCGGCTGGGCATCGAGTGCCGCGGCCAGCGCCTCGGCCATCGCGTCGAAATCGGCGGGCTGATTCTCCCAGCTGATGTAGATGTCGGCGTCGATCGAGAGCGCGTCGCCGGTGAGTTCGCCCAGTCCGGCCACCGCCGCGCCGAAGGCGTCGAAACGCACCGCTGTCGACACCACGCTGCCACCCTCACGGTCGGCGATCAGGTAGCGGCAGCCGTCGACATCGTGGGTGCGCACGCCGGTGAGGCCCTTGTTGCCGTAGTAGCGGCGCGTCAGCACCTCCAGCATGACGATGTTGTCGCCGTGTCCGCGTTCCAGCCGCTGGCCGAGCAGTCGCACCAACGGCTCGGTGCTGCGCACCATCTCGGCGATCCGCTCGCCGCGGTCGGGCGCGTCCGGATGGGTGTCGAGGTAGCGCAGCGCGCGCCGGACGTCGGTGTACACGTGAGCACGGTTGCGACGCAGCAGCGGCTGACCGTACCAGGCGTAGACCAGACCACGGGCGAGGTCGGCGACGACCGGGAAACGCACCTGGGCAGCGGCCACCAGCCGCTCCAGCGCCAGCCCCACCGGCTCGCGCAGCGCGCGGTCGGGCATCGGCTCACGCAGCCATTCCCGCAGCAGCGCGGTGACGACCGCGACCGTGTCGGTGCGCTGCTGGGCGAGGAAGATCCGGAAGACCGCGGCTTCGAGATCGGGCGTGCGGTCCAGTTCGGAGACACCGTAATGGCCGAGCGCCCTGGAGAGTTCGAGTCTGAACGACTCCGGCAGTCCGGCGCGCTCGACGTCCAGACTCTGCAAGTAGGTGTGGAAGTGTTCGCGCGCACTGTGCACATGGCCGCGTCCGCCCTCGCCCGACGGGCGGTTGCGGCTCAACTCGGCGAGATCGGTGAACACCTCGATGAGTTCGAGTTCGTCGGCCAGCGGCCGGCGATCGTCGGCGACGGCGATGCGGCGGGCTTCGAGGTAGTCCGCCAGCACACGATGATCGTCGTGCGGATCGACGTCGTAGCCCAGCAGCAATCCACGCAGATCCTCCCACCGGCGAGTGATGGTGGAGTGGGTCAGCGCGTCCGCGACCGGGAGGTCCAGCTCCACCGCGGCGGCGGGAGCCTCGTCCGCAGCCGAGTCGTCGGCGACGGGCTCGAGACGCAGCAGCGGCGCACCGGTCTCCACCTGGGTACCGACCGAGACCGCGCACTCTTTCAGTCGCGCCTTGAACGGTGCGCGCAGCACCGTTTCCATCTTCATGCTCTCCAGCACCAGCACCGGCGCGCCGGCCTCGATCTCGTCGCCCACCTGCACCGGGGTGGCGACCACCAGCGCGGGGGCGGGCGAACGAACCACACCGCCCTCGTCGCGACTCACCCGATGGGTGACACCGTCGACATCGACCACATGGATCGGTCCGTGCGTGCCCGCGGTGACCCGGAACGGGGTGCCGTTGACCACGATCTGCCCGGAGTGACGGTCGTAACGGACGAGATCGACATCGGCCGTGCGGATCTGCTCACCCGCTTCGATGCCGATGCGGAACCGGTGCGCGCCGGTGCGGGCCACCCGCACGCGGTAGCCGATACCGCGCAGTTTGAGATCCAGCGGACGTCCCGCCTGATGCTGCACCAGCGGACGGCCACCGGCGGCGGTGGACAGCAGCCGATCCCGCTCGGCCTGCTCTTCGTCCTCGTAGGCGTCGATGGCCGCGGCGGCCAGCGCGACAGCGGAGTTGCGGTGCGAGACCAGCCTGCCCTCAGCGCGTACCCGGTCGATCCAGCCGGTGTCGGCGGAGGCATCGATCACTTCGGGCTGATCCAGCAGTTCGAGGACGAAGCTCTTGTTCGTGGCGCCGCCCTCGATGATGACGCGGGTCTGCGCGACGGCGCGGCGCAACCGGCCCAGCGCCTCGGAGCGGTCCCGGCCGTAGGCGATGATCTTGGCGATCATCGAGTCGAAGTCGGCGGGAATGGTGTCGCCTTCGCTGACGCCGGTATCGACCCGGATACCCGGTCCGGCGGGCAGATCCAGGCGCGCGATGCGGCCCGGCGCGGGCGCGAAGTCGCGGTCGGGATCTTCGGCGTTCAGACGTGCCTCGATGGCGTGCCCGCGTTCGGCGGGCGGCTCGCCCTCGAGCCGCTGCCCGGCGGCCACCGCGATCTGCGCGCGCACCAGATCGAATCCGGTGGTGATCTCGGTGATGGGATGTTCGACCTGCAGGCGGGTGTTGACCTCGAGGAAGGCGAACAGTTCCTCGCCGGGGTGGTACAGGAATTCCACGGTCGCCGCGCCGCGGTAGCCGACCGCCACCGCGAGACGTTCGGCCGACGCCTTCAGTTCGGCGACTTGTTCGGGGCGCAGCACCGGCGACGCCGACTCCTCGATGACCTTCTGATTGCGCCGCTGCACCGAGCAGTCACGCACACCCAGCGCCCACGCGGTGCCCTGACCGTCGGCGATCACCTGGACCTCGACATGGCGAGCACCGGTGACGAGGCGTTCCAGGAACACCACACCGCTGCCGAAAGCGCGGGCGGCTTCCTGACGGGTGCGCTCGTAGGCGTCGACCAGTTCGGACTCTTCGGTGATGACCCGGATGCCGCGGCCACCGCCGCCGGCGGTGGCCTTCAGCATGAGCGGGTAACCGATGTCGCCGGCGGCGGCGATGGCGGCCTCGACGGTATCGACCGCGCCTCGGCTCCAGGGCGCGACCGGGACACCGACCTCTTCGGCGATCAGCTTCGCGCCGATCTTGTCGCCCAGTTTGCGCATCGCCTCGGCGTCGGGACCGATGAAGGTCACGCCGATCTGGTCGCAGAGTTCGGCGAACGCGGGATCTTCGGCCACGAAGCCCCAGCCGACCCACGCGGCGTCGGCCTCCGTGGAGACCAGCGCGCGTTCGAGCGCCTTCAGATCGAGGTAGGGGCGAGCCGCGGCGGGCCCCAGGTCGTAGGTGATGTCGGCCTCACGCACGAAGGTCGCGTTACGGTCGACATCGGTGTGGAAAGCGACGGTCTGGATCGGCTGCCCCGTCTCGGCGGCCAGGTCTCGGACCGCATGGATGAGGCGCATGGCGGCCTCTCCTCGGTTCACAATGGCGATACGCTCGAACACTCGCCCGTTCCTTCCTCTCCGAAAGTTTTGGCCCGGTCGACGGGCAAGAAAAGCGGCTACTACTTCTTTTCGCATACTCTGCCGCTATTTGCACCAACGGTCGGCGGCTACTCCGCCGTATTGTTCCCCGGTGGGCGAGAAAACGATGGTGAAGCCCCCGAAGTGAGCATCGACGTTTGCCGCGGAGGCGACGTCCGGAGAGCCGACGTCCGGAGAGCTGTGGCGGTACCAGGCGTTGACAGGGCCGGTTGATGGAGTGATCGACCGGCCCCGCGCTCGGTCACTTCGCCCCGACCCGCCCGCGGTCCCCATTCCTCGATCTTTTGAGGCGCTGAACTGGGGAGACGTTGTTCGCTGCCGCCCGTCCGACCCGCGATTTGGTCCACACGGCCGCATCCGATAACCTTGCTGAGCATCACCGGTCCGGGTGGCGGAATGGCAGACGCGCTAGCTTGAGGTGCTAGTGCCCGTATTAGGGCGTGGGGGTTCAAGTCCCCCTCCGGACACAAGAACTGCGCAGAACTGCACCAAATCCGGTGTCCAGACACTGTCCTGACACTCATTTTTCTCCGATCGTCGCGACCTGCGGTTTCACCTCCCAAGGGGGTGAAACTTGTGGTCGATGACACACTGCCGCCTGTTCAGGCATCACTCATCGGTGAGGTGTTCGCCGGCGCTCCAGGCCTGGCTACCGCCGACCGGGGCCTACCTCTGGCGAATGTTGAGCAATCGTCTCGGCGGACGGCCGTGCACAGCATCCGCATCGTCGACGGCAACGGCCGTATCGGTGACCGGGCGGCACTCGCGGCGTTGGGGTGGGTGCCTGGCGATCTGTTGTCGTGGCGGGTCGTGGGTGGACTGGTCGTGATCAATCGCCGCAACTTCGGCAAGCAAGGCGTGTGGAAGAGCGGGTATTTGTCGCTGCCCGCTCGCGCGCGTGAGGCGGCGGGCATCGCGATCGGGGACCGGGTGCTGCTGGCCGCCGACCTCGACCTGGGGCTGCTGGTGGTCTACCCGGCGCAGGTGCTCGACGATATCCTGGCTCGCCGCTTCGCCGAAGGGGGTGGCCGGTGAACGCGCGCACCGACGCCGATGTGACCGCGGTGCGGATGATGATGGAACGGCTGGGTGTCACCGTCGACGAACTCACCCGCACCGGCCCGCCGCACCAGGTTCCCACGTTCGCCGAGTACATCCCCGTGGTGGCGGCCTCGATCCCTGCGGGCAAGACGCGTGATCATCTGTCGACCTACTGGAACAAGATTCTCGCTCAGGCCGGGTGGGCCGAGAAGGCCCTCACCGAGCCGACGACCGCGGACCTGCGTGACTTGTGTGAGCAGATCCGACAGGTACGGGTGATCCGCCGCAGTGACCGCGGCGGCAACGATGTCATCCGCCACGTCATCGACAGCCTGCGGCGGCTGTACCTGCACGCCGAGGACAACCGGGTCCTCGATCCTCGCGACAATCCGACCACGCGACTGCGGCGCCCCAAGCAGCAGCCGTCGAACCGGCGAGGGTTGCCCGTGCACCTGCTCGGCGTCGGCGGCGGTGGTAGGTCCGTTCGATCCACGTCACGATCGCGATCCGGAGCTCACCACGAGTGCCCCAAGGCCGGCGGTCGAGGACGTTCTTCTGCAGCAGGGCGAAGAACGATTCCATCGCCGCGTTGTCACCGCAGGCACCGACCCGCCCCATCGACCCGACCATCGCGTGAGAGCGCAAGGCACGAACGAACTTCCGGGACCGAAACTGCGACCCCCTGTCACTGTGAACGATGCAGCCGGCGACCTGCTCACCAGCCGCGCCGCGCCTGGCCGCAGCAGAGGACAGGGCATCGACCGCCAGGCGGGCCTTCATCCGCGAATCGATCGAATACCCCACGATGCGGTTGGAGAACACGTCCTTGACCGCGCAAAGATAGAGCTTCCCTTCACTGGTAAAATGTTCCGTTATATCCATGAGCCACAACATGTTCGGCGCATCAGCAGTGAAGTTCCGGGCGACCAGATCGTCATGCACGGGAGGGCCCGAGCGGCCGTTGTTGGCACCGCGTTTCTTGCCGAAACTGCTCCACCACCTGTTGACCGAGCAGATCCGCCACGCGGTCCGCGCCGCCATCGGCTCACCCGCGGTGGCTGCTTCATCGAGCAGGAACCGATACCCGAACTCGGGATCGTCGCGGTGAGCATCGAACAAGGCATTCGCCCGATACGCCTGCTCGAGATCAGCAGCCGTGACCGGATCGGCCAGCCACCGGTAATACGGTTGGCGCGCGATCTTCAGCACCCGGCACGTCACCGCGACGGGAATCCCGTCAGCGGCCAGCTCGCGGACGAGCGGGTAGATCATTTTCCCGGCAGGTTCGCCTGCGACAGATACGCCGCCGCCCGCCGCAGGACCTCGTTCTCCTGCTCGAGCAACCTGATCCGCTTCCGAGCTTCCCGCAACTCGGCATTCTCGGCGGCGGTCGTTCCAGCGGAAATACCGTCCTCGACATCTGCGGTCTTCATCCAGTTGGCCAGGCAGGACTCGCTGATCCCGAAATCGGCCGCGATCTGTTTGAGCTTCTGGCCGGGCTCTCGATTGCGAGCGACCCGCACGACGTCGTCGCGGAACTCCTTGGGATAGGGCTTGGGCACGGTGTCCATCCTTCCAGCAGTGCCCCACGGCACCACAGATCAGATGTCACCAACTCGTGCAGCAGTCCCGGGTGTTCGGATCTATCTTGCGGATCTACGACGCTACTGATGGGGCCATGGTGGCGTCACCTGCCATTCAGGCTTTGAACGAGTGCAGGCTGGCTAGGCACAGGGTCTGTCCAGCGTCGAACCATTCGAAGGTGCTGACCGGCTGGAATCCTAGGCGGGCTGCGAGTCTGAGCGAGCGTTTGTTGGCGGTCTGGGTCGCGATGAGGACCGGCTGATCGGGGAGCTCGTCTGCGGCTGCGCGTAATACGGCGGTGGCGGCCTCGAACGCCAGTCCCGCGCCCCAGGCGTCGCGCCGCATCAGGTAACCCAATTCCAGCTCCTCGCCGTCTTCGGCGACGTGGCCGGGCTCGTCGGCGGCACGCCGTTTGAGCTCGAATGTTCCGATCAGGTTGTCGGTGGCCTTATCGGCGATGATGAAGTGGCCGGGAGTGGCGGTCGCGTTGGCTGCGCCGCCGATCGCGTCGAGGCGCTGCTCGGCGTCTTCCCTCAGCCGCGGGGCTCCGATGTAGGCCCAGACTTCCGGGTCAGTTTGTAGCTCGATGAGCCCTTCCCGGTCAGCGTCGCGCGCCTTGCGCAGCAGGACCCGCTCCGCGGCGATCTGGACAGCGGACAGCATCGGCAACTGGTTCATGTGGCCCTCCCCTTGCTTGGACGTTGATCCATCAGATCATGTCACTGCCCCGTGGACACCTCTGGGAAGCACGAGAAGCCCTCCACCGCAGGCGAGATCACACCGCCAGAATTCACCGGCGTAGCCACCGGGCGCGAATCTGCTGTCGTCGCCGTGGACTGGGCGTGGAGTAGGGGCGTTCACTGGCTGACCATGGCCGCGGTTCGGGCTTCTGCCGTGGCTCGTCGCGGCGTGGCCAGGGAGCGGGCTCGATAGCGGCATCGAGGTAGTCGGTCGGCGCGGGATCCGGACGGATGAAGTCGAATGACCGAAGCCCAGCCTCGGTCCCGTGTTTGGGCGGGACCTGTCGCACTGATGCGGTTGCCAGCCACTCCCACACCTGGGGTTTGGCGACGACTCCCCTGCCGCGGCGCCCCGGGCGGTGTGTGCTAGCCCCAGGGCGCCGCGGCTGCTCAGCGACCCAGTCGTTTGCCCAGTTTCCTGGTGGCCGCCGGGATCTTGGAGGCCGCCATCAGCGTGCGGAACTGCCAGCTGTCGTCGCGGGGCAGGATGCCCGCCCGCTGCACGCCGTCGAGGAAGTCGTAGAGGGTCTCGCCCTCCTCCATCAGGCCGTCCTTGGTGAAGTGGTAGCGGTCCACCGCGGGCGCCTGGATGAATCGGCCGGTGCCGTAGATGGTCGGCGCGGACTTGTCGTAGGGGTAGAGCCGTAGCGGGCCGGACCAGTGGCCGCTGCCCATGTAGCGGATGACGGTGCGCACCGTGCCGTCGGGCTTGATGTCGATGTAGGCCTGGTCCGGCAACGGGTCGTAGCGCCAGTCCGGGATGGCGTCGAAGAAGGCGAAGTTGTACTCGACGAACTCGTCGATGCCGACGATGGTGCGGCCGAACGTGGTGACGTCGGTGTAGCGGATGTCCTGGGTGTAGAGCTCGTCGTTGATGCTCATGTCGCGCACCAAAAAGCTCCACCAGTACCGCTTGGCCCAGCCCATCAGCCAGGTCACGTCGGTGTCGTGCTTCTCGCTCAGGTAGTCCAGTTTCGCCGCGAAGTCGACGAACCATGTCTTGGTCGTCGCCTGCAACTCGGCCTCCGGGATCGCGCGGATCGGCACCGCGCGATTGGATTCCAGAAACTCCGGCACCGGGTGCGACAGGCGCGGCTGGTCCAGGGACCGCTGGAATTCTTCTTCGTCGAACATGCCGACTCCTCGTCTCCGCTCGGGTTCTCTCCGTTGGGCAACACCCGAATGTGAATCACATGATTCATGTAGAATCAGGTGATGTCAATGCGTCAGACGCGGCGGGAAACGGGCACGGCGAGCACGCCGAGGGTCTGGCGCGGACAGACCTTGCGGGACCGCGCCGTCGACCGGCGCGAGCTGCTGCTCGATGCCGGCGCGGCACTGCTCGGCAACGGCGGTGTCGCCGCGGTGACGATGCGGGCGGTCGTGCGGGCGGCGAACCTGAGCCCGCGGTACTTCTACGAGGCCTTCGACTCCCGGGAAGACCTCGTCCTCGAGGTGTACGACCGTGCCGAAGCGGGACTGATCACACGGATGAGCCGACTCGACGCCACCGCGGACCTGCCCGCGGCGATCCGCTCCGCGCTCGAGCTCTGCGCCGCCTACTTCGAAGAGGATCCCGGACGCGCGCGCATCCTGCTGCGCGAACCGCTCGGCGACGACACACTGCGCACGCACAGCGCCGGACGGGTGCCGGGTTTTCTGCGCGCGGTCGCCGCACTCGGCACAGGCGCCGCCGACCTCGTGCCCGCCGCCGAGGACGACCTCGCGATCATCGCGACCGCGCTGAGCGGGGCGCTGGTGGCGCTGTACCTGGACTGGGCCGACGGCAGGCTCGCGGTGGAACGCGACGCGCTCGCCGAGGCTGCCACGGGCGTGGTGCTGGCCTTGTCGGCGCACACTTTTCGCCGGTGAGCGGCGCAAGCCTCTGTTCGGATTGCTACTTCCTTGCGATATCGTTTCTCCGCGAACAGATTTCACAGAGCCGTCCGGGATGCGTACCTCGCGCCGGGACCGGAGTTCGCGGGGAGTGGGAGATGTCGCTGTCGAATTCGCGCCGCACGTGGGGGTGGCGGCCCGCCATCGCCCTCATCGTCGGGGCCGTCGTCGTCTCGGCGGCGCTGCCGGCACTGTTCGACGTCATCGAGGACGCCGACCCCGCCGCCACGGTACCGCCCGATCTGCGCGCGGCGCTCGGACCCGACCTTTTCCAGCGGCTGGTCCCCCGTGCCCTTCCTGTGCCCGACACGACCTATTCCTCGGGTTCGGACGCCGTATGCGATTTCCGCTCCGACGACCGCACCGTGCCCCGCGCCGACACCTACGGATTCCTGCACGTGCGGGTATTGCGCTACGGCCGGATCGGGTGGCACTCGGGTGCGGATCGCGCCGCCGAGGCCCACGCCTGGTCCTGCGATGCCTCGGCCATCGGCGGCCTCTTCCGCGACACATCGAATCTCGGCGACGAGGCGTGTCTGGCGGTCCAGGACGAGGGCGAGGGCGGAACCGCGTCGGGTTCGGCAGTGGTGCGTCGGGGAGCCGACGTGTTCTGGGTTGACTACTACACGCATCCCGGCACCGCCGCCGAAGCCGAGCGCGCGGTCACCGATACGGTATCGGCCGCCCTCACAGCAGTCCCGTAGGTCGAACCGTCGCAGGCCGATTCGCTCGGAAGCAGTCCGCAGAAATTGCGGTCGACCATGGGGCCTGGTGCGCCGGTCCTGTCGGTAGGCCGAAGAGCGTGAGCGGGTGGATGACTCGCTGCGCTTCCGCGGGTTCATCGCCCGCGGTCGTGACCTCGGCAGACTGCTGTCCAGTCTGGACGAGGCGTATACCAGCGGCCATTGCGCGGCACAGTCGATCACGGTGCGGATATTGTCGGCGTAGAAGGAGCGGGTGGTCAGAGCGGTCGCCAACTCACCCAGGGGCCGGTGTGGTGAACAGTGGTGTGGCCGGTGCCTTTTCGGCGTCGAGGAAGGTGGTGAGCGCCTCCGCCATCGCGGGCAGGTCGTAGGCGAAGTCGCCGCGGTGCAGTTCGGTGAATCCCTGACTGGGCAGATCGACGGCATAGGCAGTGTGTTCGGCGGCGGCCAACGCCGGAATCACGTCTCGCCAGGAGCATCCCCACAGCCCGCCGCCGGCGACGATCACGACCGGTGGGTCGTGATCGGTATCGGAGATCCGGAGCTCATCAACGAGTTGGGATCGAAGGGCACGCCTGTCCTATGAATCGGCGAGTCGCCGCTCCAGTTCGTCCAAGATGATGTCCAGCCCTGCATCGAACTGGTCGGAGAAGGAATACGTCCCCGCCCCGGTGAGGTGCTGCACGAGCTCGGTCAGGTGCGGGTAGTCGGTCAGGGCCGGCATCATGTCGGCGGCGAGGTCGAGGGCCTGATCGCTGCTACCCGGGTCGAACGGGAGATTGCGCTCGGTCAGCGCGAAACCGTACACATAGGCGTCGATCACGGAGAACGCCTGGGCCGCGAGATCGATCGAGAACCCGCCGCGGCGCATGCATCCGATGACCGCATCATGGTGCCTGAGCAGCGCGGGGCCGGGATTCGTCCGTGAATCGATGAGAGTCAGCGCCCACGGATGCGTTACCAGCACCTCCCGGGCCGATGCCGACCGCGACCGCAGCCCCTCGCGCCACCCCATCTCAGCCTCCGGCAGCTCGATCTGCGCGAACACCCAGTCCGCCAGCGCGTCGAGCAACGCATCCTTGTTCGCGACGTGGTGGTAGAGCGACATCGCCTCGACACCGAGCTCTTTGCCGACATTGCGCATACTGATCGCCGCATACCCGCCCGCGTCTGCGACACGGACCGCGGCTGCGATGATGCGCCCCTCGCTGAGCGGCTGCCGAGCCGTCATGCTGTCCCGCCTCCTTGCCACCTTACGGCCGTAAGGGTACCTTACCGGTTACTGAGACTTACATGTGTAAGGAGCGTCATGGAAACACAGATGCGGGCGGCGATGATCGATCGATACGGGCCGCCGGAGAGGATCAGGATCGCCACTGCGCCGATCCCGGTCCCCGGTCGAGGCGAAGTGCTCGTCAGAGTCGAAGCAGCGGCGGTGACCGCGGGCGACGCGCGGATTCGGGCGGGCCGGTTCCCGCGCGGATTCGGCCTTCTCGCCAGGCTCGGAATCGGCCTGCGTGGGCCTCGTCGCAGCATTCCCGGCATGGTGTTCTCGGGCAAGGTCGAGCGCCTGGGCCACGGGGCCACCGGATTATCGGTGGGCGAGGCGGTCGCGGGAATGACCGGCGCCCGCTTCGGTGCGCACGCCGAGTACGTGACGGTGCCCGTCACCGCGATCATCCCGCTGCCCGCAGGCGTGTCCCATTCGGATGCGGCGGGCGCGCTCTTCGGTGGCAGCACCGCCCTGTACTTCCTACGCGACCGCGCGCGGTTGGGTGCCGGGCAGACGGTACTCGTGAACGGAGCATCAGGGTCGGTCGGGTCAGCGGCGCTGCAACTGGCGGTGCACTTCGGGGCAACTGTCACCGCGGTGAGCAGCAGTCCCAACCACGATCTGCTGCGCCGTCTCGGCGCGGCACGGGTGATCGACTACCGCCAGACGCCGGTTGCCGGGCTCGGCGAGCGCTTCGATGTCGTCTTCGATGCGGTCGGAAACCTCAGCCGTGCCGACGGACTCCAGCTCGCCGACGCTCAGGGTGTAGTAATCCTCGCGGTCGCGGGCCTCGCGGACACGGTGACCGCTCGCGGGCGCGTGATCGCGGGGCCGGTGCCCGAACGCCGGGAAGACTTCGCACTGCTTCTCGATCTTGTCGCGAATGGGGCGTTCGATCCGCTGGTCGAGATCGTCGGCAGCCTCGAGGCGCTGCCCGAAGCGCATCGACGGATCGACAGCGGCCGTAAAATCGGCAATCTCGTGATCCTGTCCCACAACACAACAACAGATACCGTCACCACCGCCACGACCGGGGAAGCCACCTGACGTTGAGTGAACTCGTGTTGTGTTCGCCGGGGGCTGGATCAGCCGACCGATCGCCCTGGTGACAGGGGGACCCGCCTCCCGGCCGGGCCTGCCGACTTCGGCTGACCCCGATTGCCCATGCCCGCTCGTATTTCGATCGGCTCCGCGGATGGCCGAGGTTCTCGCAGCGGTACGTGATCGCTCTACTCCTTGCGAACTCTCCGGGTAATCATGTGAGTCACGCCACTATTTCGCCCCCGGTAGGGCGCTCGAGTCGCTTCACTTCACAGCACCGACCGGTCGGACCGCGTCGCGCTCGTGGTCGAGCATCGCGTTGTGCTGCAGGATATTTCGATTCGACTATCGGATTCAGCAATTTCGTGGACATCGCGCACCGCCACCCGTGACACTAGAGCGAACTGCTATCAAAGGGGTGTCTCGCATGGTTGGAACTCACACGGTTGCGGCCGGAGAAACGCTGTCCGCACTGGCGATCCGCCACTACGGAGACGGTGAACTGCACCGGCTCATAGCTACTGCCAGTGGGATCGCCGAACCCTACGATGTCGTCGCGGGACAGCAGCTCCTCATCCCCGGCTACACGCGGTACGAGGTCGTCGCCGGGGACACGTTGTCGGGGCTGGCGATCCGCTACTACGCAGACGCCTCCTTCGCCGTGTTCATCGCCGCCGCCAGCGGCCTCGCCGAACCCGACGCCGTCGCCGCGGGACAGCAGCTCATCGTCCCCGATCTCATCCGGCACGAGATTCTCGCCGGGGACACGTTGTCGGAGTTGGCGGCCCGCTACTACGCAGACGCCTCCCTCGCGCCGCTCATCGCCGCGGCCAACAGCATCACCGAACCAACCGCGGGTGGGATGCTCGCGATATTCCTCGGACGAAGCGACGGGTTCGGGTTGTCGATCGTGGATCGCAACGAGAACGATCCGCGCATGTGGTACTACCGATTCCGGACGGACGCGATCGGCTGGAATCCCGGAGTCAACGTCCTGCTGCCCGATGATTACCACACCAGCGGACACACCTATCCCGTTCTCTATCTGCTCCACGGCGGTGTTCAGGATTTCCGCACCTTCGACTCTCTGGGCATCCGCGAACTGACCGCCGGGAAACCGATCATCGTCGTCATGCCCGATGGTGGCCGAGCGGGCTGGTATTCCAACCCGACCGGCTCCTTCGTGGGTCCGCGAAATTGGCAGACATTCCACATCGCCCAACTCGTCCCCTGGATCGAAGCGAACTTCCGCACCTATGCCGAGTACGACGGTCGCGCGGTCGCCGGATTCTCGATGGGGGGCTTCGGCGCGCTGAAGTACACAGCCCGGTTCCACGGCTATTTCGCCTCGGTCAGCAGCCATTCCGGCCCGGCGAGTCTGCGTCGGGACTTCGGCCTGGTCGTGCATTGGGCGAATCTGACCTCGGCGGCGTTGGAGCTGGGCGGCGCGACAGTCTATGGGGCACCGTTCTGGAATCAGGCCAAGGTCAGCGCGGACAACCCGATCGAACAGATCGACAGCTACCGCGACAAACGGATATTCCTCGTCGCCGGCACCAGCCCGGACCCGATCTACTGGTTCGACAGTGCGAATGAAACCCAGGTATTGGCCGGCCATCGGGAATTTCGTCGACGCCTCACCGACGCCGGCATCCCGCACGAAGCGCACGAGGTGCCCGGTGGTCACGAATTCCGGCCCCAACTCTTCGCTGTAGACCTCGAGGGAATCATCGCCCGCCTGCGAGCCGCGGCACCCGCTTGACGGGGCGCCGCGGCTCGACGGCGCCCGGTCGAAAAGTCACGATGTGCCGACGGCGTCATACGCCACCTTCGATGATCGACCAGCCCGAGGAAACCTGAGGCAGCGGGCCGACATTGGCGTAACTGCCGCCGCTGAAGGTCGATGTCCACGCGGTGCCGTCGTTCTTGTAGAAGAACAGGCTGTCGGCCGTCCGGCCGATCCGGTCCCAGTGGCCGGAGGTGCCGTTGTCGTGGACGGGGCCGATGGTGCCACCGATCATCTTCGCGATCTGGTAGCTGTCGCTGGACGGTGAGGTCTCCCGCAACAGCAGCGAATCCGTGGTCGCGGTCAGGTCGGTGCCGACCGCATCGCCGATCTCACCGCGGTGGGAGTAGGTGCCATCGGTGAGCGAGCCGAAGGCCAGGATGTAGTTGGGCAGATCGCCGTGCCGACGTTCTTGGCGAAGGCCATGGTGTCGGCGGATCCGGCGATGCCGGCCCAGCCGAGGCTGAAGTCGTCGTATCCGCGCACTTCCCGGTAGACGCCGCCGGTGAGGTGTCCCGACGCCGCGTGCCCGGTGTTCTCGTCGTAGAACAGCACGGTATCGGCGGTCGCCTCGACATGTGACCAGTCCGCCGAGAATGCGTTGCCCGACTCGCGACGCGCGTACAGCCCGTCGGTGAAGGTGCCCGACTCCCACTCGCCGGTGCCCTTCTTGTAGAACAGGAGGGTGTCTCGGCTGGCCGCGGCGTGGGTGTAGCCCGCCGGGATCGCGGTCACGGTGTCGCGGTGTGTCCAGTGGCCGCGGGACAGCACACCGGTTCCGGCCGCACCCGTCTGCCCGTTGTAGAACATGATCGTCGTATTCGGATTCATGATTGTTCATCCTCTGCGATGTCGCTGCACGCCTGATTCGGCGAGATCGCGGGAATCGCTGAGCGCCCCGGTCTCACGTGGCAGGCTCTCGAATCTGGTTCGTCCGGGTCCTCCCGGACATCCCTGATACTCATCGAGGCCGGGACGCCGCACTGCGGTAGTCGGCTACCTCAATTGCGATCCGCCGACTACGCAGACTTACGCGCTGCTCACGTCACCACGGAGGTGACGTGGGTGCCGGAGTCCTACCTGGCCAGCGGACTGTAGAAGACCAAGCCGTTGCCCTTGTCGTCGAAGACCACGGCACGGCGCTCGTGCGCGTCGTCGTAGGGTCCCTTCACGATGCCGCCACCGGCGGCCTCGATCGCCTTCGCCGCCGCGTCGACATCGGCGGTCTTGATACCGACGACGACCTGGCCGGGGATGGGGTGGTCGACCGCGGTCGCGAGAGCGAGGGTGATCGGGCCGCCGTCGAGAGCGGCGAAGTGGGCGCCGTCGCGGAACTTCAGCGGCATGCCCAGGGTTTCACTGTAGAACCGGATCGATGCATCGAGATCGTCGGTCGACAGGATGATCATCTTGACTTCGTGCTGGCTCATGGAACCTCCTGTGGGCGAAGCGGTGACGGATCGGATTTCGTCGCGATCCCGGCGATCGTAGCGGCGCCGGTTCGCCGCCGGAATACGTGATCCGCACGCCGGACTCCCTCGGCATGTTCTCGATAGCTGATATCCGGCCGAATAGGACTCGGGTCCCCGATTCGGATGACCCAGGTCCCCGCGACAGGTATCGAACGGCTCTGGATCCAGTCGAATATTTGCTGTTCCGAACATTATTCGTCACCACTGCGGTAATGCTTCGCCTGCCTCATCGGCGACCCTCATCGTCGTAGCCCTACCATTGCCGGGTGCTTACCTATGCAAAGAATGTCGCGGATGACCAGGTTTCGCCGATCGATGTCGACGGTCTGACCTTGGGGCCGACAGAACTGTTCTTCTCCACCACCGACCGACGCGGTGTGATCGGCCTGGGAAATTCCGTCTTCACTCGGGTATCGGGTTATGCGCTCGAGGAGATGACCGGACAGCCGCACAATATCGTCCGCCACCGCGATATGCCTGCCGGAATGTTCCGGCTGATGTGGGACCGGCTCGCCGTGGGCAAGCCGGTCGGGGCGTTCGTGCGAAACCAGGCCAGGGCCGGCACGGCCTATTGGGTGTTCGCGGCGATGAGCCCCGTGCCCGGCGGCTACGTCTCGGTTCGCCTCGCACCGTGCAGCCGATACTTCGATGTCGCCGAGGAGAGCTACACCCAGGCGCGAATCGCGGAGCGGGCATCGAGTGCGGCGGGCAGCGACCGCCGCGGTGTGGCCGCGAGTGGCGTGCTCCGACTCGAGGAAGCGCTGCACCACTACGGATTCCAATCGTACGACGAGTTCATGCATGAAGCGCTGCCCGCGGAGATCACCGCCCGTGGGAACCTCATGTCGGCCACGTCGGCGCGGCCCTACGCGACGGGGCCCATCGCTGCCGTGCTCTCGGGCACCGCGCTGGTGGACGAGAGGCTCGAGCAGATGGTCGGGCGATTGGGCGGATACCAGGAGTTGTGCGACCGACTCATGACCGCCGCCGCGCAGGTCAGCGACATCACCCGGCGCATCGATCGATCCGTCACCGCGGCCAGGGACGCCTCCGCGCAGGTCGCCGACGAGCATCCGGGATTGCGCAATATCGCTGCGGTGATGGGCGAACCCATGCGCGAAGCGGTCGCCGCACTCCAGACATTGCGGCCCGAACTGGATCGATTGCGCGCGGCGGTGACCGAGCTCCGGTTCCGAATCTCGCTGGCTTCCTTGTACAACAGTATGGTGGCGGCCTTCGCGGCCGAGGTAGTCGACAGCACGGCCCCCGCGCACACTCTGAACGCTGTGCCTGTGCTGTGCGACGCGACCGCCGTCGGGCTGTCCGGAATGGCCGACCAGATGCACGAGGTGAATGCGCAACTGTCGACGGTCGCGCAACTGACTGGGCAGGCGGTTACGGCGCTGGACCGCTTCCGGCGCTTCATCGGCCAATGGCGTCTGCGCGTCCTGCGGCACAAGGCCGGACCGGCGATCGGCGCGAAGCTCGCTCCGATCGATGTGGAGATCGCCGGGAGCTGGGAATGGATGGAACTCCTCTACAGCCTCGGACGGGAGTTCCGCTCCAGTACGGTGACCTTCGACTTCCCTGCCCTCGAGGCGCAGCTCACGGCAATCGCATCGGCCGCCGCCCGGTGCGTTGCGGACTGACAGACGGCGTGACATCCGATTGGTCGTCGCATTGCACCGGCACCTGGGTACGGTCTCGTTCGCACGCGGGCTGCTGCGGTTGAACGGACCTCAGTCGACGAGGTAGCGCATCATCACGGCGGTGTCGAAGTGTCGCGTCTCGGCCGATCGGAGCCGGATGCGTTTGTCCAGTGCGGGGAACATCGGTGTGCCGCCGCCGAGGATCACGGGCAAGACGAACACCTGATACTCGTCGATGAGCCCGTGTGGCATCAGCGAGGCCGCGAGGCTCGCGCCACCGACCTCCATGACGCCGTCACCTCCGGCCTTGAGCCTGCGGACCTCCTCCACCGCGTTCTCGCTGACCAGTCTGCTGTTCCACTGGACCTCGGTGAGCGTCCGGGAGAAGACGACCTTGGGCTTCTCCGTCCAGAGCGCGCTGAACTCGCGTTCGATGCCCGGTGCGTCATCGGGCACCTGCGGCCAGTAGTCGGCCATCAGCTCGTACAGTCGGCGGCCGTGCAGCGAGATCTCGATGTCGCGGTACCTGTCGTTGTGGAACTGGTGCAGTTCCTCGTCCGGGTCGGTCCAGTCGATGGTGCCGTCGCGGTCGTTGATGTAGCCGTCGAGGGACACGCTGAACCCGTAGATCAGTTTCCTCATAACCGGGTAGACCTCCCGCGCGCCGCGAACTCATCGCTGCTCACCGGAACGTCACCGAGCCGACGACCCCATGTTCGGCCGGGTACACCGGATTCCGGTGAGGTCGTCGGCTTCGGCGAAGCTCTCGTCCCTGTGACTCAGCAGGTGACGGGCGCGGGCTCGCCGCGCACCCGGCCCTCGAGCCACCCCAGCATCGCGGGCGCGCCGGCCACCGCCGCGGACAAATGGTCGAACGAGGGGACCAACTGCGTCTGCAATCGCACGCCGGCGGCGCACCACTGGCGGTTGGTGTTGTCGATGGCGTTGAGCGGGATCAGCGGATCGGTCGGCGAATGCCATTCGAAGATCGGAATTTCCGGAGCGCGGCCGTAGAGTTCCACGCTGTTCTCCGCCGCCACACCCCAGGCATCGGGCTGGTCGAAGACAGCGGGACCTGTGGCGAGCGCGTGCGCGTTGGCACCGGCGCCGATGGCGATGATGTCGTTGGTGCAGCTGTTGGCCATCGCGTTACGCATCGCCAGACCACGCTGATTGAGATTCGAACTGACCCGCATCCGGTCCGGGTATTCGCGCTCGAGGCCGATGACCGTCGCCATCGCCAGCCCGAACGCCGGGTGGGGATTGTCGCCCAGGCCCTTCGCCATCGAAACCAGGTTGAACGGGGCCCCGCCGATGGCCGCGCCCTCGAGCCGCAACTCGGGTGCGTAGGACGGCTGCAGTGCGGCCGCCCATGCTGTCGGGAGGCCACCACCGGAATAGCCGGCCAGCACCGCCGGGCTGTCCGCGACGGCGAGTTCGGGCAGTTGTTTCGCCGCCCGGACGCCGTCCAGCGTGATCTGTCCACCCAAACGCCCGGCTCCGAGGGCGAACTGCGGGCCGAGATGATCCGGCAGCGACACACTCCAGCCCTGCTGCACCATCATGCCCAAGGCAGGCAGGATGATCGACAGATTGGGGTCGGCGCTGTAGAGCTGGCGCGTTATCGCGCACCCGGTGCCGAGTGAATTGATGAAATGCTGATAAGACAGCAGCGGTGCGCCGGGGCGGTGGCCCGCGGGAGTGGCGATGGTGGTGGTCGCCGCGATCGGTGCGCCGTGTGAATTGGTGGAACGGAACTTGACCAGCCGGACGGTTGCGCCGGGGAAGAAGATCGACGGTGGCAAAACCCGCACGTCGAGCACATCGCCCGGTCGGTGCGCCGCCAGATCGGCGGGGGCGGCGTAGAACGGGTCGGGATCCGGGAACGGATAAATCGGTTCAGCGGTTGCCGGTGTCGTCACCAGCAGGGCGCATGCCACACCGCCGAGCGCACCCAGAAAACGACGAAAGGGACGAGTCACGATCTCGACCTCCAGGAGGGGATGAGTTCTCCACAATTGCCGATTCACAGCTGGAACAGATCGCTTCGGTGAGCAAAGCTAGCACGACATGCGAGACGAGACCGTAACGAACGGAAGGCGAGTCGACATCGCAAGGTGGGGGTTGCCCGACGCGACAAAACCGCCGGCTGTGGCGCGCCGATGTGGCCGAACTCGTGCGGACTCCTCGTGTCCTCGCCATTCCCGCCGGGCACCGTGCGGCACCGTGCGGAGCTTTCTCGGTGCCGAATTGTTGCCGCGCGTACATTCGCACGGATGGGTGACAGCGATCCGGCTTGCCGGGAGCTGGGGTGCCACGGATTCCTGTGATGCAGATCGCCGCCGTCCTCACCTGACAACGCCGGAGCCCGCGGCGTAGGGTCGGAAGGCGTCAGACAACCAACTGCATTGCCATAGCTCTGTTCACGAACATCACGCGTTTCGTGGACAGCACTGTTGCTCGCCCTGCGCGGTGCGGACGTGACAGTCGTGTGTGCGCGAGATTCCCGGCGGTGCGGCTGTTCGCGTCACCCGCAAGGAGTTATCCGGTGCCGACCCCTTCGTCCTCTCGCGTGGTGATCGGCCGCCGTCGACTGCTCGCCGCGGCGGCGCTGCTCGCCTTGACCGGCTGCGGACTCCCACCCAACCAGGCTGACGAAGCGAGCCCGCCGCACTGGGACTACGAAGCCGAAGGGCCCGACCACTGGGCCGAGATCGACCGAGGCTACGCCGTGTGCGGACGCGGCACCACACAGTCTCCGATCGACCTCGCCGATCACACCCCGGTCGACACAGCCGAGCACATCGACATCGTCTACGGTCCCGTCTCCGCCCTCGAACTCGTCAATACCGGACACACCGTGCAGGCGAACCTCCCCGCGGACAGCAAGCAGCGGATCGTCATCGGCGGGCGCGAATTCGCATTGTCCCAGTTCCATTTCCATGCGCCGAGCGAACACACCGTCGACGGGGCGTTCGCGGATATGGAACTGCACCTGGTCCACAGTGACGCCACCGGCGGTCTGGCCGTTCTCGCCGTACTGCTGGCCGTGGGGCAGCACTCGCCGTTCACCTCGGTCCTGACCGATCTGCCGCACACGGGCGACACACGCGCCCTCGGCCCGGTGGATCTGCGCACCTTCCTGCCCGCTGATCTCACTCAGTTCCGATACACGGGCTCACTCACCACTCCCCCGTGCACCGAAGGCGTCGCCTGGACGGTACTGCGGAACCGGGTCACGGTCGGCGCGGACGAAGTCGCCCGGTTTCGAGCGCTGTTCCCGCACAACAACCGCCCCGCCCAGCCACTGAACGGACGCCCGGTCGACTTGACAGGTGGCTGAGCATTCATCGCACCCGCGGGCCTGTCGGTGCGCCGCTCTACCGGTGAGGACCGCGCGTGCCATGTCGGCCGGCTGTGCCGGCCGCCGGGAGAGGTCGTCGATATCGGCGAGACGGCCTGTACCTGTCCGTCGCCGCTGATCAGCGGATTGCCCGGGCGGAAGTCGCCGTGCACCAGGCCGGTCCAGCGTTCGGCGGGAATGTGCCGGGAGAGCAGTTCGTGGACTTCCCACACCGGCCTGGTGGTGATGCCGCCCGCGGTGAGCTGCCGGTTCCATCGCTTCAACTGCCGTTCGAGGTAGCTGCCCGCTCGTCGACACCGGCCGGCCCCACCGGAGGCGAGCCGTCCGGACCTTTGGTCATCGCTTCAACTCCGCGCGCGCGATCGTGCGCAGGTGGACCTCGTCGGGCCCGTCGGCGATACGCAGGGTGCGCGCTCCCGCCCAGAGCATCGGCAGCGGGGTGTCCGGGCCGACCCCCGCCCCGCCGTGCAATTGGATCGCGGTGTCGAGTATCGCGCACACCGCCCGCGGCACCACGACCTTGATCGCGGCGATCTCCGTGCGAGCGGCCCGGGATCCGTGGTTGTCGATCAGCCACGCGGTCTTCAACACCAGCAGCCGCGCCTGCTCCACGGAGATCCTGGATTCGGCCAGCCACTGCTGCACCACGCCCCGGCTCGACAGCGGCCCGCCGAACGCGACCCGCTCCTTGGCGCGGGTGCGCATCAACGCGATCGCCCGTTCGGCCATCCCGATCGCGCGCATGCAGTGGTGGATCCGCCCGGGCCCGAGTCTGGCCTGCGCCATCGCGAAACCCGCGCCTTCCTCGCCGAGCAGATTGCTCACCGGCACGCGGACGTCCCGGAAGACGAGCTCACCGTGCCCCTGCCGCTCCGCGTAGCCGAAGACGCTCAGATCGCGCACCACTTCCACGCCGGGCGTGTCGATGGGGACCAGCACGAACGACTGCCTGCGGCTCGGCGCCGCCTCCTGATCGGTCACGCCCATCACGATCAACACCTCGCAGCGCGGGTCCAGCGCTCCGGTGGTCCACCACTTGCGTCCGTTGATCACGTAGTGCTCGCCGTCGCGGACGATCGACGTGGCGATATTGGTGGCGTCACTGCTGGCCACGTCCGGCTCCGTCATCGCGAAGGCGCTGCGGATCTCCCCCGCCAGCAGCGGGTCCAGCCAGCGCGCGCGCTGGTCGGGGGTGGCGAACAGATGCAGCAGCTCCATATTGCCGGTGTCGGGGGCGCTGCAGTTGAGCACCTCGGGCAGCAGGTCCGGATACCACCCGCTGCGTTCGGCCAGGGGCGCGTAGTCGAGTACCGACAGGCCGTGGGCGGGTGCGGTGGAGTCGGGCAGGAACAGATTCCACAGCCCTCGCTCGCGCGCGGCTTGCTTGAGTTCCTCTACGACCGGCGGCACAGCGTGCGGATCGCCCTGCTCGGCGAGGGTGCGGCGCTGCTCGAGATAGATCGGTTCGGCGGGCGCGACGCGCTCGTCGACGAAGCGGTTCAAGAGGTCGAGATAGTGCTGCGCCTGGTCGGACGATGCGAAGTCCATGACATACCTCATCGGTAGTGGTGTGCGACACGAATGCGCTCGTGTCCACATTCGTATCAGACTGTCGGATGTACGGGGCCGGTCCGCGTCGCCGCGACCTGCGCGGTGAGCTCCGTTCCGAGTCCGGCCGACCGTCCGCCACTGTGCGTTGTCCCGAGGATGCCGGTGACACTCGCCGAAACGGGATGAGAGAAGTATGCTAGATATCTCTCATTATCTCACAGGAGGCACTGTGGTGCACCAACGGACGGCCGAACCGATCGGCGCGACTCCCCACAAGGAGTTCCTGGCCGGCCCGGGCGCCCTGCTGGGCGGGCCGGCGAACGTGATCATGCAGCTGAGCAATGCCGCGGTGGGGCGCGGGGTGGTGGAGAGCACCGTGGAGAGCGGGCGGTTCGACCGGCACCCGCGCAAACGCGGCCGCACCACGCTGACCTACCTGGCGGTGGCCATGTGGGGAACCGACGACGAGCGTGCGGCCTACCGCGAGGCGACCAACCGCTCGCACCGGCACGTCCGCTCGGGTCCCGACAGCCCGGTGAAGTACAACGCCTTCGATCCGAGGCTGCAACTGTGGGGCGCCGCCTGCATATATCAGGGCACCCTCGATTCGCTGACCTACCTCTATGGTCCGCTCGACTCCGCCCTCGCCGACGAGTTGTACCGGGAGTCCGCCAGGTTCGGCACGACGCTGCAGATGCCGCCCCAGCTGTGGCCCGCCGATCGGGCGGCGTTCGCCGACTACTGGGAGTCGGCGACGTCGGAGATCTCGATCGACAACGAGGTCAAGGCCTACCTGCTCGACCAGGTGATCGACCTCGGTCCCTACAGCCGAACGCAGCAGCTGGCATTCCGGCGGATCAACCGCTTCTTCACCACTGGTTTCCTGCCGCAGCGCTTCCGCGACGAACTCGGGCTGGACTGGGGGCCGCGTCGGCAGCGTGCCTTCGAAGCGCTCATGCGCGTTATCGGCACCGTCTTGCGAGCCGGACCCGAGCGGTGGCGGCGCTACCCGCTGGACAAACATCTGGCGGACATGCGCCGGCGGCGCGCGCTGGGCAAACCGCTGGTCTGAATCATGGTGTCGCGGGTGGTCGTGTCGATCTGCCCATCGCGAAGCTCGCGGATGGCGCGGTGGAAGTCGCGCCCCGGCGGCGGTGTCGACCGAATCGGCTGAACTGCCCTCGACGTCAACTGTCGCGTCTGCGGAGGGCGGAAGCTCTGTGGACGGCGTCGCGTCCACTCTTGTCGCTGCGCACCCGATATTGCGGTTCGTCCTTCGACGCCCGCACGGTCCGGCCGGCCGCCTCGGTGTCGGAGGTGATGACTTCTTCCACCTCACCCTCGGCGGTGCTGCCGTGACTGCTCCATTCGACGCGATCGCCTTTGCGGAACTCCTGCTCACCCATCATTCGCTCCTGGTTCCGTCGTGGTTTTGCTCCCTTACCCGCCGTGCCCGCGTGGAAACCGCGACGTGCACGGTGCGGCTGCGGCCGCGATTTGAGGCAAACGCCTCATGCGACCGTGGCGGCGGCGGACCGATGATCAGGGCATGACGAAGCGAGTTCAGCAACCACAGAGATCACCGGTCATGGCCGAATCGGCAGTCGGGCCAGCGCCCGTCGAAAAGTTCGCTACGTGCACCTCGGATCACCCGCCCCGAGTGCCGGACGGCGGGCGAATAGATGCCGACCAGGTGAGCCGGCGGGTTGGGACGCAGACGATTCTCCAGGAGTTGTCGTTGTCGGTCGGACCGGGCGAGTTGGTCGCCATCGCCGGCGGCAGCGGAGCAGGAAAGAGCACACTGCTGGAGATCCTCGCCGGACTGCAACCACCGACAGCCGGGGATGTCCGGCACGACGGCGTGGTGCGCGGAGCCCGGGTCGGCGCCGATTCGCGTATCGGCTACGTACCACAGGAGGACATCATCCACGTCGAGATGCCCCTGCGCCGCACACTGCGCTACGCCGCGCGGCTGTGGCTGCCCGCGGGCACGTCGGCGGCCGAGGCGGACCGGGTGGTCGAAGAGACCATGCAGGACCTCGACCTGGCTGATCGAGCAGACGTGCCGGTCCGTGCGCTCTCCGGCGGCCAGCGCAAGCGGGCGAGTATCGCCGTCGAGTTGCTGACCCGACCACGCCTGTTCTTCCTGGACGAACCCACCTCCGGGCTCGATCCCTCGACCTCGGCCGAGGTGATGCGCCTGCTGCGCCGACTCAGCCGACGCGGTGTCACCGTCGTACTCACCACGCATGAGCCGACCGGAATCGACCGGTGTGACCGGGTGATATTTCTGGCGCGCGACGGCCACCTGGCCTTCATCGGCAGCCCGACCGAGGCTCGGCGCCACTTCGGCGTCGAGGATCTCCCCGAGGTGTACGAGCGGCTGGCACGTGAGGACACCCCTCGGATCTGGGCGCAGCGATTCGCGGACAGCGTCGAACAGCCGACAACCCGGCCCGGCCGGCCTCCACGGCCCATCCCCGCCACCTGTCCCGACCTCGAGCGCACAGGCGTGATCCGGCAATGGTGGCTGCTCACCCGACGCAATATCGATGTTCTCCTTCGCAGCCGGTTGACACTGGCGGTCCTGCTCGGCTCACCGGTGCTGGTCACGGCGATGATGGCGATGCTGTTCCAGCGAGACGCGTTCGAACCGCGTAACGAAGCCGACCTCGCGCCGGTCCAGATCGTGTTCTGGATCGCGTTCGCCGGATTCTTCTTCGGCCTCACCTACGGCCTGCTCCAGATCGTCGGGGAGATGGCCGTCTTCCGGCGGGAGCGCCTGGCCGGGCTCGGTGTCGGCGCCTATGTAGTCGCCAAGGTGACAGCGCTGCTTCCGGTGCTGGCCGCAGTGAGCGCGCTGCTCCTCGGTGTGCTGCGGGCGCTCGGTCGGCTCCCTGCCGTCGGATGGGATGTGTCCGTCCTGCTGTTCGTGACGATCGTGATCGAGGCGACCTCGGCACTGGCCCTCGGATTGCTCGCCTCGGCCGCGGTCTCCAACGCCGCGCAGGCCGCCCTCGCCCTGCCGATGCTCTGCTTCCCCCAGGTCCTGTTCGGTGGGGCCATAGTCCCTGTCGACGACATGGCCTTCCCGGGACGGCTGATGAGCCTCGGCCTGTCCAACCGCCACGCATTCGAGGCGTTGGGTCGCGACCTGGATCTCGAGCGGTACACCGCGACGCTGCCTGCCATGTCCCCGTATGGCGACGCCTTCCACGGAGGTGCCGGCGCCGGTCTCATCACGCTCGCCGCGTTTGCCGTCGGCCTCGTGCTGGCCACGATATGGGTCTTGGACCGGCGCTCCCGGCCCGGCGCATCCCGTCGGTGAAGCACCTCACGGCCTCCTCGTGATGACCGCGCGACAGATGACCGGTGCAGCGGATGCTTCACTTCCCCACAGTCGGCGAGCCCACCAGACCCCGATCGATCGCGGCCAGACTGGCCTGCGTGCGGTTGTTGACGCCGAGCTTGGCGTAGACGCGTTCGACGTGGTTACGGGCCGTCTTCTCGGCGATGAACAGTTCGGCGGCGATCTCTCTGTTCGATCGGCCCTGCGCGACGAGTCGCAGAATCTCGACCTCGCGGTCGGTCAGCCCGGCAGGCCAGGGCTTCCGTCGCGAGGTCCGCGGGTCGGCCACCGCGAGCACGGCCGCAGTCGACTCGGCGTCGAAACATCCGGCATGCGCCGCTGCTCGCAGCCGGTCGGCGGCGCTGCGAGGATCGAGTGGTTGCCGGTAGGGTCGCGGTTCGCGCAGTCGCTGATAGGCGTCCGCAGTGGCGAGCAACCGGTCCTGCGTGGTCAACTCCGCGCCTGCGATCCTGCGGGGGAAACCGGATCCGTCGATCCGTTCGCGATGCTTCATCACCAGAGGGACCACCGGCTCCAAGCCGTTGACTCGACTCAGTATCCGGCCGCTCAGATCCGGATACATCCGTACCCGTTCCCATTCAGCCGTGGTGAGCGTCCCTTTCTTCTCCCAGATCCGATTGGGCACTCCCATTTTGCCGAGGCCGTGCAGCAGACCGGCGCGGTAGAGATGGGTGATCTCCGACGGCGACATGCCCAGGTGCCGGGCCGCGCCGGCCACCAGATTCGCGACGCCACGCGAATGCCCCAGAGCGAAAGGCGATTTGAGATCGACGAAATCAGCCATGGCCTCGAGCAGTTCGTCGCTCTCCTCGGCCGTCAGGGTTCGATCACGATCCGGCGCCCGGGCCAATGCTGCTGTCCAGACATCGATGTCGAGCAGACCGCCCACGATCGCCGCCGCGTCGCGTTCGAACACCGCCGCTACGGTCGGGTCGAACTGACTGCCGCGCCGAGAACGGAGAACATCCTTCGCGTGCTCGAGCCCACCCCTCCGCAGGTGCACCTCGATCACGTCCGCGACTTGCGCGATGTGGATCTCGACCGGGATATCCGCTCCGCGAGCACCGTGGGGCAGCCCTCGGCCGTCCCAGCGTTCGAAAACGAAGGCCAGCGCTTTTCCGACCTCCTCGTCCAAGCCCATCCGGTCGCAGAGAACCCCGGCGGAAGTGCAATGCGACCGGATCAGTGTGGCGACCTGATTGCGAGCCGTGATCAGAAAGGTAGCGGCACGGATACCGCGCTCCCAGACCGGCAAACCGCGTCCGACATGACTCGTCATCAGCCGCAGGAACGGCAGACCGGCCCTGTCCACCGTGTAGGTGTCGGCCCGGAAGGCGATGTCGTCGCCGAAGAGCACCGAGAGTTCGCGGGAGTCGGCATGACAACCGATCCACCCGACCAGGTTGACGTAGTACATGGTCGTCTGCTGTTGCGGGTCGAGCCCCATGCGCTCGGCGATCCGCATCGCGATCAAGGACGACCGAAGCATGTGTTCCATCGGCTGTCCCAGGCCCAGGTCGATCGCCAGCGATATCGCGGCGAGCAGTTCGGCTCTGCTCAGACCTCTTCCCGACCCGGGCAGCGTCTCGTGCAGGTGCATCTTCCTATTGTCCACCCGAACAACGGCCATCTCAGCGCGCGGGAGGACACCGTGGTGTAGTACGGCCTTGGGGCCCCTGCCACGCATCGTTCGTGTTCAGATATGCCGGCTTCTGGAAGACTTGAATCTTCGGTGGGCAAGACGATTCGGCCAGTCACCGGCGCTGTCCGGAGACTTCGGGCGTACCCGCTGGGCCATCAGCTCCCAGAACTGCTTCAGTTGGCGGTGGTGAAGCTCTTGCCACGGCGCCGGGCTCCGGGCCAGCAAGACCTGTTGGAGGCAGAAGCCCTCGTTGAGCTCTGCCCTCGAGCGTGGCGCGCCCATCGCCGGATACGGGCACAGGTTGAAAAGACATTCATCGAGGCAGTTCGATCCCGGCTCTGCACCGAGTGTGGACCCCACAGTCCGCTCCGGATCGAGCACGCTACGGTCGCTGGTGATGCACGGCGGCAGGTCCGGGCGGTGAGCGCCAGGGCGCACAGCTCGGCAGCCGCCCTTACGAAGGGGTGGGGCGCTGTTCCCGGCCGGAGCGCATGGCTACGCCTGCACTCGCTGCCGGCGAGTTGGATCCATCGCTGTCCAAGTGTTTCCGGGTCCGAGCCGTGGCCGCGGTCGGCAAGGGGTTCCTCGGGATCATTGGGCAGCGAGCAGAGGGTCAGCGCTTGGATCAACGTGAGCTGACTGAACCGATAGCTGGAGCGTTTCAGCGCCTCCTCCGCTTTCACGATGAACGAGGTCGGCGCATGGCGGGCGGAAGGGTACTGTTCGCGCCGGTTGGCGGCGTGCTTGAAGCCCTGCGCCAGTGCGATCTCCAGCGAAATCTGTGGATGGTCGTGGTCGTCCAGGTGCTCGATTCGATCTATCCAGGAGTCGAGTTCTCCCCAGATCTCCTCATACTCCTGCGATCCCCTGGCGAAACTTTGGTGAAGTCGACAGGGATCCTGTTTTTCAGCTTTTCCACCACCTCGTTCGCATCCGGGGTGCCGTTCGATCCCGCCGGACTGGTAGACCGGGAGTGGAAGACCAGCGCCATCAAGAATTCGCGTCCGGGGTCGTAGAAAGCTTCCTGTTTGTAGCGATCGTCCTGCAATGCCTCGTCAAGGTAGCCGGAGCCGAGGTATGCCTGAATGAGGCTGTGCCTGAACCGGACCCGATCGTCGTATGCCTCGACCACTCCGAGCTCCGCCCCCATAGTGGCCGCCATGCCGAGGTCGTCATAGAGTTCCGGGTGACCATTTTCCTTCAAGTTTTCGCGGAGCTTCTCGACCACCTCGCGGTGCCGTGGTTCGTCGCGGAACGGCGCCTTTGATCTGCCGGTATCGAAGTCCTGTATGCGCGGTTGCCCTACGAGATCCTCGAACCGGACCTCCAGTCGGTCTTGCTCGAGGCCGATGCAAGCCAATGCTGGGAGGACCTCGATGGTCGCTTTGCGACAGGGCCGGTCCAGCACATAGTCCTGGTGTTCATAGCCCTCGATGAGGGCATCTTTCCATTCGTCGAGCAACCAGACCCTCAGTTCGGCGCGGTCGATGGCGTCCGGGGTTCCGAACTCCTGCTCGTCGTCCCCGAGTACCACGATCTTGTCCTGGGCGCGCAGCCGCCGCCAGACCCGGTCGGCTTCTCCCGCGGAGCGGATGTCGTTGTCGATCTGCTCGCCGAACCGTTGGCGCGCGACACTGAGGAAGTCGCTATCGGTCTGGAGGTCGCGCAGGCGAAGCACCACCGGGATCTTGCCGCTTTGCGCGAGCATCTCGACGACCTTGACCAAGACCGCCGTCTTACCCACTCCGACCGCACCGATCAGGATCTGAGGGCGCCGCTTTCCCGGACGGCTCATGTTGTCGATCAGTACCTTGCACTACTGATTGCGGCCCACTACGTCGCCCAGGACGCTGCCGACCGTGGGGACGAGATCTCGGGGATCGGACCGGGCCCGCCGCAGATAGCGGCGCTTCACCTTTCGGTGGGTGAGAAAGAGGAAGAACACGAACAACAACGCGGCGTAGAGGGGCGCCATAATGAAGCCGATCACGGTCTCGCAATACCTGCCGCGGCCATCGGTGCAGTAGTTTTGGACGCTCTCGCGACAGACCACTGTTCGATTACGCCCGCCGCCACCCCCGCGGATTCCGCGTCCTGCTCGACAATCGCTACGACGACGCCCATCCCGGGCGACAGCTGTCGGCCGCTCTCGAACCCCGCATCGCCGAGGAACTGCGCGCCAACTACGCCGAACGCGGAACTCCCATCGGCAGCGGCGCCGACACCCTTGCCACCATGCTGCTCGGAATCAGCCTCGACGTCGCCTACCGGGCGGTCATCGTCGACGGCTCGGACATCGACGCGGCGTGCGATCTCGCCGTCACCGCCTCGCTGGCGGTCCTGCGCGCGGTCGTCCCCGACCAGTTGCGCGCCCTCGACACCACGCACACACGAAAGTCCTGAAATCCGCCGCACCGCTTCGCCGACGGTGCCGCGCTCAATGCGCGGCCGTGCTGTTCTTGTTTCTCGGAATCAGATGCATGATCGCCACCACGATCGCGCCGAGGGCGAGACCGACCAGTGCGGACGCCACGGTCCCCGATGTCCACGACAGCAGACCGCCGACGCCGCCGTGCGCCAGCTCGCCGAACCAGTGTTCGAGATCGTGCAGTCGATCGGCCGGCCAATGGAATCCGGCCTCGCCGACATTGACGATGAGGATGTGGCCGCCCACCCACAGCATCGCGGCGATACCCACCGTGGTGAGCAGCGACAGCACCTTGGGCATGGCTGCGACGAGTCCACGACCGAGATGCCTGCTGAACGATGCCTTACGCAGCGCGAGTGACAGGCCGACGTCGTCCATCTTCACGATCAGGGCGACGACGCCGTAGACCAGCGCGGTGATCAGGAGGGCGACGACGATCAGCACTCCCAGGCGGGTGAGGAAGGGTTCGTTTTCGACCGAGGACAGGGAGATCACCATGATCTCCGCCGAGAGGATCAGATCGGTGCGGATCGCACCGGAGATCATGGACTTCTCGAATTCGGGACCGGCCTCGGTGGCGGTGACTTCCTCGTCGTGGTGGCCGCCGGTCACTGCTTCGTAGACCTTCTCGGCGCCCTCGTAGCAGAGGTACAGGCCACCGGCGATGAGCAGATACGGTAACGCCTGAGGCAGGAACTGACTGAGGATCATCGCGACAGGCAGGATGATCAGCAGCTTGTTGCGGATCGAGCCGACCGCGATCTTGCGGATGATCGGCAGTTCCCGATCCGGCGTGAATCCGTGGACGTAGCGGGGGGTGACGGCGGTGTCGTCGACCACGACACCCGCTGCCTTGACGCTGGCTTTGCCCGCTGCCGCGCCGATGTCGTCGATCGACGCCGCGGCTGCCTTCGCGAGTACCGCGACGTCGTCCAACAGGGCGACGAGACCACCAGCCACCAGAACCTCCAACAATCCGAATGTGCGGAAGCCGCCCCACCGTGTGGGACCGGCCCCCGAACGGTACCGAATCGTCGGCGTGCCGCGGCGGTGCCCGTGCGGGTCGAGCGCGACCAGGAGGCTGTCCGGACGATTCCCACGGTGTGCCGTCGCACCGGATCCGCGCTACCCGGAGGCCCCGCACAGGGCCGCGGAGGTGTGTGTCAGGGGAGGTGCATCAGCTGTCGGGCGAGGCCGAACAGACGGCTGCCGAGCCTGATGACGGGCAGTCCGAGCGGAATCAGGAGAATCGTCGCGCACAGCACCGCGCCGAGAATCCACACCACGGCCGCGAGCACTGAGACCACCGTGCCGAGCACAGCCGTCACAATTCCCACCACGAAATCGATCAAACCCTGTATCGCTCGCACGACAAACCTTTCCGTCTTCGATTATGCGCTCTTTCCCGTCGATGCGTCCGGAGCATCGGCACGGTGACCGCAGTACTGTGGGAGATACGCGGTAATCGTCTGTCCCCCCGAATCGGAATCGTTCGATTCGCCATTGATGGGAGAGTCATGTCCGAATTCACGTACTCGGTTGATGGTCTGCACTGCCAGGGTTGTGCCGCGACGGTCGAGAAAGCGCTCTCGGCTCTCCCGGACGTCGGTAACGTGAGTGTGGACCTCGATATCAAAGGTCTGTCCACGGTGAAGATCGACGCCGGTCACGATCCCGGGGCCGAGGAGATCCAGCGCGCGCTACACGACGCGGGCAACTTCACCGTGGTGTGAGCCGAGAACAGGAGCACATGCGATGACGGCCAACGGGCCTTTCGGTATCGACCCGGAGGATTTCGAACGCGCGCTTCGTGAAGCGGGAACCGAGCTGCGCGACATGATCGGGAAAGCCGGTGGCTACCTGGATCGGGTGGACAACGCCGGTGTCGGTTCCCTGGCCGCGCTGCTCGGGCAGTTCATCCAGCCGCAGCGGCCACGTCCGCCGGAACCCGAGGGTGAGACCGCCGGTGCGACCGGCAGCGGGGTCTGGGCGATCTACAGCATCGACGACGCCGGCGAGGCCAGGGTGGATCAGGTCTTTCCCAGCGAGCTCGAGGCCCTGCGCGCGCACCGCGACAACACCGATGCGCGCCGCCGGGTGCGGTTCCTGCCCTATGGGGTTCCGGTGAGCGTCCTGGACGCGCCCTGAGGTCCGTAACCGGCGCGATTGACCGGCGCGCGGCGGGTTAACCAGCGGGCATGGACATGCCGACGGTCGGAGTCGAAGAAGAGTTCCTGCTCGTCGACCCGGGCACCGGCGCCCCTACCGCGCGCAACGAGGCGGTGGCTCGGACAATGCGGGAACAGGGGGTGGACCTGCAGTTGGAGCTGACCCGCTGTCAGGTGGAGACCAGCACCGACGTGCATTCGAGCATCACCGACCTGCTCGGGCAGTTGCGGGAGCAGCGGTGGCTGGTGGCGCGATGCGCGCAGGTGAACGACGCGCGATTGCTGGCCGTGGCGATTCCGCCGACTGTGCCCGAGGACTTCCCGGTCACCGACACCCCGCGCTACCGGGCCATTGCCGAGAACTTCGGCATGCTCGCACATGAACAGGGCCTGTGTGGCTGCCATGTGCATGTCTCGGTGCCGGATCGTGAGACCGCGGTACGGGTGAGCGATCACCTGCGCCCCTGGTTGCCGACATTCCTGGCCCTCACCGCGAATTCCGCGATCTACCGCGAGGCCGACACCGGGTACTCCAGTTGGCGCAGCATCCTGTGGCGGCGCTGGCCGAGCGCGGGACCGCCGCCGTATTTCGGCTCGGCTCAGGCCTACGACGCCATGGTGCGGATGATGCTCACCAGCGGCATCATCCTGGACGAGAAGATGGTCTATTGGGATGTCCGGCCATCGGTCGCCTTTCCGACCGTCGAGGTGCGGGTCAGTGACGTGCCCGCCACCGCCGACGAGACCGCACTCCTCGCGGCGCTGGTGCGCGCGACCGTACATACCGCCCGTCACGCCATCGCCGAAGGGCGCGCCGCGCCGAACGTGCCCGCGGAGCTGCTGCGCGCGGCGTACTGGAAGGCGGCCTACAGCGGGATGGACGGCGATGCGTTGGCGCCGGCGGACGGGCGGGTGCTGCCCGCACGTGAGCTGTTCGGCGAACTGCTCGATCTGATCGGCCCGGCGCTCTGCGAATTCGGCGACCGGGAATTCGTCGCCGAGGCGGCGGATGCGTTGGCGGCCCGCGGCAACGGTGCGACGCGGCAGCGGCGCGCCTTCGGACCCGAGCACGATGTGGCGGCCGTACTCGCCGAATTGGCGGAGGCCACCACCCACGACTGCGCTCCCCCGCGAAGTCCGTGAGCGTTCCGGTCACAGGAACACGCCGAGCGTGCCGAACACGGGCACGGAATCAACCGGCTGGTCGGGTGGCTGGGCATCCGGTCGCGGTGGTGGCGGTGTCGATGTGGTGGGTGTAGCGCCTCGAGGTCACGCCCTTCTTCGCGGAATTGTGCCGGGTGTACCAGACGATCAGCCGCCAGAAGAAATCGCCTTCCGGTTGCCTCCGCTACAGGGTTGCGACAGCCGCCGTTCGTCGTCCGGTATCACCCCTGTCCCGCGCCGGGCGCGGTCGGTCGAGCCGATCACCGTCAGCGGCGGCGGCAGCGGCCGTCGACGGGCAGACCTGCGGTGATGGAGGACGGCGGCTCTCGGACTCCGGTCTGAGGACTTTAGCCCCTGCCGGTGCGCTCGACGGACGAACCAGACTGGTAGCGGATCGATAGCTCCCTCCGACGAACCGAGGACAGCATGATTCCTGGCGACAGCGAGATCATCGACCGCACCGGCTTGAACCGGCTGGTGGAAGTACTTGCTGAGCAGGGATATCGGGTCATCGGGCCGCAACTTCGTGACGGCGCGATCGTCCTGGACGAGCTGGCGTCGGGGATGGCACTGCCCGACGGATGGGGCGTGGAGGCCGAACCCGGCCGCTATCGGGTGCGTCGTCGTGACGATGGAGCGGTTTTCGCGCATTCGGCCGGGCCCGGCTCCTGGAAGACCTTCCTGCACCCGCCGCGCCGCAAGATCGCCGACCTCACCGCGGACCTGGTCGACGAACACGCCGCCGACCCGCCCGACGAGGCGCCGAAACCGTATGCGTTCCTGGGTGTGCGCGGGTGTGATCTCGCCGCGATCTCGGTCCTCGGCCGCGTACTCGACGGGGGGACCCGTCCGGCTGCTCCCCCCGCCCGCCGCCGTGGGCTGTTCGTCGTCGCGGTGAACTGCACCGAGCCCGGCGGCGTGTGCTTCTGTGCGTCCATGGGCACCGGCCCGTCGGTGTCACCGGGCTACGACCTCGCCCTGACCGAGCAGGTGGGCGAGGACGGGCATCGGTTCGTCGTCGATGTGGGCAGCGACGACGGCGCCCGCATTCTCTCCGAGGTGACACCGCGAGCCTCGGCGACCACCGCGCAGATCGACGCGGCACGCACACAGGTGTCGGCGGCGGCGGACCGCATGGGCCGCGTCATGCCGGAGGTCGACCTGCGCGCCCTGCTGCGCGATTCCCGCGAGTCCCCCCACTGGCAGGATGTGGCGAGTCGCTGCTTCACCTGCGGCAACTGCACGATGGTGTGCCCGACGTGCTTCTGCACCTCGGTCGAGGACGTCACCGACGTGACCGGCGAACACGCCGAACGCTGGGAGAAGTGGGCGTCGTGTTACGAACTGGACTTCTCCTACCTGCACGGCGGCAGCGTGCGGCAGTCGGGCGAAAGCCGATATCGGCAGTGGATCACCCACAAGCTGAGTACCTGGTACGACCAGTTCGGCACCTCCGGGTGCGTGGGGTGCGGAAGATGCATCGCCTGGTGCCCGGCCGCGATCGATCTGACCGAGGAAGTGGCCGCTCTCGCGGCACTGTCCGGCGAAGTCACCCACGATGCCCTCCGTTGACGAGCTGGCTGCTTTCCCTCGGCTGGCACCGCTGAGCCGAGCGAACCTGGCGGTGCTCGCCGCGATCGGGCACGAGGTGTCCTTCCGGGCCGGGCAGCGAGTTCTCGTGGAAGGACAATCGGCCGACCGGTGCTGGCTGATCCGCTCCGGACGGATACTGCTGGACGCGCGGGTGCCCGGCCGGGGCGATGTGGTGATCCAATCCCTCGGCAAGGGCGATCTGCTCGGCTGGTCCTGGCTGGTGCCGCCACAGCAGTGGCATTTCGGCGCGCGGGCGGCCGAACGCGTCGAGGCCGTCGAATTCGACGCCGCCCGGTTGCTCGAGGCCGCGCAGGCAGACCCCGGATTCGGATTCGCCCTGATCTCGACACTCTTCGCTGCGCTGCTGGATCGGCTGCAGGCCACCCGCGCTCGACTGCTCGATCTCTACCGCAACCCTGGCGACGATCCCCCCTCCCCCGAGCGCACCGACCGAACCGGCCGGGAAGAAAGCCGACCGTGAGTACCGAAACCATGCTCCGGTATCGGGTCACCGGCCGCGCACCGCAGACAGCCGACACCACCACCCTGGTGCTCGAGCCTCTCGAGCGTGCCGCGCCGCCGTTCCGAGCCGGCCAGTTCATGATGCTCTACCGCTACGGCGTGGGCGAAGTCGCGATCTCGATCAGCGCAGACCCCACCGGCGGGGGCGGGATTCTCGAACACACCATCCGCGCGGTCGGTGCGGTGAGCCGTGCCCTGGCCGATACGCCCATCGGCGGACTGATCGGCGTGCGCGGCCCGTTCGGGACCGGGTGGGACGTGGAATCGGCGACGGGACGTGATCTGGTCGTCATCGGTGGCGGGGTCGGTCTGGCTCCATTGCGTTCGGTGGTGCTCGCGGCGCTCGGAAACCGCGGCGCATACCGCCGTGTCATCGTGCTCACCGGCGCCAGGACCCCGGCCGACATCCTCTTCCGCCGCGACCAGGACCGCTGGGCAGCCTCCGACGAGGTCGAATTGCACCGCACCGTGGACCATCCCACATCGAGCTGGACCGGGGCGGTGGGCTTCGTCTCCGACCCGATCGACCAGCTCGGGCTCGCCCCGGGAAACAGCACGGCGTTCCTGTGTGGTCCCGAGCCGATGATGCGCTTCTGCGCACAGGCCTTGCTGCGCCGTGGACTGTCCGTGACCGACATCCGGGTCTCCCTGGAACGGAACATGCAGTGTGGCATCGGCCGTTGCGGGCACTGCCAGCTCGGTCCGCTGCTGCTCTGCCGAGACGGTCCGATCGTGGACTACGGTGTGGCCGGTCCCCTGCTGGCCGTGCGGGAGCTGTGATGTCCACCCCGACACTGGCGGTGTGGAAGTTCACCTCCTGCGACGGCTGCCAGCTCACGCTCCTCGACTGTGAGGACGAGTTGCTGGCCCTCGCAGGTCGGATACGGATCGCCCATTTCCTGGAGGCCTCCAGCGCGGTGGAGCCCGGCCCCTACGACGTGTCGTTGGTGGAGGGCTCGGTCACCACACCTCAGGAGCGGGAACGAATCATGGAGATTCGCCGGCAGTCCCGGCGACTGGTCGCGATCGGGGCGTGCGCCACCCACGGGGGGATACAAGCGTTGCGCAACTTCGCCGACGTCGCCGAATTCACCTCCGTGGTCTACGCCGACCCGCAATACATCTCCACGCTCGCGACCTCCACCGCCATCTCCGAGCACGTGCCGGTGGATTTCGAACTGCGTGGCTGCCCGATCGACCGTCGTCAGCTGCTGGACACCCTGACCGCACTGCTCGCCGGCCGCGAGCCCGACATCCCGAACACCAGCGTGTGCACCGAATGCAAACGTCGCGGAACCACCTGCATCATGGTCGCCGACGGGGTACCTTGCCTCGGCCCCGTCACCCAGGCCGGATGCGGCGCCCTGTGCCCGGCCTACCACCGCGGCTGCTTCGGCTGTTTCGGGCCGATGGCGAAGCCGAATGTGCGTGCCCTGCTGCCCATTCTGCGCGTCAACGGCATGTCGCAGGGCGAGATCGACCGTGTGTTCACCACTTTCGCCGCTGCCGAGCCGGACTTCGCGGAAAGGGACCACGATGAGCCATCGGAGTAGGCAGCTGAAGGTCAGCTCGCTCGCGCGAGTGGAAGGCGAAGGCGCCCTGCGGATCACCGTCGACGGCACGACGGTCGAACGCGCCGAACTGAACATCTACGAGCCGCCGCGCTTCTTCGAGGCCTTTCTGCGCGGTCGCGCCTACACCGAGCCACCGGACATCACCTCGCGCATCTGCGGTATCTGCCCGGTGGCGTACCAGGTCAGCGCCTGCAACGCCATCGAGCAGGCGTGCGGGATCGCACTGGATCCACCGCTGGCCGACCTGCGCCGACTGTTGTATTGCGGCGAGTGGATATCGAGCCATTCGCTACACATCCATCTGCTGCACATCCCCGACTTCTACGGATATCCCGACGCGATCGCGCTCGCCGCGCGGCATCGTGACCTCGTCGAGCAGGGCTTGGCGGTGAAGAAGGCGGGCAACAGCCTGATGGAACTCCTCGGCGGCCGGGCGATCCATCCCATCAACGTGCGGGTCGGCGGGTTCTACGCCGTTCCGGCGCGCGCCGAGCTGATCTCGCTCGCCGAGCAGTTGCGCCGCGCCCTCGACGACGCCATCGACACCGCACGCCGAGTCGCCGGCTTCGACTTCCCCGACGTGGAACTCGACCACCCGATGCTCGCCGCCGTCGAACCGCACCGATACGCCGTCGAATCCGGCGACGTGCGCACCAGCACCGGACTCCGGTTCCCGGCAGCGGAGTTCCCGGCACATGTGGTCGAGCGGCAGGTGCCGCATTCCACCGCGCTGCACGCGCTGCTCGACGGGGCGCCCTACCTCACCGGCCCGTTGGCCCGCTACACGCTGAACTCCCGGCAGCTCTCACCGCTCGCTCGCCAGCTCGCCGCCGACATCGGTCTCGGTGACGAGTGCCGAAACCCGTTCCGCAGCATCCTGGTCCGCGCTGTCGAAGTCGTCTACGCCCTCGACGAGGCGCTGCGACTGATCGCGGGCTACGTCGTTCCGCCGCGCCCGGCGGTGCCGGCGCCGCCGCGCGCCGGGGTGGGCCACGGCGTCAGCGAAGCGCCGCGGGGGCTGCTCTACCACCGTTACGAGATCGGGCCCGACGGCCTCGTCGGCTCCGCGACGATCATTCCGCCGACATCGCAGAACCAGGCCGTGATCGAAGACGACCTGCGCCGAACCGTCGCGGCCGGTCTCGACCTCGACGATGCCGCGCTCACCGCTCTGTGCGAACGCACGATCCGCAATTACGACCCGTGCATCTCCTGCTCGGCGCACTTCCTCGACCTGCAGATGGTTCGTCGATGAGCCCGCGACGCGTCGCTGTCGTCGCCGTGGGCAACGAGTACCGCAGCGACGACGGCGTCGGCCCGCACGTGGCTCGCGCCATAGCCGCACTCGATCTGCCCGAGGTCGTGGTGACGGTGTGCGACGGTGAGCCTGCCGGTCTGCTGGACGCCTGGACCGGCGCCGACCTCGCCGTCGTCGTCGACGCGGTGCTGTGCGAACCCTCCACGCCGGGCCGGATCTGGCGCACCACCGTCGATGCCCTGCCCGGGGGCACCTATCCCACGAGCTCGCACGCACTGGGCATCCCGGACGCGCTGCTGTTGGGACGCGCCCTCGACCGTGTGCCACGCGAACTCGTCGTCCTCGCCGTCGAAGCGGCATCCCTGGACCTGGGCGTCGGGCTGTCCGCCCCGGTCGCCGCCGCTGTCCCGCAGGTCGTTCGGATGGTGCTCAGCGAATTGCGTCGCCTCGACCGACCGGCATGAGCGAATCGGCGATGTCGGCCCCCGCGAGGACCGCGCCGACCACGAGGTCATCGGCTGCGGTGTCGGTCAGGAACGGATCTCTCTGGTGTGGTGCTCGACGAGCAGGACGAACAAGTCGGCCCGGCGGGCTCGCGCGGCGTCGGTATCGGAGTCGATGAGGCATTGCACGGTCGTGCCGTCGTGAACGGCGACCAATGCGGGACCGAACCGCGCGGCGTCGATGACTTCGCGCCCCAATTGAGCGACAAGCTGCTCGAGCAGGGGCATCAGCGTGGCGAGGATGGCCTCTTCGCGGGCGGCGACCACCCGCTTGAGCGCCGGGTTACGCAGGGAATGGGCGGTGAATTCGGCCGTGAGGCGATACCACTTGTCGTCGACGGGAATCGTCTGGAGCACCTGTTCGACGATGTCGCGGATCGAAACGACCCGCGAGTGCATTCGACCGGCCAGCAGTGCTTCGACGTCGGCGAGCATCTGCGCCGAGCGCTGTTCCCACACTGCCAGGAACAGTTCGTCCAACGCCGCGAAGTTGGAGTAGAAGGCCCCCTTGGTGAACCCGGCTCGTTCGCACACCTGATCCACCGTGCTGCTGCCGAAGCCGCGCTCGGCGAAGACCTCGAGCGCGGCTTCGATCAGTCGCCGACGGGTCTCTCGGCGGCGGCGACTGATCGGTGGGGTCATCTCGGCCATGGGAATACTCTAAGTATTCGGTACTTTCGAATATCACATGGTTCCCCGCTCCCCGGCGGGCTACCGGCCGCTGCGGGCCCGTGTCACCAGCGTGGATTTCCGCCGACCGGAATGTTGACGTAGCTCGGCGCCTGCGGGTCGAGCTGGAGGTGTTGAGGCGCGAGCTCGCTGTCGACCAGGGTCGGCCCGGACGGAACAGCACGGGGGAAGTTGCTCGCGAACACGTCGATGCGCAACCGATGCCCCGGCTTCAGAATCGCATCGGTGGCACGCATGCTGATGTCGAGCACGGTCGGCTGACCGGGCACGACCGGGAGGCGGTCTTCGATCGCGAGCGTCGGGTACGGGTCGGTGTAATCACCGTTGGCGGATCGGGTCGACTTGCCTTCGTCGATCATGCGTATCGAGGAGACGAGCTGACCTGAGGTGATCGCCGTCGACGTGCCGTCAGGGGCGACATCGTTCACCGTGGCGGTCCAGAATCCGTCGGTCGTGTCGTGAACCGTGTTCAGATGCAGCGCGATCGGACCCGAGATCGTCGTCGGCGCATCGACCGGCGGGCTGGTGAAAGTCAGCGCGCTGGTTTCGGCCACCCTGCTGTCTTTGGCACAGATATCGAACACCGAGGTGATGCCGGCAGTGATCTGCGCCGAGTCCCGCGAGCACACCGTGGCAAGCCCCGGGGTGACGGTGAGTCGTCTGCTCTCCGTGGGCGGCTCGGCGGTCAAGCTGCCGTCGTGGGCGACGGGGAAGCTGGTCGTACCGCTCGGCGCTGCGGAAAGGTAGAGGCGCCGATGGACGGCATCAGGTCGAGGGAAGGTGTCGACACTGGTCCAGCCTCCGCCTTGCTGGAACAAGGTGATGGGGTCGTATCGGTCGATACCGTTGTCGATGCCCTTGAGCCACCTGTCGAACCACGCGCGTTGCAGGACATCGAGCCGGGGTGGTGTACCGGGCTCGCCGTGACGCCCGAGCGGAGTGATGTGGTAGCCGTTGCCCATCATCAACTTCTTCTTGTCCGAGGACAGCGGAATCTGCTCGAACGCCTTGATCTCGGAGTAGGCGAACAGATCGAACCAGCTGCCCACCATGAAGGTCGGCACCTCGACGTTGTCGACGCCGCTGCCCAGCCAGGCTTTGTGTCTGTCGCTGCTCGACTGCCAGACGTTCTGCGTGGACGCAGGCATCAATTCCCATGTGGCACTGAAGAAGTAGCCGAGCAGGGCATCCGCCATGGTGAAGGGGCTGCTCACGCGATCCTCGAGCCATTTCCAGTCGAACGATCCCGTCAGCATCGATATGATGTCGGGCAACGCCTTCGTCGTATTGACGAAGGTGATCCAGGGGACGAGGAAGCCCACGCCGAACCCGCCACCGGTGTTGATGATGTCATGGGACAGATCATTGCCCGCGTCGACCGGGAAGATCGCCTTCAGCGCCTTCGCGCCTTTCTGGGCGGCGTGCAGCTGGTTGATCGCACAGTACGACGCGCCGGTCATGCCGACATCGCCGGTCGACCACGGCTGACTTCCCGCCCAGTCGACGATCTCGGCGGCATCGAGTTGCTCACGTTCGCCGAGCACATCCCACACCCCCTGTGAGAACCCTGTACCCCGCGCGTCCACCACCGCGACCGAGTAGCCGCTCTGGATCAGCTTGCGGTCGACGCCGGCGAAGATCCGCCCGACACCTGCGGGGATGTTCTGGGCCATATCCGACAGCCCGCCCATCCCGACCGCCGAGAAGTCGGCCAGCTTCAGCAACCGGTTGAGAGCGTCGTAGAGGGCCGGTGTCGCGATCGCGGAGTCGATCAGCATCTGAAACAGCTTGGTGTAAGGCGTGATGTTGACGATCGTGGGCGTCTTCTCGGCGATCGGCCCGCGCGCATCCGCAGGGCGGTAGACGTTCGCCTTCAACACCGTGCCGTCACTCATGGTGAGCGGTACATCCCACTCGATGTGCACATCGGGGTACTTCGGTGGTGCTTCGTAGTCGGACAGCCAGCGGGCGCCGTCGGCGCCGCCGTCCGGGGCCGCGCTGGCAGGCATCCCTGCCAGCGCGACGATCATCGTCGCAGCCAGCAAGACGGTCGATGCCGCCGACGACCGACGCCGAAGGGTCCTCTTCATTCATCTCCCCGATCGGGTATCGCACATTCGTCAGCGAATGCGACCTCGGCCACCATACACAACGGATACTATTTCGTATCCGAATGGGGTCGGGGTCGACGACGAACCGCCCCAAGGGACCGCGCCCGCCCTCGATAGCTGTCAGGATGTCTACGTGTCAGATCTCTCGCACCGTCCGGGCCCCCTCACCCGGCGCACACTTCTCGGCGCCGCGATCGGCGCCGGTCTCGTCGCGACAGCGGGTAGGTCCGTCGCGGATCCGGACGAGCGCATGATCGCCGCGCGCACACGATTCTTCGGCGCGGCCAACGTCGACCCGCAGACCGGCGCGGTGCGCGGCGATCGGGCGATCTTGTCCTGGTTCGGATGCACGAGTTTCGCCGCGGCGCTGGGCGGGACCGTCGTCCTGCTCGATGCCTGGGTTCCCCGGGGCGCCCACAGTGGATACGTCCCGACCACCGTGGCGCAGGTAGGCGAGCTTCGCCCCGAAGCGATCTTCATCGGGCACGGGCACTTCGACCACGCCGCTGACGCGGGTGCTCTGGCGCAAGCCTCCGGCGCCGTGCTGTTCGGCACGGCCGAGCACTGTACCCAGGTGCAGCGCCAGGTCGAGGCGTCGACCTTGCGCACGGTGGCCTTCGGTGACGCGCAGTCGGCGCTCGGCGAGACCTATCACCATTCGGTCGGATCGATCGAGGTAACGGCCGTCCGGCATGTGCATTCGGGACCGAAACCCCCAGACCGCAGCGCCGCCGGCTCGGCGCCGTTCTTTCCTGTGCCCGACATTCGTGACTCGATCGCGAACCCGCCGCAACTGTGTGATCTCATCGCACTCGGGTCCGCGCTGTCCGACCAGGAAGGCGGCAGCCTGCTCTACCAGTTCCGGGTAGGTGGATTCACCCTCACGTGGAACGACTCCGCCGGACCACTCACCGAAGCCGCACCACAGGTGTATGACGTCCTGCGGGCGCTGCCCGCCAGCGACGTGCACCTCGGAGCCATCCAGGGTTTCAACCAGCCACTCAACGGTCTGCGCGACGTCCGCCAATACATCGAGGCGATCAGGCCCGCGGTGTTCGTGCCCAGCCATCACGACAACTGGCTGCCGGGCTTCACCGCGCGGGGTGACACCTATCGGGCCACATTGCACGGTGAATTGGAACGCATCCCCGCCGAGCAGCGCCCGGCATTACGTTTCCTCTCCGATCCCGGTGACTACATCCGACCGGATGCCCTCACCTTCACTCTCTGAGCGACACACACGGCTTTCGGAGGGGTGAAACCCGGTGGCCCTGGAGCCCGGCCGGAGTAGTCTTCTCTCCAGGTGCGCCGGGAAGTCTGGTCGGCAATGCGTATTCGTCGACTTGGAAGGGCTTTCCGATGTCAGTCACTGCGGCGTTGTCCGCGCGCGCCATCGATTCCGGCGCGCCGGTCTCGCTCGAGGGTTTGAGCAAGCGGTTCGGTCGTACCGTCGCTGTCGACGACCTCACGTTGAGCGTTGGTCACGGCGAAGTGTTCGGCTTTCTCGGCCCGAACGGTGCGGGCAAATCGACCACCATCCGGTTGCTCATGGGGTTGATCCGGCCCACGTCGGGTGTGGCGAGGGTGTTCGGGGAGAAAGCAACGGATGTCCGTGCCGCGCATCGGCACTTGGCCTACGTGCCCGCCGATGTGGCGCTGTGGCCGTCGTTGACCGGTACGGAGATCCTCGAGTTGCTGGCCCGCGTGGGCCCCGGTGTCGACACGGCCTACCGTGCCGAGCTGGTGGAGCGGTTCGCGTTGGATCCGGACAAGCCGGGCCTCACCTATTCGACCGGCAATCGGCAGAAGGTCGCGTTGATCGCCGCCTTCGCCACCCGAGCTCCGCTGCTGGTATTGGATGAGCCGACCAGTGGTCTGGATCCGTTGATGGAACAGCAGTTCCGTCGTTGTGTCACCGAGGCGCGGGAACGCGGGCAGACGGTGTTCCTGAGCTCGCATCAGCTCGGCGAGGTGGAGGCGCTGTGTGATCGGGTCGCGATCCTGCGCGGTGGCAGACTCGTCGAGATCGCGGCGATGGCCGATCTTCGTCGACTGCATCGCACGGTTGTGGAGGTTTACTACGAGGGTCCGGCGCCGACATTGGACGGTGTGGACGGCGTGATGGCCGTGGAGTCGGCCGATGAGGGCCGGTTGCGGTTCACGCTGTCCGGGCTACCCGCGCCCGCGCTGCGCGCCCTCGCCGCAGCGCAGGTGACAGCGTTGTCGCTGCGCGAGCCCACCCTGGAGGAGATCTTCCTCGACTACTACGGCGAGGCCGCCCGATGACCGCCGCCCTCGCCACCGGTACGGTCGCCGCTGCTGAGCCCAGGCGGGCACTGGCCGGGCTCGCCCTCCGTCAGATTCGCCGCGGAACCGCGGTGGTCACTGTCGCGGCCACCGGTATCTCGACCCTGGTCGCCGCGCAGTATCAGGCGACCTTCGCGGAGACCCTCGATTCCGGGGCGCTGCGCGCTCTCGCGGAGAATCCGGCGGTGCGCATACTGTTCGGCGCTCCGCTCGCTCTCGACGATCCCGGTGGGTTCACCGTGTGGCGCACCGGCACCCCGGTGCTGGTGCTCTGTGGCGTGTGGGCGCTGCTGACCGCTACTCGGCTCACTCGCGGGCAGGAGGACGCCGGGTACTGGGATCTGCTACTCGGCGGGCGAACACGGATGCTGGATCTGGTCTCGCACGCCGCGGTGATGATGACCTGGGCCGCCGTGTTCGTCGCGACGGGGGTCGGTGCCGGACTGGTCGTGGCAGGTACCGATCCGACCGGGGCGCTGCTGCACGCGCTGTGCGTGTTCGCCTCGACCACGGCTTTCGCGAGTCTGGGATTGCTCGCCTCGCAGGCATTCCCGTCTCGGGCGGCGGCCACCGGATTCGCAGGAGCTGTTCTGGGGTTGTCGTTGCTGCTTCGGATGCTTGCCGATGGTGTGGCGGCACTGGCCTGGACGGCCTGGCTCACCCCCTTCGGGCTTTCCGCTCGCACCGCTCCCTACGCGGACAACCGGATCGAGCCTGTCCTCGTACTCGTCGGCTCGGCCGCCGCTGCGACCGTCGCCGCACTGCTGCTCGCTCGGCGCCGGGACCTCGGGGGCGCCCTGATCACGCTGCCCGGAACACGCCCGCCCCGTACCCGGTTGCTCGGCTCGCTGCACGGCTTCGCGGTGCGGCGCGCACTCGCACCGACCATGGGCTGGGCGGCGGGGATCGGCGCCTACTTCCTGCTCCTGGGCGCGCTGATCGCCTCGATCCTGGAGTTCTTCGACAAGAATCCGCGTTTCGCCGAACTCGCGGCGACGGCCGGGTTCGGCGGTCTCGAAACCGTGTCCGGCTTCGCGGCCGCGATGTTCGCCCTGCTGGCGATCCCCGCCGGGCTCTATGCGACCGTCCGCATCTCGGCCGTGGCTGCCGACGAGAGAGCGCGACGCTGGAACCTCCTGCACTCCTTGCCACTGTCGCGATACCGGTGGGTCAGCACGGAGACAGCCGTGACGACAGCGGGTATCGCGGTCCTGTTGGGCGTCGCGGCGGTCGCGATGTGGCTCGGAGCGGTGATTACCGGCGCGCAGTTGGGGTTCGGGCAGGCGCTGGCGGGTGCGTTCAACGTCGCCCCCGTCGCCCTACTCGGCCTCGGCGCCGCGGTGGCGGCGCTGGGCTGGTACCCGACCGCTGTCGCCGCCATCGGCGCCGTGCCCGTGGCGGGCGGGTTCTTGCTCGATGTCATCGTGCAGAGCATCCATGCGCCGGCCTGGTCGTCGAAGATCTCCCCGTTCGCCCATCTCGCCGCGGTACCCGACACCGCGCCGGACTGGGTCGCGAGTGGTGTGCTCACCGCCGTCGCCGCCGCGCTGATCGCGATCGGCTTGATCGGGTGTGCGCGTCGGGATCTCGACGGGTGACCGCCGTACCGAGGGAGCCGGTGCCTGTCCGGCCTCGGCTCCCTCGGGGTCAGGGATGTTCGGCGGCGTATCGCTCGCGCCATCGATCGATCAGCGGCACCAGCTCGTCGACCATGAAGGCGTAGAAGTCCTGCATCTCGTGCAGGCGGCGAGCGGTGACGGTGTCCGGGTCAGCGGCGTCGATGCCTTCCCGCGCCGCGTCGCGCATGGTGGCCAGCATCGTGTTCTGCTGCGACATCAGGGCGGCCCACGCTCCGGCCCGGAAACGGTAGTGATCGCGGCGGCTGCCCGGAGCGGGCACGCGTTCGATCAAGCCCACCGGCATGAGGTGTTTGATAGCCGTCGACACGGCTCCGGAACTGATCGACAACTCCGCGCACAGGTCGGCCGCGGTCATGGTGTCCTGCTCGGTATAGAGAAGCGCGGTCAGCACCCGCGCGGTCGAACGCTGCATCCCGCCGCCCGCCGACAAGGTCAGGGCCAGCTTCTCCGCGGATTCACGCAATCGCTCGTTGGTTCCCACACCGCGAAGACTATCAGCACCTCCGAACTTTCAGAGTATTTTCAAATCTCTGAAAGTTCGATAGATTCGATCCCATGGTGAACGCAATCGAGCTGCACGGGCTCACGAAGACCTACGGCTCGGCCCGTGGGCTGGTCGACCTGTCCCTGTCCGTCCAACGCGGGGAGGTATTCGGCTATCTCGGCCCCAACGGGGCCGGGAAATCCACGACCATCCGGCTGTTGCTGGACCTCATCCGCCCGACCAGCGGCACGGCGCGGGTCCTCGGCCTCGACCCCCGTGCCGACGCCGTCCGGTTGCACGCCCGGATCGGCTACCTCGCGGGTGACTTCGTCGCGCCCGCCCGCCAGCGGGTGGGATCGGCGCTACGGTTTCTCGCCGCCTTGCGTGGTGGCGCGGGCGCCGATCGCATCGATGCCCTGTGCGACCGGCTGGAGCTGGATCAGGACAAGCAGATCTCGGCCCTGTCGAAGGGGAACCGGCAGAAGGTCGGGCTGGTGCAGGCGTTCATGCACGAACCCGAGCTGCTGATCCTCGACGAGCCCACCTCGGGTCTGGATCCGCTGGCCCAGCAGATCTTCCTCGATATGGTGGCCGAGGCCGCGGCCGCCGGACAGACGGTGTTCATGTCCAGTCACATCATGAGCGAGGTCGAAGCGGTCGCCGATCGAGTGGGCATCATCCGTGAAGGCCGTCTGGTAGCGCTCGACACCGTCGCGGGCTTGCGCGCCGACGCTCGGCGGGAGGTCGAGGTCGGTTTCGACCGAGCCGTCGACGCGGCGGAATTCACCGGTCTGGCGGGCGTCGGCGAGGTGCGAATCGAGGGCACGACCCTGCGCTGCCAGGTGACCGGCAGCCCGGACGCCTTGCTGCGCGCGCTGACCGCGCATCACGTCGTCGATCTGCTCGTCACCGAACCCGCCTTGGACGATCTGTTCCACAGCTACTACACCGGAGAAGCCGATGCTGCCTGACATCTACACCCGGACGCTGATCGACAACCGCCGCCTGCTGATGGCGTGGGCGGTCGGCACCACGGCGGTCGGTTCGATGTACGCCGCGTTCTATCCGCAGGTGTCCGGCGGCGGCATGGCCGAAGCCGTGCGGAACTATCCCGAAGCGATGCGCGAAGCCCTCCGGATGAACGACGTGAACTCGGCGGCGGGGTATCTGGGTTCGACGGTGTTCGGGCTCCTGCTGCCATTGCTCGTCATGGCATTCGGAGTCACCTTCGGCGCCCGAGCCGTCGCAGGCGATGAGGAAACCGGCTACCTGGACCTGCTGCTCGCGCACCCGGTGGGCCGCGTCCGGCTCGCGGTGCAGCGATTCGCCGGTCTGGTCACCGGCGCGGTGGCCATCTCCGCACTGGTCCTGCTCGGCATGCTGGCACTGCGCTCGACGGCAGAGCTCGAATCGATCGGCATCGCGCAATTCGCCGCTCAGTGCGCGCACCTGGCGCTACTGGGCATCACCTTCGGCGCGCTGGGCATCGGTCTGGGTGCCGCGCTCGGCAAACGCGGCCAGGCCCTGGCGATCGCGGTCGGCATCGGAGTGCTCACCTATGTCGTGGGCAATCTCGCCGGTGTCATCGGCATCGACTGGCTGGAATATCTCTCGCCGTTCCACTACTACATCGGCGGGGAACCGCTGCGTCACGGGATGCAGTGGGCCGATGCCGGGATCCTCGTCGCGGTGTCGGCCGTCCTCGCGACCGCGGGGTTCGTGCGCTTCAGCCGGCGTGATCTGCGCTCCTGAGGCCGAGCCCAGGGGCCGCGGCAGCCTTCGGCAACCTCGGCCCCGCTCGTTCGTCGCGATGACTCAGGTGAGGTCGGCGAAACGCTCCACTTCCGCGACGCGGCCGGACACGATGAGCACATCCCCCGCTTCGACAACGGTATCCGGGGTCGCGTAGGTGAACTGCGCGTCGCGATGTTTGATCGCCACCACTGTGATGTCGAAGTGCTGACGCAATCCACTGGCGGTGAGCGTTCTTCCGATACTCGCTCGGGGCGCGACGGTCTTCGCCATGGCGTAGTCGGCGTCGAATTCGATGTAGTCGATCATCCGCCCGGTGACCAGGTGCGCGACGCGTTCGCCCATATCGTGTTCGGGCAGCACGACATGATGGGCGCCGACGCGTTCGAGGATCTGACCGTGACGGCGGCTGGTCGCCTTCGCCCAGATCTTCGGAATCCGGAAGTCGGCCAGCAGCGAGGTGGTCAGGATGCTGGCCTCCATATTGCTGCCGATACCGACGACCGCGTGGGGATAGTCCGGCACCCCCAACTGTTCGAGAGCTTCCATGTCGGTGGTGTCGGCGACCGCGACATGGGTCAGCTCGTCGGAGTACTGCTGCACCAACGTCGGATTCGAATCGAGGGCGAGCACCTCCGACCCGTGGGTGACCAGTTCACGAGCCAACGCGCCGCCGAAGCGGCCGAGGCCGATCACGACGACGCGGGTGCCTCGTCTGCGTACGGTCCTACCCGACAATGGGGCGCTCCTCGGGAAGTTCGTAGCGGCGACCGCGGTCGCGCAACGCCAACGCGGTCGCCAGGGTGATCGGACCCAATCGGCCCATGAACATCAGCACGATCAACACGATAAGCCCCGGATCGGGGATGTCGGCGGTGATGCCCGTCGACAACCCCACCGTGCCGAAGGCGGACACCACCTCGAACAGCACCGCGTCCAGTTTCATGCCGGTGATCGCCAGCAGCACGAGCGTTCCGACCACCACCGCCCCACCGCCGAGCAACACCACCGTGATCGCCTGACGCTGTACCGGTGCGGCCAACCGTCGTCCCATCACGTGGACGGTCGGCTCCCCACGGATCTCGGCGATGATCACGAATGCGAGCAGGGCGAACGTGGTCACCTTGATCCCGCCGGCGGTGCCAGCGCTTCCGCCGCCGATGAACATCAACACATCGTTGACCAGCAGCGTCGCCGAATGCATGGACCCGACATCCAGCGAATTGAAGCCCGCGGTACGGGGGCTGATCCCGTGGAAACCGCCGACCAGGACCTTGTGCGCGGTGCTCAGCGGCCCCAGCGTGTTCGGGTTGGTCCACTCGAAAGCCGTCACCGCGAACACCCCGACAAAACCCAGCAGGGCATAGGCGAGCAAGGTGATCCTGGTGTGCAACGACCACTGCCGCCACCGGAACTCACGCGCCTGTTGTCGTCGCAGTGAGCGGGTGACCTCGAAGATCACCGGGAATCCGAGCCCACCGACCACGAACGCCAGCGAGATCGGCACGATGATCCACGGGTCGGTGGCGAAGCCGACCAAGTTGTCCTGATACAGGGCGAATCCGGCGTTGTTGAACGCTGAGATCGCATGGAAGACGCCCAGGTAGACCCCCCGTGCGCCGGGCTCGCCGTAGCCCGCCACGAATCGCGCGGTGAGCGCCGCGGCGACGATCGCCTCCACCAGCAAACTCATGCGGATCACGCCGACCACGACCCTGCGGCTCTCGCCCAATCGCACGGTCTTGGTCTCGGTCTGGGCGATGAGCTGCATGCGCAGCCCCATCCGCCGCGCCACGAGCAGACCGAACAGCGACGCCAGCGTCATGATCCCGAGCCCGCCGACCTGGATCAATCCCAGGATCACCAGTTCGCCGAACAACGACCAATGGCTTTCGGTGTCCACGACGATCAAGCCGGTCACGCACACCGCCGATACCGCGGTGAACAACGCGGTGATCGGGTCGGTCGCCGTCCTGCTTTCCGTGGCGATCGGCAGAACCAGCAGGATGGTGCCGACCAGGGTGGCCGCCCCGAACCCGAAGACCACCAGTCGGGCCGGGTGCCGCGATTGGGTCAGCCAACTGCCGATCCGGCGCCATCTGCGCACAGGACCTGGTGTATCACGTCTCGTGTTCAGGACCATTCCTCTTACGTCGCCGAATACCGTACCCATGTTCATGGAGCGGTCTGGTCGTAAGCTACTGCGGATACCGACGATCGCAAGCAACGTGCGGCGAGGACGCGTCAACTTCTTGTCGTACCCGCGCCCGCTGGTCGAGTGACGATGTCGCCGTGGGCGCCACCATGTGGCTGTCCGCCGGAGCCACCCGGTCGGCGAGTGGCACGGTGGAGCCGAAGTCTGTAGCCCGGGCGCGCGGCTCGGGACGAAGGAGGGTGTCGAGGTGGCGGATACCGACGACGAGGCGGCCCCACGCCGTTTTCCCGCGCGGGTCTACGGCACGGGCACCGAGCCGGACGCCCGCTTCAGTCTGGCCAACGAACGGACCTATCTGGCGTGGATACGCACGTCGCTGGCGCTCATGGCCGCGGGTGTGGCATTGCAGGTCTTCGGAGTCGGCGACCGTTCCTTCCCCAGCGTGGCGGCCTCGGCCCTGCTGACAGGATCGGCGGTCGTGTTGCCGATCCTGGCATGGACGGGATGGGCGCGCACCGAACGCAGCCTGCGCCGGTCGGCGCCGCTGCCCGCTCCGCACATCGCGGTGCCGCTGTCGTTGATCCTGGCGGTAGCGGCGGGCCTGGTCTGCTGGTCGATGCTGACATGACACCGCACCCATGACCGCGCGCGAGGACGATGCGACGCCGCCGTCGATGCCGCTGTCCGACGGCGGTTTACAGGTGGAGCGCACCGCGCTGGCGTGGTATCGCACCGCGTGCTCGCTGCTGATCTTCGAGCTGGTGGGGGTGCGCATCACCGCCGAGTCGCGCGAGACCGCTCTGACAGTCCTGCTCATGGCGCTCACCGTGCCCACGCTGCTGCTGATCGTGAGCGGTGTCCCCCGGTCGCCGAGCCCCGGTCATCGCCTGGCGGTGGGCGAGAACGGGGTGACCCACGTGCGGTCCCCCGACGGCAAGCGGCCGCTGCTGCTGTCGGTACTCGTCGCGGCTCTCGGGGTCACGTGCTTTCTGGCGATTCTGCTCAGCGGGCCGGGGAACCCGCTCGACGTGACCAGGATGGTCGACTGATCGGTCCGCGGCCGCGGACCGAGGGCGGCCCGAGCGGACGCGGCCTGGCGGTCGCGATGTCTGCGTATCTCGCGATGGATATCGCGATGAGGACCGTGCTCGTCGCCGCGCTCTAGCGTGTGACGGCAACGATCGCCAGACCGAGGAATTGTGGGCACCGACGCGCCGAACTTCTTGCCGCAGAACCTGTTCGGCGATTGCGGGGTACGGCGGCAACGGTGAGGATGACGGGATGTGTTCTGCCCACATCGCTTTGCGCGATCTTCCCCGCCTGCGCACCCGTCATCTCGGCCGGCTCGGCGGGCTGTTGCGGCCGGGCACCCATTCCTCGCCGTTGCTCGAGCTCGGCGAACGGTTCGTCGTCTCGCCGCCCGCCTTCCCGACCATGCTCGTCACCCACGAGCCCGACGACGTGCGCGCGCTGTTCACCGATCACGAGAACTTCTCGGTCGGGCAGGTACTGAGCCGGTTCTCCAGTCACGACGTGATGTTCGGGGAGGAGACGTTGATCTTCCTCGACGGCGAGGAACACCGCCGCGAACGCAAACTGTTCTCACCGCCCTTCCAGCACAAGGCGCTGCAGTCCTACGAGGACCTCATGGTGGGGGTGGTCGAGCGCGCGATTCCGACCTGGCCGGTGGACGAGCCGTTCGCGTTTCTGCGCGCGGGCTACGAGATGGCGCTCGACATCCTGCTCGGCGTCGTCTTCGGTGATGTGGAACCCGGCCGGATGGCGCGGCTGCGCCGAGCCGTGCGCGCCTGGTTCGACGAGATCGAGAGCCGCGGATTCCTCACCGTCACGCTGCTGACCCCCTTCCTCGGCGGCCACACGCTCCCCTATCCCCCGCTGACCCGCCGCCGGGACCAGGTCGACGCCGTCATCGTCGAGGAGATCACCGCTCGCCGCGCGACCCCGGGCGCGCATCGCGCCGATCTGTTGTCCAGATATGTGGGCACCGACCTCGACCAGCACGACGACGCCGCGCTCGCCCGCAATATGCGCGGCGTCCTGCTCGGCGCCTACGAGACCACCGCGATCACCCTGGGCTGGGTGGCGACCATGTTGGCCGCGCACCCCGAGGCCATGGCCGAGGTCGACGCCGCGGCCGACGCGGGCGATCGCGACCGGCTCGACGCCTATCTCGACGCGGTGGTCGCCGAGACGATGCGCCTGCGGCCCGTCTCGCCGTTCACCGGACGCCGCGCGTTGCGCGACGCGGTGGTCAACGGTATCGCCGTTCCCAAGGGCGCGATCGTCATCGTGCCGATCCTGCTCATCCACGAAGCACCGTGGTACTACCCCGACCCGCTGACCTTCCGGCCCGAACGCTTCCTCGGTGAACGCCCGGGCGGCTACACCTGGCTGACCTTCGGCGCGGGAGCGCACCGGTGTCTGGGCGCGCAGTTCGCGCTCGCCGAGGCCAGGATCCTGTTCCGCACCCTGTTCGAACAGCGCCGCATCGAGACCGTCCCCGGCCCGATCGAGCCACCGCGGCGGTACCACACCGGCCTCAGCCCCGCCTACGACGCCCGGATCACCATGCGCAAGCGGTGAATTCGCCTGTCGTGGCGTCCCTCGTCGGGGTGGGCGTGTCGCTGTGCGACCGGGTCCCGGGCAGCGTCCACGCTCCGTGAACGTCCATGACGCGACGTCGTGGCGTCGCGGGCGCGCAGCGGCACCCGTTTCGACGCCCACGCGCCGGGTATCTGCGCTAGCGATCGGCACCCGACGGATGAGAAGGCACCATGGCTTACAGCAACACCTCGACATCGACCACAGCGGGCCGGATCGCCCAGCATCCCACGTTCGAGCGATTCGCCCGCGCCGGCTACGTGATGACCGGCATCGTCCACCTGATCGTCGCCTACATCGCCTTGCGCATCGCTTTCGGCGGCGGCGGTACCGCCGACCAGTCCGGCGCCATGGCACAGATCGCCGCGGCGCCCGGCGGCAAGCCCGCGCTGTGGATCGCCGTGGTGGCCTTCCTGCTCATGGCACTGTGGCGGCTGGCCGAGGCGGTGTTCGGCAGCGCCTCCAAGCCCGACGAGATCGACAAGAAGAAGGAGGCGTTCCGTCGGGTCAAGGCCTTGGGCGTGGCTGTGGTCTACGCCGGGCTGACACTGATGGCCTTCACCTTCGCCCGCGGCGGCGGCAAGTCCAGCAGCGGTGACAGTCAGGGCACGACCGCCCGGCTCATGCAGAACACCGCGGGCACCGTCGCGCTGGTGATCGGCGGACTGGCGATCATCGGGGTCGGCATCTACTACGTGCACAAGGGCGTCACCGGCCGATTCCTGGAAGACCTGGACACGAACAGCGCCAACATCCGGCGTCTGGGCACCGCGGGCCACATCGCGAAGGGCGCGGCCATCGGCGCGATCGGCGTGCTGGTGATTCTCGCGGTCACCAGCTCCGAGCCCGACAAGGCCGCCGGACTCGACGGCGCGCTCAAGACCCTCGGCGCCCAGCCCTACGGGGTCGTGCTGCTGGTGATCGCCGCGCTCGGCATCGCCGCCTTCGGCCTGTTCAGCTTCGTCGAGGCCAAGCACGCCAAAATGTAGGCGGCGCCCCGTTTCGCGTCGTGATCGCCGGTCTCTGCCCTGCCTGACCGGGGGTCCCCGGGGTAGCGTGCGCGCTACCGGGTGACGGTGCCGACGGCTACTGCGGTGCACGCCGGATTGCCGTGAAGTCGAGGTATGACTTCCACGCCGTCCCACCTCCGGTCCTCCCCCGTTCTCGACGCACCCGGCCGGACGGTCGGGGTCCGCTGGTTCCTCCTGCTCACCTTCGCCGGATCCTGGATCCCGTGGGCTGTCGTGTGGGCAGCCGGGTACTCACTCGACGACCCGGTGATTCAACTGCTCACCGCCGCTTTCGTGCCCGCGCTCGCGGCGATCGTCACGCGGCGCTGGATCACCGGTGAGGGATTATCCGATGCCGGTCTCGCCCTCCGGTTCAGGCAAGCGTGGTCGTCGTACGCGATCGCGACGCTGATGCCGGTGGGCGTTCTCGTGCTCGCACTGGTGATGGCCGCACTCTCGGGAATGTGGGATATCGCTGCGGCGCCGGTCGATCGGCAGGACGGCGTCTTCTTGGCGGTCGCGCTGTTGATACCCGTGCTGGTCGCCCCGGTGTTCTGGGGCGAGGAGTTCGGGTGGACCGCCTATCTCCGCGATCGACTCTTGCCAGGGCGACCGGTCGCGACGACATTCGCCACCGGCGTGATCTGGGGCGTGTGGCACTGGCCGCTGCCGTGGGTGGGATATTTCGGCGCCGACCACTCGGCGAGCGAGGCGATCCTGGCCATGCTGATGTGGCTGCCGTTGTCGGTGCTGCTCGAGTTCGTGATCGGTTGGCTGTGGGGCCGCAGCGGGTCGGTGTGGCCACCGGCGATCCTGCACGGTGGCAGCAATCTCGTCGTCGCCGTGGGCATCGATCGTTTCATCGCGCCCGACGCTCATTCGGGTGCCACTACGCTTCTCCTGTGCCTGGCCTATCTACCCGTCGTCGGGGCGATCCTCGTGTCGACTCTGCCGGGTCGGCGCGGCGCGACGGCGGTGCGGTCGTGACCGGCGGCGTGACCGCGGCGATGCGGAGCGGTCCTCGATTCCTGGTAACGCGGTGGCCGTGGTTGTCGCTGGTGTGTCTGGGCATTGCCGGATTCCTCTCGGCCCTCACGATGCTCGGCGCGCTCCCCGTCCTTCTGCTCGGGGTGACCCGCCGACTGCGCGTGGGGCTGTGGGAGCCGATGCTGCGCGCGCACTGCGCACGTCTACGCCTGGTCGATCCGGCGGTGGCAGACCGGGCAGGCATCGAGGTCCGCGCGTCTGCGCAGGGGAATCGGCTGCCCACCGTGCGGCATGTCGCCTATGTGGCGGGCGCGGCGGTTTCCGGCGCGGTCGCCGCTACGGCGGCGTTGTTCGCCGTGGTCATCATCGTGATGCTCTTCGCCGCCCCCGTGCTGGTCCGCGACGACCATTTCGACCTCGGTCCGTGGACCGTCGACACCGCGGCAGGCGGCTGGCTTCTCGCGGGGACCGGACTCGTCGGCACGGCGGTACTGCTGCTGTTCGCGGGCGGCTGGGCGGTGCTGGAGTCGGCGATGGCCCGGCACCTGCTCGGGTTCGACGCCGACCCGTGGCGCGTGGAGGCGTCGCGGCTCGAGACAGCACGCAGCGGTCTGCTCGACGCCGAGCGCTCGGAACGCGCGCTGCTGGAGTCGGAATTGCACGACCGGGTGCAGCACCGGCTGGTCGCATTGTCGATGCGCCTGGGACTGGTCGAGGCCATGGACGAAGACGGGCCCGCCGGGCGACTCGCCTCCGACGCGCACCGGCAGGTGGACGAAGCATTGGCCGAATTGCGTGCCGTGCTGCTCGGTTACTCGCCGCGGGCCCTGATCGACAAAGGGCTCGAACCGGCGCTGGCCGACCTGGTGGCTGATGTCCCGCTGGAGGTGACCATCGCGCTCGACGGCCTCGCGAGCGCGAGACTACCCGCTCCGGTCGAGCACATGGCATACGTGGTGGTGTCGGAGACACTGACCAACACGGTCCGCCACGCTCAGGCCCGGCAGGTGACCGTACGCGGCGCGCGCGTCGACCGCGTGTGGACGATGAGCGTCACCGACGACGGCGTCGGCGGCGCGCACATCCGCCCGAGCGGCGGTCTCGACCGGCTGGGCCGGCGGCTGCACGCGCTGGACGGCACCCTCACGGTGACGAGCCCGCCAGGAGGACCGACCACGATCCGGATGCGATGCCCGACATGAGTTCCGTCGTCCGGCCCTTGCGTATCGTGCTCGCCGAGGACAGCCCGCTGTTGCGAGCAGGGGTGGCGGACGTGCTCTCCTCGGCCGGACACGAGATGTGCGCCTGCGTGGGCGACGCGCCTGCCTTGCTGCACGCCTGGGAGGCCTATCGCCCCGACCTCGTGGTCACCGATGTCCGGATGCCGCCCGACAACGCCGACGACGGTCTGCGCGCCGCCGCGGCATTGCGCAGCCGCGCGCCCGAATTGCCCGTTGTGGTGCTCTCGCAATACGTCTCGGTGGCCTACCTCGACGAACTGCTCGACGACGAGACCGCGCGCGGCGGCATGGGATATCTGCTCAAAGAACGGGTGGGGCATGTCCGCCAGTTCCTCGACACGGTGGACCGGGTCGCGGGAGGCGAGACGATCGTCGACCCCGATGTGGTGCGTGCCCTGGTCAAGGTGTCCAGGGGCCGCGCTCCGCTCGCCGCGCTCACTCCGCGCGAGCGCGAGGTCTTGGCGCTGATCGCCGAGGGACACACCAACTCCGGTATCGCTCGACGGTTGACCGTCTCGGAAGCGGCAGTGCGAAAACATGTGGGGGCCATCTTCGCCAAGCTTCCGCTGCGGGACGGCGACCGACGGGTGCAGGCGACGCTCATCTACCTTCGCTCGCTGGGGTAATGGTCGAGGGCTCTCGCGTTGTCGCCGGTTCGTCGGCATGCGGATTCTTGCTCGACATCGATACCGAAGGCCGCGGGTGTCCGCGGCGGTGCGGTTCAGCGGAGGGCGGTGATGAGTTCGCCGACGGTATGGGTGGATTCGAGAGGGTGCCGCAGGCGGCCGTGGTCGTGCACGGTGTAGGTGTTGCGTCGGCCGTTCTTGACGCGGGTGAGATAGCCGTCGCCGATGAGGTCCGCGATGATGGCCTGCACGGCGCGTTCGGTGATGCCGACGGCTTGGGCGAGTTCGCGCATGGTCAGCTCGCCGTCGCGTGAGAGGCACAGCAGCACATGGGCGTGATTGGTGAGGAACGTCCAGCTCCGAGCCGGTGCCGACGGCGTGTCCCCGGTGGGGTGGTCGGCGGGGGTCGCGGTGACGTCGCGGGAGGGCATACCCGCACGATAGACCATCGTCATTTCCGGTATCCACCTTCGGATGTCGTCGGTATCGGGTTGGCGCAGCCGTCAGCTGCGCGGCGCGGGGCCTGGCGCAGCTGACGGTCCGGGGAGGGTGCTCTGATCATCGGGTACGGCGACCGGGGCCGGCGGCGGGGACGGGTGTATCGATCACCTCATCGTGGTCGTGGTCGTGGCCGTGGGTATCGGTCCCGGGAGGGGGTGTGCCGGCGTCCTCGGCGGGACGCACGCGGGTCCGGGTCAAGCTTGCGGCGACGGCGACGGCGAGGATGACGACGACCACGGCCAGGGAGGTGGTGGTGGGAATCTTGTAGATGTCGAGCAGCAGCATCTTGACACCGACCCACACCAGCACGAACGCCAAGCCCAGCTTCAGATAGATGAAGCGGTGCATCAGGTCGGCGAGCATGAAGTACATCGCGCGCAGGCCGAGGATGGCGAAGGCGTTGGAGGTGAACACCAGGAACGGCTCGCTGGTGACGGCGAAGATGGCGGGGATGGAGTCCACGGCGAAGACGATGTCGGTGGTCTCGACGAGCACCAGCACCGCCAGCAACGGCGTGGCCAGCCGGCGGCCGTGCTCTCGAACCCAGAACTTCTGGCCGCGGAATTCGTCGGTCATCGGCACCAGGCGCCGGAATCCACGCAGTACCAGAGACTTCTCCGGGTCGATGGTTTCGTCGCGGTGGCGGGCCATCTTGATGCCCGTGGCCACGAGGAACGCGCCGAAGACGTAGAGGATCCAGGCGAAACTCGCGATCAGGATCGATCCGGCGGCGATGAACACCCCACGGAAGACCAGCGCGCCCAGCACGCCGTAGAACAGCACACGATGCTGGTATTCGCGTGGCACGGCGAAGTAGCCGAAGATGACCGCGAAGACGAACACGTTGTCCACCGCGAGGGACTTCTCGATCACATACCCGGCGAAGTACTGGGCGGCGAATTCCCCGCCCCACCTCCACCAGATCAGCCCACCGAAGCCGACGGCCAGGGTGACCCACACCGCCGACCAGACCGCGGCCTCGCGGACGCCGACCACGTGGGCTTTGCGGTGGGCGAACAGATCCACCGCCAGCATCGCCAAGATGACCGCCAGCACCGCCGGCCACATCCACAACGGAACCGACACGATCGGGTCCTTTCTCTCTGAGCGCAGATCGACCGCGCCGAACGGCGTGAACGCCAGGAGATCTCGCCCGGCGTGGCGGGCG